>NZ_JBGLYZ010000060.1:0-17858 GCF_047304345.1 Ralstonia sp. Ralssp135
GCCCCCACCGGCGCCGCCCGCAACGCCGCCGCCGAAGCGACCCGCCCCGGGGGTGCGCTGGGCACCAACCCAAGCGCCCCCGCCGCCAGTGCAACTGCTACGGCTACCCCGCCCGCTCCCGTGGCAGTTGCTGGCAGTGGCGAGGCATCGCGTCCGCCCGAAGACACCGCGCGCCTGACTTTCCACGAACCCATGTTCGCCGCAGTGGGCGCGCACGGGGGCCTCAACGCCAAGTTCCAATTGAGCTTCAAATTTCGGATTTTTCAGCCTGAGAACCCGGCATCGGCAGCGCTGCTGGATAACGTGTACTTCGGTTATACGCAGTTCTCGTTGTGGGATGTGGGCAAGGAATCTGCGCCGTTCCGCGATACGAACTACCGGCCGAGCGTGTTCTATTACCGGCCCGATACGGGCATCCGTGGCGGCGCCCTCACGCGGCTATCGTTCGCGGGCGGCATCGAGCACGAATCGAACGGCCGCGACGGCGATGCGTCACGCGCCATCAACACCGTGTTTGTACGCCCCACGTTCCACTTTGGTGACCTGAACGACTACCACTGGAAGTTCGAACCGAAGCTGTACGCGTACCTTACGCGCACTGGCAACACCGACATCGCGCACTACCGTGGTTTTGGGGATTTCCGCGTGTCCTACGGCGCCCCCAACGGCTGGGAATTGGCCGCCACGCTGCGCAAGGGCACCCGCAAGGCGTATGGCAGCGTCGACGCGCAATTGACGTATCCGATGAGCCGGATCTTCACCGGCACGGCTGGCTATCTATTCATCCAGTATTTCACCGGCTACGGCGAGAGCCTGCTCGACTACAACCACAAGCTGGGCTCGCAATTGCGTGTCGGGTACAGCCTCTCGCGATAGGACGCAGCCGGCTTAGAGCGTGTGCTGGCCGCTGGACTCGGGCTGGAACGCGACGCGGTCGATGCGCAAGGAGCGCTCGGCACCATTGGGCGCCGAGTATTTGACCGACTTGCCCGCACGCGCACCCAGCAGCGCAGCGCCCATCGGCGAGAGCACCGACAGCTTGGCCGACGTCACGTTGGCCTCTTCCGGGTAGACGAGCGTCCACTCTTGTTCGGCGCCGGCGTCGTCCACCACGCACACGACCGAATTCATGGTCACCACATCGGCGGGAATCTTGTTGCCGGGCACCACGTTGGCACGGGTAATCAGGTCGTCGACCAGATCGGCCAGCGGCGAGTTGCTGCCCGCGCGGGTGGCGGCATTTTCCAGGCGGGTGAGGTCCAACTCGGTCAGGTAGATGGTGGCTGCTTTGGACATGACGATCTCCTACAGGTCTATGTTCAACACTAGGCAAAGCCGCTGCCGATGGCCTTCCGGGCCAATGCAACGCAGCGGCAAGAAAACCAGCGGGCGCATAGGCCGGCCGGCGGTGATACGAAGCTGAAACTTCTGGGGGGAGTAGAGAGAGCCCGGCGGCAACGTGCCGCAAGGGCACTAGAACAACCGCCGGGCGGCGGCAATGGCCGCGTTCATCGCCTGGGCGGCGCGCGGCGAAGTGCGCGCCACGCGCTTGGGGCGCACAGCACGGAAAGACGAAGAGAGAAGAAAGGCCGCAGCCACCGGCATCGACGTCATGATGGTCGCCGCCTCAGACAAGAGGCTTGCCGGCCAGCTTATTGCGCGCATTGGCAACGGCAGCGGCAAACTGCGCGTGGCCATGCCAGCCGGTCGCCCGGCCGAGCTTCTTGCCACGATGGAAAAACATGAACACCGGAATACCGTGCAGGCCAAAGCGCTGGCCCAGCTGAGGGTGTGCATAGACGTTGGCGTGCAGCCAGTTCAGCCCAAGCTCACGCACGGCGGTCGGTTGCGCGAGCATGGCTTTCTTGGCCATCTCGCAGTTGAAGCAATCGACGCCCCAGAAGAACACGCAGACGAGCGCATCGCCCGCCGCCGCAATGGCCGCGTCGAAGGTCTCGGTGCTCACTTCGCGCATGCCAAACGCCGCGAACGCGGTCTTGTCGACCGGGATCGCGCCGTTGGCGTCTTGCGAAGTGGTTGTGTTCTGGAGGATCACGGAGCGCTGGCTTACTTGGGCGCCGCCACCGTCACGAGGGCCGGGCGCAGCACGCGGTCGGCCAGCGTGTAGCCGCGCTGAAGCACCGCCACCACGGTATTGGCTTCCTGATCGGCCGGCACCATCGAGATGGCTTGATGACGATGCGGATCGAACTTTTCACCCACGGGGTTCAGTTCGGTCACACGCCCCTTTTCGAACGCGGCGTAAAGCTGCTTGAGCGTAAGTTCAACGCCCTCACGCAGCTTGGTGGCATCGCCCGACGTGTCGGCCAAAGCGGCCTGAAGGCTGTCCATTACCGGCAGCAGGTATTCCGCAAAACCTTCGATGGCGAACTTGTGGGCCTTCGCCACATCGTCCTGACCACGGCGGCGAATGTTCTCGCCTTCGGCCGTGGCGCGCGCCCAGTTTTCATAATTCTGGCGCGCCTTTTCTTCAGCGGCTTCCAGCTGACGGCGCAGTTCAGCGACGTCCATGTCGGCCACGGCTTCTGCCACGGCGGCTTCGTCACCGGCGACAGCCTGGGCGTCGGCGCTCGCGCGCTGAGCCTGGCTCGAATAAGCGTGGGCCGCCTGGCCCGTCGCCGACTGGTTCGGCTGGGTGGCTTGGGTGTCCGTTGGCATGTCCGAGTTCGAGGGGGTGTCCGGAGTGTGTTTCATAGCGCTGGATAAAGAGGATCGACGCACGGCATGTGCCCGAAGACGATCCGCTGGATTTTTACAAAAGATTTGTCCCCGTTATGGGGCATTTGGCGCGCTTTTCAAGGGCGCCGGATGCGCAGCAACTGTGCGCCGTGCATCACGAAATATGGGGTTACAACTTTCATCAGCTTGCAACGGCACGGCAATTGCGACGCCTTTATTGGCCGCCTATGATGCAAGAAAAAACTGGGGGGCGCGAGCTTCTTTGAGGGTTCGTACCATGCATAACAAGCTGCCCGTTCTGACCGTGCTCCTGCTGTTGACCCTGACCGCAGCCACAACGTTCATTTGCCTGTCTGGGGCCGTCACGCCGCGTTATACGGAGTACGGTAGCGGCAAGGCATTCTTCAAGCACTACATCATCAAGCCGGCGCAGATGCAGCAGATGCCGCGCGGCTTGAGCGTATTAAGTTAGCACACACTCGCTCGGTATACCTCACTCTCCGCCGAGTTTGTCGATTCGCCGCCGGTCTCGCTTGGTCGGTCGGCCAGCAATTTGTGTGGCGGGTTCCCGATACAGCCGGCGTTTGTCGGCGTTCTCTTCGCGTTTTAAGCGACTGATGTCCGTCTCGGCATAGAGCGTTTGTGCAACGGAAGCTGGGCCGCGTACTTCGGCCAGCGCCAGCACCTCTACTTCCCACTGTTGTTCATGCGCGTGCACTCGCACGCGGTCACCAATTTTGACATCCTTGGCGGGGCGAACCGGCTGATCGTTGATCTGCACGCGACCGCGCTCCACCGCATCGGTCGCCTGCGACCGTGTCTTGAAGAAGCGCGCCGCCCATAGCCACTTGTCGATGCGCACGCGACCGGCCACGTCGGTGCTCACTTTCATGCGGCCGCCCCCTTGCTCTGTGCACGTGTGCGGCTGGCTTCCAGCACATGCGGATGCGTAAGCGTGAGCGGCCAGCCCTGAAGATGCGCCAGCGCAATGTCGGCAATGCCGGCAATCCACGCTTCGCTGTCATTCAGGCAAGGGATGTAATGGAATTCCTTGCCACCGGCGACACGGAAGGTCGACTGCCCTTCCATGGCGATCTCTTCGAGCGTCTCTAGGCAATCGGCCGGGAAGCCAGGGCAGAACACGTCGACGCGGTTGGTACCAACGCGGCCGAGCTCTTCAAGCGTGGGAGCGGTGTATGGCTGCAGCCATTCGGCGCGGCCAAAGCGTGACTGGAAGGTGACTAGGTACTGACCCGGCTGCAGGCCAAGCGCTTCGCCCAGCAAGCGGCCGGTCTTCAGGCATTCGCAGTGGTAAGGGTCACCCAACTCCAGCGTTCGTCGCGGCACGCCATGGAACGACAGCACCAGTTTGTCGCCATGCGCAAAGTCAGGCGCGCCATGCTGCGCCCAATACGCCCCGACCTGCTGGTGCAGCGCATTGATGTAAGCGGGGTCATCGTGGAAATGCTTGACCAGTCGCAACTCGGGCTGATTGCGCATTTCACCCAGCACGCGGAAGACCTCGTCGAAGGCCGTCGCAGTGGTGGTGCCGGAATACTGCGGATACATCGGCAACACAAGGATGCGCTCGACACCCTGCTTGCGCAGCGCTTGCAGGACCGATGGGATCGACGGATTGCCATAACGCATCGCGCAGGCGACCACCACATCGTGGCCCTGGGCGTTCAGCAACTGCTGCAGCGCATGAGCCTGGCGCTCGCTATAAACGAGCAGCGGCGAACCCGTCTTGTTGGCCTCACGCAGCCAGATGCTCTCGTACTTGTGCGCCGACGCCCGCGAACGCAGCGGCACGATCAGCAAGTTGAGGATGAACCACCACGCGGCGCGCGGAATCTCCACCACGCGTGGGTCGGACAGGAACTGACGCAGGTAGCGGCCCACCTCGCGCGGCGACGTGCCGTCGGGCGTGCCGAGGTTGACGAGCAGGATCGCCGTGCGATCGGGCTGACCGTGCTGGAACAGGGGTTCGGGCAAGAAAGGCATGGGCGCGGGTTCGCGATAGACCGGCCGATTATACGAGCCGAGTCATCGGGTGTGCCTTACGCCACTACCACGCCATCCTTGACCACACTGGCACACGGGTTGAGCCCCATCGCATACGCCAGATCAGCGGGCCGGTCGATGCGCCAGAGCGCGAAATCTGCCGCGCAGCCCGGGGCAAGCACACCGCACGTGCCGGACAGACCCAGCGCTGCGGCGGCGTGACGCGTGGCGCCGGTCAGTGCTTCCAGAGGCGTCAGGCGGAACAGCGTGCATGCCATGTTCATCGCCAGCAGCAGCGACGACAGCGGCGACGTACCGGGGTTGCAGTCGGTCGACACGGCCATTGGCACACCAGCGGCACGCAACGCTGCCATCGGCGGCAGGCGCGTTTCGCGCAGACAGTAGAACGCGCCGGGCAGCAGCACGGCCACCGTGCCGGCCCGTGCCATGGCTGCGATGCCGGCGTCGGTCAGACATTCGAGGTGATCAGCAGAAAGGCCGCCGTAGCGTGCAACTAATGCCGCGCCGCCCTGATCGGAGAGCTGCTCGGCGTGCAGCTTGACCGGCAGACCCAGGCGCTGCGCGGCATCGAACATGCGCGCCGTTTGTGCAGGCGTGAAGCCAATGGTTTCGCAAAAGGCGTCGACGGCATCGACCAGACCTTCTGCTGCGAGCGCGGGCAGCACATCAGCGCAGAGGTGGTCGATGTAGTCATCCGCACGGCCAGCAAATTCGGGCGGCACCGCGTGCGCGCCGAGGAACGTCGTGCGCACGCGCACCGGCAACGACTGGCCGAAGCGGCGGGCAACACGCAGCATGCGGCGCTCGGTTTCCAGGTCCAAGCCGTAGCCGGATTTGATTTCGATGGCGGTAACACCTTCGGCGCGCAGTGCGTTCAGGCGCGGCAGGCTGGCTGCGGCCAATGCGTCTTCGCTGGCCGCACGCGTGGCACGGACGGTGGACAGGATGCCCCCGCCCGACCGCGCGATCTCTTCGTACGGCACGCCGTTCAGGCGCGCTTCGAATTCATTGCTGCGATTGCCGGCATAGACCAGATGCGTGTGGCAATCGATCAGGCCCGGGGTGAGCCACGCGCCGCCAGCATCGTGCTCGCGTGTCGCGCGGGCGTTGACGGGCAGATCGGCCCGGTAGCCAAGCCACGCAATGCGGCCATCCTTGACGGCGATGGCACCATCGCGGACCTCGCCGTAGCCGTCAGCATCGGCGGCGAGCGTGGCGAGGTGGACGTTGGTCCAGAGCGCATCCCAGTGCGGGTTGGCCAGATCAGCCATGAGCGGTTCCTTGCAGGCCAATGCCGTCCGCTACCCGCGCAACCAGGCGGGCAGCGACACGTGCCGTGTGATTGTCAATGTCGAGCGACGGGTTCAGCTCCGCCACATCCGCCAGCCGTAGCTTGCCGGAGCTGACCACACGATCGACGATGGGCTCGATCACGTCCATTCCCACACCGCGTGCGGATGGTGCGCTCACGCCGGGGGCGACAGCGGCCGGCAGTACGTCCAGGCACATCGTCAAATAGACGTGATCAACCTGGCTCAGGAACACTTCGACCACCTTCAGCACGTGAGCGAGCTGCATGACGTCCATCTCGTCGTCGTGCATCCAGCGCACGCCAAGCTGGCGCGCACGCGCGAACAGCGCTTCGGTGTTGGCGTAGGTGCTCACGCCCAGGCAGGCGTAGTGGAACGGCCAGCCGCGCCGCGCGCAGTCTTCGGCGATCTGGCGAAAGGGCGTGCCCGAGCTGCCGCGCTCACCCGCACGCAGATCGAAATGCGCATCGAGGTTGAGAATGCCGATGCGTGGAGGCTGATCGGATTTCGCCGCCAGATGCCGCGCCAAGCCGCCAAACGATGCCCATGCAATCTCATGCCCGCCGCCGAGCGCGATCGGAAACGCGCCGCGGTCGAGCAGATCGTGAAGCACTCCGGACAACTCGCTCTGCGCATCTTCCAGCGCGTCGCCTTGGCAGGTCACATCGCCCGCATCGACGACCACACGGCCGGCACGCGCGGGCAAGTTCGCGAGCATCTTACGGATGGCTGCCGGGCCGGCTTGTGCACCGATCCGCCCGTGGTTGCGCGCGACACCCGCGTCGCAAGCGAACCCCGCCAGAGCGACGGAGTTGGCCAGCGGCGTCGATGCATCGATGCGGCGCACGGTCTGGTGCCAACGCAAACCCAGCGGGCCCTCCTCCGCGTCGACGCGGCCTTGCCAGACGTTCGATTCAGCTGGGGCAAGCATGGTCAACGGAGAGAAAGTTCGCTGATATGCGTGCGGCACGAGTCGCCCAGATCGCCGTCGAGCACGAGGCGGCGGGCGCCTTCGATGTCGGGGGCGAACAGGCGATCTTCACCGTAGTACGCCACGCGCGCGCGGATGCAGCCATGCGCTTTCTGCAGCGTGTCGGACGTCGCCAGCGGCTTGTGGAAGTCGATGCCCTGCGCTGCCGCCAGCGCTTCGATGCCGACGATGGTGGCCGTGTTCTCTGCCATGTCCTGCAGACGGCGGCCGGCGAAGGTGGCCATGCTGACGTGGTCTTCCTGGTTGGCGGAGGTGGGCAGGCTGTCGACGCTGGCCGGGTGGGCGAACGTCTTGTTCTCCGATGCCAGCGCGGCCGCAGTGACGTGCGCGATCATGAAGCCCGAGTTCAGACCCGGCTGCTCGACCAGGAACGGCGGCAGGCCCGACAGCGTGGAGTCGATCAGCAACGCGATGCGGCGCTCGGATAGCGCACCGATCTCGGCAATTGCCAGCGCGAGCATGTCAGCCGCAAACGCGACCGGTTCCGCATGGAAGTTGCCGCCCGAAATCACTTCACCGGCGTCGGCGTAAACCAGCGGGTTGTCAGTCACCGCGTTGGCTTCGGTGAGCAGCGTGGCGCCAGCCTGACGAATCAGGTCAAAACACGCGCCCATGACTTGCGGCTGGCAGCGCAGGCTGTACGGATCTTGCACGCGCTTATCGCCCACGAGGTGCGACTGGCGGATGGCGCTGCCGGCCAGCAGGTTGCGGTACACCGCGGCGGTCGCAATCTGCCCAGGCTGACCGCGCACGGCGTGCACGCGCGGGTCGAACGGCGCATCGCTGCCCTTGGCGGCATCCACCGACAACGCACCCGACACGGTGGCGGCTTGCAGCAGACGCTCAGCCAGGAACAGGCCGTTGAGTGCCAGCGCGGTCGACACTTGCGTGCCGTTGATGAGCGCCAAGCCTTCCTTTGCGGCCAGCGCAATCGGCTCGATGCCGGCGGCAGCCAGTGCCGCACGTGCCGGCGTGCGTACGCCATTCACGCGGACGTCGCCTTCGCCCAGCAGGGCCAGCGTCATGTGCGCGAGCGGCGCCAGATCGCCCGACGCGCCCACCGAACCCTTGGACGGAATGCACGGCACGATGCCTGCGTTCAGCAGCGCCAGCAGCGTGTCGATCACGACCCGGCGCACGCCCGAATAGCCACGTGCGAGACTGGCCGCTTTCATCAACAACACGAGGCGCGCCACGTTGTCGCTCAGGTCTTGACCCGTGCCCACGGCGTGCGACAGGATCAGATTGCGTTGCAGGCGCTCCAGTTCGTGCGTAGCGATCTGCGTTTTGGCCAGCAGGCCGAATCCGGTGTTGATGCCATAGGCAGGCGCGCCCTTGGCGACGATGGCCTGCACGGTCGCGGCCGACGCCTCGATCGCGGCCGCGCAGTCGCCGGACAGGGCGACAGGCGTGGGGGCGAGCCATACGCGACGCAGATCTGCAAAGGACATTTCGCCCGGTTGCAGTGTGAGGATGGGGGGCGTGGTCATGGTGTTCATAGCAATACGAGCAGGATGTCTTTAACTTAGCCGATCATCGGCAGATTCAAACCGTTGCGCTTGGCGCAGGCAATGGCGGTTTCGTAGCCGGCATCGGCATGGCGCATGACGCCGGAGCCCGAATCGTTGACGAGCACACGGCCCAGACGCTTTGCCGCAGCGTCCGTCCCGTCGGCGACGATCACCACGCCCGAATGCTGCGAATAGCCCATGCCGACACCGCCGCCGTGGTGCAGCGACACCCACGTCGCACCGCCGGCTGTGTTCAGCAGCGCGTTGAGCAGCGGCCAGTCCGACACGGCGTCGGTGCCGTCGCGCATGGCTTCGGTTTCGCGGTTGGGGCTCGCCACGGAGCCGGTGTCGAGGTGATCGCGGCCGATCACGACGGGCGCCTTCAGTTCGCCGTTCTTGACCATCTCATTGAAGGCCAGGCCAGCCAGGTGACGCTCACCCAGGCCGAGCCAGCAGATGCGGGCGGGCAGGCCCTGGAAGGCGATGCGGTCACGCGCCATGTCGAGCCAGCGGTGCACGTGCGTGTTGTGCGGGAAGAGTTCCTTGATCTTCGCGTCGGTCTTGTAGATGTCTTCCGGGTCGCCGGACAGCGCCACCCAGCGGAACGGTCCCTTGCCCTCGCAGAACAGCGGACGAATGTAGGCCGGCACGAAGCCCGGGAAGTCGAAGGCTTTCTTCACGCCCTGGTCGAACGCGACCTGGCGGATGTTGTTGCCGTAGTCGACGGTCGGGATGCCCATGGCCTGGAAGTCGAGCATGGCCTGCACGTGCACGGCGCACGACTTCGCGGCCTCATCGGTCAGGCGGGCGTGCTGCGACGGATCGCGTTGCGCAGCACGCCATTGCTCGACCGTCCAGCCGACCGGCAGGTAGCCGTTGACCAGATCATGCGCCGAGGTCTGGTCAGTCACCAGATCCGGCTTCAAGCCGCCAGCGCGGGCACGCTTGACCAGCTCCGGCAGGATTTCCGCCGCATTGCCGAGCAGGCCGATGGACACGGCCTCGCCGCGCTCGCAATGGTGGCGAATCAGATTGAATGCGTCGTCGATGTCCTTGGCTTGTTTGTCCAGGTAGCGCGTACGCAGGCGGAAATCGATGCTCGATTGCTGGCATTCGATGTTCAACGACACGGCACCGGCCAGCGTGGCGGCCAGCGGCTGTGCGCCGCCCATGCCGCCCAGGCCGGCGGTCAGGATCCACTTGCCAGCCAGCTTGCCGTCGTAATGTTGACGACCGGCCTCGGCAAACGTCTCGTACGTGCCTTGCACGATGCCTTGGCTGCCGATGTAGATCCAGCTACCAGCGGTCATCTGGCCGTACATGAACAGGCCCTTGCGATCCAGCTCGTTGAAGTGTTCCCAGTTCGCCCACTTGGGCACGAGATTGGAGTTGGCGATCAAGACGCGCGGTGCATCCGGGTGGGTCTTGAAAACGCCCACCGGCTTGCCCGATTGCACGAGCAGCGATTCGTCATCGTTCAGCTCGCGCAGCGTTTCCAGGATCTTGTCGAAGCAGGCCCAGTCACGTGCGGCACGGCCAATCCCGCCATAGACGACGAGGTGCTTGGGGTTTTCGGCCACGTCGGGGTCGAGGTTGTTCTGGAGCATGCGGTAAGCCGCTTCGGTCAGCCAGCTCTTGCAATGCAGCTCGGTGCCGCGGGGGGCGCGGATTTCACGCGAGGCGTCGTAGCGCGGATCGTTGGTCAGGTGGGCAGCGTTGGTCGGGGCATTCATGTGAGGTCTCCTGCGAACTCCTTTGTCATGGAGCGCATCTTATGTTGTATATACAACTTAGGCAAGAAAACTTTACAAGCTAAGAGCAAACCCTGATGATGACCGCCATCCGCCCATCACATCGGCCGCCCAAACCGCGCCGCAAGCCACGTCCATGTCACACGACCCGTCCGCCAGCACGCCCGCCTTCCAGCGCATCAAGGAAGACATCCTCATGCGCATCCGCAGCGGCGAGTGGCAAGAAGGCGAAATGATCCCGGGGGAGACCACGCTCGCGCAGACGTTTGGCGTGTCACGCATGACGGTCAATCGCGCCCTGCGCGAGTTGACCGCCGAGCAGATCCTCACGCGTGTGCAGGGCCTGGGAACGTTCGTCGCGCAGCAGAAGTTCCAGGCAACGCTGGTGGCCATCCGCAACATCGCCGAGGAAATCGCAACGCGCGGCCACAGGCACCGCGCCGAACTGCACAAGTTGGAGCGTGCCCGTGCCAACGAAGCGATGGCGGCTTCGTTTGGCGTGCCGACGGGCCGCGTGCTCTTCCATTCACTGATCGTGCATTTCGAAAATGACCTGCCGATCCAGGTGGAAGACCGTTGGGTGAACGCCGCGTTGGCGCCTGAATACATGGAGCAGGACTTCACACAGACCACGCCAAACGCCTACCTGATGCGTGCCGCCCCATTGCAGGGTGTGGATTACGGCATCGAGGCCCGCCTGCCTCCGCGCGAGATCGCCGAAATGCTGCACATGGATGTGCGCGAGCCCTGCCTGATGCTGCGGCGGAAGACGCTGTCGCAGGGCCAGGTCGCCTCGGTGGCAACCATGTGGCACCCGGGCGGGCGGTATCAATTCACAGGGAGCTTCTGAGCGCCTCGTTGCGCTACATCATGACCTCGCTCCGGGGCGCGGACGAGAATGCTCGAAAAGGATGCGCGGCGGCTTATGCGATATGCCCAGCCCGCTACCTCACTCCACACCCGTCCCAGGAGAGCACTGTCATGAGCGGCATGCCCGAATTCAAAAGCGTGGTCAAAGATGTGTCTGCGCACATGCGCAGCTTGCGCGAATCGCAGCCGGAGTTGATGACGGCATTCAGCCAACTGGCGGCAGCCGGCACAAAAGATGGCGCACTGAGCAAAAAGACCCGAGAGCTGGTGGCGCTAGGAATCGCCATCGCCAGCCGCTGCGACGACTGCATCGGCTTCCATGTCCAAGCGTTGGTCAAACTTGGCACAACCCGCGCCGAACTCGAAGAGGTGTTGGGAACAGCCGTCTATATGGGAGGCGGCCCTTCGATGATGTACGCCACGCATGCGCTGGCGGCGTTCGAGCAGTTTTCAGCCTGAGACATTGGCGGGCAACTCCGCCCGCCACAGGCGGCGTTGTTTCAGTACTGGCTGAGTGTGCTGGATAGCAGCTTGGCTGTGATATCCACGATCGGGATCACGCGCTCATACGCCATGCGCATCGGCCCGATCACGCCCAGCGTGCCGACGATCTTGCCGTCCACCTCGTACGGCGCGGTGATGACGGCCATGTCTTCGTGCGGCACAAGGCTGCTTTCGCCGCCGATGAAGATCTGCACGCCCTCGGCACGGCTCGATACGTCCAGCAGTTGCAGCAGGCCAGTCTTCTGCTCAAACACCGCAAAGAGCCGGCGCAGCTTGTCCATGGACGAAGACAGGTCTTCCACCTCCAGCAGCTTGCGCTCGCCCGAGATGACGACCGGCTCTTCCTCCGACGCCGCGCTGCTGCCCGCCTCCACGGCCGCCTGCATCAGCGCGGTCATGTCGGCCTGCAGCGCAGACAACTCGCCGCGCAGGCTTTCGCGCACCGCATCGAACGTCTGGCCGCCGTAATGCGCGTTGATGTAATTGGCCGCTTCCACCAGCTGTGACGGGGTGTAGGGCGTATCGGTATGGATGATGCGGTTCTGCACGTCACCTTCGGGCGTGACGACGATCAGCAGGATGCGGGACTCCGACAGCCTCAGGAATTCGATCTGCCGGAACGCATGCGTGCGTCGCGGCGTCATCACGATGCCGGCAAACTGCGAGAGGTTGGACAAGGTTTGCGCCGCCGCCGCAATCACCCGCTGCGACGATTCCGAGCCATGCGACGCCAGTTGCGTGCGCACCTGCTCTGCAATCGCGCCGACCATCTGCTGCGCCATGCGGTCGTGCGTGCTCAGCACATCCAGCGGGCTGGCCGTCAGCATCGTATCGACAAAGAGGCGGTAGCCGCGCGGCGTCGGCACGCGCCCGGCCGAGGTGTGCGGACTGGCGATGAAGCCCATCTCCTCCAGGTCGGACATCACATTGCGGATGGTGGCCGGCGACAGGT
Source organism: Ralstonia sp. Ralssp135 (assembly GCF_047304345.1). Taxonomy (NCBI): domain Bacteria; kingdom Pseudomonadati; phylum Pseudomonadota; class Betaproteobacteria; order Burkholderiales; family Burkholderiaceae; genus Ralstonia; species Ralstonia sp. Ralssp135. The sequence goes on from NZ_JBGLYZ010000060.1 coordinate 12,615, forward strand.
CGAGCCCAGAATACTTCGACAAGGTGCGCGAGCCCACGGGCTGGCCCTCGGCGATATACCGTTCGATCAGGGTCTTGAGGAGGATGGTTGCGCGCTTGTCCATGATTTTTCAATTTTACGCAAAATCGGCGCCCGTCTACGGGTGATGTCGGCGTTTCTCCACTAAACACGCGCCGACGTGGCGACGGCCATATCGATATGGTGTAATGCGCGCATGTCGATTCCCCCGTCCGCCGTGGCCCCGCAAGCTCCCGCCGCCTCGTCTTCGCCTGTTTCGCCTTTCAAGACCGTCGCGCTGGTCGGCCGGTATTCGGCCGCCAACATTGCCGGCCCGCTCATGGAACTGGCGTCGTGCATTGCCGCGCGCGGGCATGACATTGTGTTCGAGCGAGACACGGCGCTCAACATCGGCGTCCAGGATTACCCTGCCCTGCCGCCCGAAGAGATGGCGCGTCACGCCGACGTGGCCGTCGTGCTCGGCGGCGACGGCACGCTGCTTGGCATCGGGCGCCACCTGGCCGGTGCCAGCGTCCCCGTGATCGGCGTCAACCACGGGCGGCTCGGCTTCATGACCGACATCCCGTTCGACGACGTGCACACCGTGCTGCCCGACATGTTGTCGGGGCGCTACGAGGCCGAAACCCGCACGCTGCTGCAGGCCCAGGTCGTGCGCGACGACGAGGTCATCTTCTCCGCCCTCGCCTTCAACGACGTGGTGGTCAACCGCTCGGGCACCTCGGGCATGGTGGAACTGGCCGTGTCGGTCGACGGCTTCTTCATGTACAACCAGCGTTCGGACGGCTTGATCGTTTCCACGCCCACGGGCTCGACGGCGTATGCACTGTCCGCGGGCGGGCCGATCCTGCATCCGGCGCTCTCGGGTCTGGTGCTGGTGCCCATCGCACCGCACTCGCTGTCGAACCGGCCGATCGTCATTCCGCAAGACGCAGAGGTGGTCATCCAGGTCACCAGCGGGCGCGATGCCAGCGTCAACTTCGACATGCAGTCGCTCACGTCCTTGCTACCCGGTGACCGCATCGTGGTGCGCCGCTCGGAACGCACGGTGCGGCTGCTGCACCCGATCGGCTACAACTACTACGCCACGCTGCGTAAAAAGCTGCACTGGCACGAGTACCCGACCGAAGACAACCGGCTCTAACACCTCTTCCATGCTGCGCAGCCTCACCATCCGCGATTTCGTCATCGTTCACGCGCTGGATCTCGATCTGGCCGACGGTTTTACCGTGTTTACGGGCGAGACTGGCGCGGGCAAATCCATCCTGATCGATGCACTCGCACTCACGTTGGGCGAGCGCGCCGATGCCGCCGTCGTGCGCGAAAGCGCGCCGCGTGCCGACATCACCGCCGAGTTCGACGTGCATCCGCATGTGGCCGCATGGCTCGAGGCGCATGAACTGCACGACGACGAGGGCGTGATTCTGCTGCGCCGCACGGTCGATGCCGCAGGTCGCAGCAAAGCCTTCATCAACGGCGCGGCCGTCACGCTGGCGCAGCTGCGCGAAGTGGGTGAGCAACTGGTCGACATCCACGGCCAGCACGCGCATCAACTGCTGCTCAAGGCGGATGCGCAGCGCAGCCTGCTCGACGCCCACGCGGGCCTGGAAGGCGCCGTGCGCGTGGTCGGAGAACGTTACCGAGAATGGCACGCCGTGGTGCGCGCGCGCGAAGCCGCCGAGCAGCAGTCGCGCGAAGTCCAGCTCGAGCGCGAGCGCATTGAATGGCAGGTCAACGAATTGCAGAAGCTTGGCCCCCAACCGGGCGAGTGGGAAGACGTGCAGGCCGAGCACCACCGCCTGTCGCACGCAGCCAGCCTGATCGAAGGCACGCGCGCAGCGCTGGACGGTTTGTCCGAGTCGGAAGGCGCGGTGCTTACGCAACTGGGCGCAACGCTCCATACGCTGCGTGAACTGGCCGAGATCGACCCCGCGCTGGCTGATGTGCTGGCCGCGCTGGAACCGGCCGAGGTGCAGATCCAAGAAGCCGTGCACACGCTTGCCCGCTATGCCGATCGCGCGGAGCTGGACCCGGACCGGCTGGCCGAAGTCGACGCGCGCATGCAAGCGCTGCACACCATGGCGCGCAAGTACCGCGTCGCTCCCGAAACGCTGCCGGCTGAACTGGCTGAACGGCAGGCGCAACTCGCCGCGCTGCAAGCTGCATCCGATCTTGATGCGCTGCAGGCCCAGGAAGCGCAAACCCACGCCGCGTATATGACGGTCGCGCAATCGCTGTCGCGCGACCGCGCCAAGGCCGCGCGCGAGCTGGCCGACGCGGTGACCGGCGCCATGCAAGGCCTCTCGATGGCCGGTGGACGCTTCGACATCGCGCTGCACGCGCTGGAACACGGCGGCGCTGCGGGGCTGGAGCAGGTCGAATTCCTCGTCGCCGGGCATGCAGGCGTTTCGCCGCGGCCATTGGCGAAAGTCGCCTCGGGTGGCGAGCTGGCGCGGATCAGCCTGGCCATCTCGGTGATTGCCAGCGAAGCAAGCCCGACCCCCACGCTCATCTTCGACGAAGTGGATTCCGGCATTGGCGGTGCGGTGGCAGAAGTCGTGGGCCGACGGCTGCGCGAACTCGGCATGCGCCGCCAGGTGCTGTGCGTCACGCACCTGCCACAAGTGGCCGCGCTCGCCAATCACCACATTCAGGTCGCCAAGCAGACGGTGGCCGGCAGCACGCGGTCCGACCTCATGGTGCTGGACGCCACGGCCCGCGTAGACGAGATCGCCCGCATGCTGGGCGGCGCGTCACTCACTGACACCACGCGGCGCCATGCGGACGAGATGCTCGCCGCGGGCCGTGCGCAATCGGCACCGGAATCCGCGGCGCGGAAATCCCGCCGCGCGGCACAGTGATCGCCTATACCGGAACCATTGCTGCCAGGGTTGACACGAAGGTTCCGGCTGCACACGCCACAAACATCCTCTACCGAATCCAAGGAGAACTTCATGGCCCGCATGGCCCGCACGATCCAACCGGCTGCCCGCCCTCGATCCCTGCTGTCGTCCGCCAAGCCTTCGCTGGCGATAGCGCTCGGCCTGTGCCTGCTGACCGCGTGCAAATCCGTTCCGGCCATTGACCCAGGAAAACCGCCTGCCATGGACCCGACCTCGGCCAACACCCAGCCTCCAGCTTCCGTGTCGGCTGCACACAATCTGGGCGACGTCATCATTGGCCTAAGCACGCCGACCACGTCGTCCGCCACCGTGCAAGGCGTGCTGGATGCTGCCGGTGCACGCGCGACGCCGCGCCTGGCCTTTGCGGTGGTACGTCCGATGTCGGGCGGGTTCTGGGTGGTGCGCGCTAGCTCGGGCGATGCATCGGCCACGCTGGATGGCGCAGTGACAGCGTTGCGCGGCACGCCCGGCATCGCCTCGGCCGACCCGGATCGCATCATGAAAATCCAACGCTGAACCACCGCGACACCGCTCCACACTGCGAAAGATCGGGCGCCGCGTGGCGTCCGGTTTCCTGCTCCACGTTCCGTCGCCAGGCCCGCATTCTGCTTCAGCAGCAACTCACAACCGGCCTTTTTCCCCTCGCAAACGTGATCGGCCATCGCCGCCACACCAAGCGGACAAGTCGCGTGCTACCTTTGGTTTTGTGTAACGGTATGTCAACGATCACATCCTGACGACGTTTCTCATTACAACGAGACCCCACGGAGCACCCGCTGATGACCCCCTCCCTCTTCCGGTTGAAGTCTTGGCTCCGCGCGAGCGCCGGCCTTGCCTGTCTTGCCTGGGCGATGGGCAGCCAGGTCGCTACAGCTGCCGCGCCGCTGCCGCAATACACTGGTGACCTGATCATCAAATGGCGCGACGACACGAGCGGCACGCGCAGGACGCTCTCCGCCAGCGAGGCGAACAACCGGTTGCTGTCGGTAGCGCAAGCGGCGGGCAGCACGCTGCAGGTCAAGCGCACGCTGGGCACCAACGCGCAGCTCATGCGCACAGGGCTGACCGATGCCGCCAGCATCCAGGCCACCGTCCACAAGATCGCGCAGGATGCCCGCGTGGCCTATGTGGTGCCTGATCGCATCCTGCGGCCTAACACCATTCCGAACGATCCGCTGTTCGCCACGCAGAACAACCTGGCCGCACCGGCGCTGGTGCCGGGCGGCATCAACGCGGCCGCGGCGTGGAGCATCACGCAGGGCTCCACTGGCATCGTGGTGGCGGTGGTCGATACCGGCTATACCGATCACCCCGACCTGTCAGCCAAGATCCTGCCGGGCTACAACTTCATTTCCGACCCGGCGCGCGCCGGTAACACCTTCGGCCGCGGAACGGACGCGCATGACCTAGGCGATGGCGTAACGAGCACGGATGTCGCAAACATTTCGGGCTGCACCAGCAGCGATATCGCCAATAGCAGCTGGCACGGTACCGAGGTCAGCAGCGTGCTCGCCGCCCAGACAAACAACACCGTCGATATCGCAGGGGTCGGCTGGAACACGCCGATCGTGCCGGTACGCGTGTCGGGCAAATGCGGCGCGCTGCTGTCCGACACGGTAGACGGCATGTTGTGGGCGGGCGGCATCAACGTATCTGGCGTGCCGACCAACGCCAACCCGGCACGGGTGGTGAACGTGAGCCTGGGCAGCACCACGCAGTGCTCTGCGGCAGAACAAGACGCCGTCAACCAGTTGGCCGCACGTGGCGCCATCGTAGTGGCCGCCGCCGGCAATGAAGCCGCACAGACCGTTGATGCACCGGCCAATTGCGCTGGCGCCATCGCCGTCACCGCGCACGTCGACAGCGGCGAGAACGCCAGCTACGCAAACGTGGGGCCGCAGGTGGCGTTGTCCGCGCCAGGGGGGGGCTGCGGCAACTCGAAGGTCGTGACGAGTACGACTCCGGCGACTTGTGCGGAGCCCGTGTCCGTTATCCAGGCCGACTCCAACGATGGTGCACAGACTGTCGGCAACCCGACGGTCAAATCGGTGGCGGGTACGAGCTTTTCGACACCTGAAACAGCCGCCACCATCGCGCTCATGCTGAGCGTGCAGCCACAGTTGTCGAATGCGCAAGTATTGGCTGGCCTGAAGCAGACCGCGCGGCCGCACCCGAGCGGCACGTTCTGCGCTGTGAACACCGGCATCTGCGGCGCTGGCCTGCTGGATACCGCCGGTGCCGTCAGTTATGCCCAGAACACAGCCCCTGCAGGCGCGGGCAGTGGCACGGGGTCGGGCGGATCGACCGGGGGTACGAGCGGCGGTGG
>NZ_JBGLYZ010000061.1:0-17545 GCF_047304345.1 Ralstonia sp. Ralssp135
CCAACCTTGCTTCTCCACCACCAAACTCCACCGCCTCAACCTGCGTTTCGGCGCTGTGTTTTGCAGCGAGGGGCGAACTATAGGCGGGTTTTTCGAACAGTGCAAGCCCTTTCTTATTGCGGGGTCTTTTTGCACTTTCCCAAGGGTTACGGCGCCTTGTGAGACCGCATCCATCGCAGACCCTTGGCTGCCCGGCTCCGCGCGCCGCTGGCGCGCTTGTGAAAGACGTTCACTATGGACAGCGGCGGCGCACCGAGTATGTCGACAACGCAATCCAGAGCAACACTCGCATCGTGCACCTCGCCCAAGGCGTCTTGCAATTTGCGCAAATGATTGCGGTAGCGCTTGGCTGCGTGGGCCCCCAGCGCCGGATAGAACGCTTCATATAGATAGCGCCACTGCTTGGCGGCGATGCGGGCGCGATGCAGCCGTGGTGCGGACGACCGCTTAGGGTGGCGGCCGCGACGGATCAGCTTCTTTCTGAGCGCCCGGGCCTGGGCGCGAGCGAAACGGGGATGCCCCTCCGACTTGCCCTCTATATGAAATGCCGCGACCGCACGCTCCAGTTCGAGCAGCGTTTCCGCCACATCAGGCGACGCCAGCTCAGCTCTCAACTCTTCCCAGGCTCGATTGCGCGCCTCTTTGGACTTCGTCAGCGCCCTGTCCAACCACGCCCGCCCTACCTCGTCGTCATTAGATAAGAACTGCTGAGCTGCGGGAAGCCAATCGGAAAGCAGCACATCCCATTCGCGCACAGGACCAGTTGATGCGGCAAGCGCACGCAGGCGAGGTTTCCACTCCGCGGCAAAGCTGGGCGGCAATACCGGCGCGAACGTCACCCACGCCGAACGTAGGCGGCGCAGCGTGACTCGGAATTGATGGAGATCTTCTTCGCTGGGGCTCGGGGCGACCAGCCTGGCGAGGGCATCGCGCAGAGCAGCGATGTGCTCGGTGACGATGCCCGCGAAGATCGAAAGGATTGCCGCATGTGAGTGCTCGCTCACGATGCTCCCCGTATGACGAGTCTGGATGACAGAGCGGCTCGCAAGGTGCGCGCCTTGTCATTTCACTGTAGTCGACGAGGCGAAGACTGCAGAAGCGCCAGATCAAACGTCAGAGCGTTTCGCTGGCGACGATCACGTCGACCTCTGCAGCCCGGAAGACTTCGGCCATCGGCTCGGGCACCGGGACGTCGGTGAAGAACTTGTCGATCTGCGAGACATGGCCCAGACGGACGACGGCGCGGCGGCCGAACTTGGAGTGATCGGCGACGAGCCAGACTTCGCGCGACTGCTCGATGATGGCCTGGGCGACCCGCACTTCACGGTAGTCGTAGTCGAGCAGCGTGCCGTCTTCGTCAATGCTGGAGACGCCGATGATGCCGATGTCGACGCGGAACTGCTTCATGAAGTCGATCGTGGCCTCGCCGACGATGCCGCGGTCGCGGTTGCGCACGAGGCCACCGGCGACGATGACTTCGGCCTCCGGGCTGCCAGAGAGGATCGACGCGACGTTCAGGTTGTTGGTGATGACGCGCAGGCCGCGTGGCCCGTTCTGGCCGACGAGCGCCTTGGAAACCTCTTCGGTGGTGGTTCCGATATTGATGATGAGCGAGCGGCCGGGCTCGACATGGCGCGCGACGACTTCGGCGATGCGGCGCTTGGCGTCGATGTGCAGGACTTGGCGCTGGTCGTAATCGATGTTCTCGACCGACGATGGCAGGCCGACGCCGCCGTGGTAACGCGCGAGCAGGCGCTCGTCTTCGAGCTGCCGAATATCGCGGCGAATGGTTTGCGTCGTGACGCCCAGCACACGGGCGAGCGCATCGACGGAGGCATCGCCGTGCTGGCGGACGTATTCGAGGATCTGGCGGTGTCGCGGAAGCATCAAGTCACGAAACGAACATAAACGAACATATGTGAGCGAATTAGGCGATCCCCTATGTTGCTTTATTTTCGCCCTTCACTAAACTATCCGCCAACGCGTCACTATTCGCAAGAAAAGACGCGCAAATCAACAGATTCCAACCCATGCAACTCACTGACGCGTCGCATCTGGACTGTGATCTGCTGGTGGTCGGAGGCGGCATCAACGGCGTGGGAATCGCCCGGGATGCCGTGGGCCGTGGCCTGTCGGTGGTCTTGTGTGAAAAAGACGACCTGGCCCAGCACACCTCTTCGGCCTCAACCAAGCTGATCCACGGCGGGCTGCGCTACCTCGAATATTACGAATTCAGCCTGGTGCGCAAGGCCTTGCAAGAGCGCGAGGTGCTGCTGCGCATGGCGCCGCACATCATGTGGCCGCTGCGTTTCGTGATGCCGCACGACGCCGCGCAACGCCCGGCGTGGATGATCCGCGCGGGCCTCTTCCTCTATGACCATCTGGCGCGCCGGCGCTTTCTGCCCGGTTCGGAATCCATCAAGCTCGCCCAGCATCCGGCGGGTAAGCCGCTCAAGGCAGGCTACACGCGCGGTTTCGTCTATTCCGATGGCTGGGTGGACGACGCCCGCCTGGTGGTGCTCAACGCGCGCGACGCGGCAGACCGCGGGGCGCAGATTTTCACCCGCACGCGCTGTCTGAACGCCGAGCGCCGCGCCGATGGCTGGCATGCGTCGCTGGCTGGCCCGGACGGCATCCGCTCCGTGCGCGCCAAAGCGATCGTCAATGCCGCCGGGCCGTGGGCGGCGGAGTTCGCCCGCTCTGCGCACGCGCTGCCGAGCACGCGCGGCCTGCGCCTGATCAAGGGCAGCCACATCGTCGTGCGGAGGATGTTCAACCACCCGTTCGCTTATATCTTTCAGAACCCGGACGGGCGGATCGTGTTTGCGATTCCGTACCAGAATGAATTCACGCTGATTGGCACGACGGATCTGGAATACAAGGGCTCGGTGGACCAAGTGGCCATCGACGCGGGCGAAATCCAATACCTATGCGAAATGGCCAGCCGCTATTTCACCCAGCAGCTGACGCCGGCCGACGTGGTGTGGAGCTACTCGGGTGTGCGCCCGCTGCTGGACGATAGCGCCGCCAACGCTTCGGCCATCACGCGCGATTACCTGGTCGAATGCGAAACCGGCGCCGACGGCATCAGCGCACCGCTCGTCAACGTGTGGGGCGGCAAGATCACGACCTACCGCAAGCTGGCCGAAGAAGCGCTGGACCAACTGGCCCCGCATTTGCCGCTGGCCGGCAAGCCTTCGTGGACGGCCACCGCATCGCTGCCGGGCGGCGATCTGGAAGCGCCGGGGCAGTTGGTTGCCGAATACACCTTCGACGATTTTGTGACGCGTTTGCAAAAACGTTTGCCGTGGCTGCCGACCCAGCTTGCGATGCGCTATGCGCACCAGTACGGCACGCGCCTGAACACGATGCTGGCTGGCGCCACCCGGCTGGAAGAGCTGGGCGCCGAAGTGACGCCCGGGCTGTACGAAGCCGAAATCCACTATCTGATCGAACACGAATGGGCCCGCACGGCGCAGGACATCCTGTGGCGGCGGACCAAGCTGGGCCTGCACGCCAGCGATGCCGACCGCAGCCGCCTGGAAGGCTGGCTGGCGCGGCATCTGCCGGAAGGCGAGACCACGCCAGTTGCGGAACGCGCGCCCTGACGCACCGGGCCGGCGCGCGAGCCAAGACATCAAGAAATCAAAGCAGTAAGACGGGAGACAACAATTGATTCTGGAACTGGACCAGGTTACGGCCATGGTCGGGGCGCAGACGCACCTGTACCCGACCAGCCTGCGGCTGGCGCCCGGCGCCATCAACGTGCTGCTGGGGCCGACGCAAGCCGGCAAAACCACGTTGATGCGCATCATGGCCGGGTTGGACCGGCCGACCACCGGCCGCGTCCTGGTCGACGGTAAGGACGTGACGGGCGTGGGGGTACGCGATCGCAATCTGGCGATGGTGTACCAACAATTCATCAACTACCCGGCGATGACGGTGTACGACAACATCGCCTCGCCGCTGCGTCTGCAGGGCACCAACAAGGGCGAGATCGACACGCGTGTGCGTGCCGTTGCGGCCAAGCTGCACATCGAACACCTGCTGCAGCGCCTGCCGGCGGAGCTGTCCGGCGGACAGCAGCAGCGTTGCGCGCTGGCCCGGGCACTCGTCAAGCGTGCGCCGCTGGTGCTGCTGGACGAACCGCTCGTCAACCTCGACTACAAGCTGCGCGAAGAACTGCGTGCCGAGCTGGCATCGCTCTTTGCCGACGGCGGCACGACCGTCGTCTACGCCACCACCGAGCCGCAGGAAGCGCTGCTGCTGGGCGGCCACACCGTCGTCATGCATGAAGGCCGCGTGCTGCAGGATGGCCCGACGCTCGACATGTACGAAGTGCCGGTGTCGGTCAACGCGGCAGCCATCTTTAACGACCCGCCGATGAACGTGCTGGACGCCACCGTGGTTGAGGGCAACCAAATCCGGCTGCCCCAAGGCATTGACGTTGCGTGGACGCGCCCGCTGCCGATGGCGGCCGGCACGCGCTGCCGCATCGGCCTGCGTCCGAGCCACATCCGTCTGGCGCCGCGCAACGACGGCGCGGTTGCCCTGCCGGGCACGGTGGAACTGGCCGAGTTGTCTGGCTCCGAAACCTATCTGCACGTGCGTGCGCATGCCGCCGGCCAGTCGAACACGATTGGCCTGGTCGCGCAGCTGCCCGGCGTGCACGAGTTCGAACTCGGCGCGGCGCTGGATGTGTTTGTCGATCCGGCCGAACTGTTCCTGTTCGACGATGCGGGCAAGCTGGTGAGCGCGCCCAAGCAGGGAGGCGCACATGGCGCGCATTGAATTCCGCAACCTGGGGCACAGCTACCGCCCGAATCCGCAAAACCTGAACGACTACGCGCTGCAGCCGATGAACATGACTTGGCGCGACGGCGGTGCATACGCGCTGCTGGGCCCGTCGGGCTGCGGCAAGTCCACGCTGCTGAACATCATCTCCGGGCTGCTGACGCCGTCCGAAGGCCAGGTGCTGTTTGACGATCGCGACGTCACGCACGCAACGCCGCGCGAGCGCAACATCGCGCAGGTGTTCCAGTTCCCGGTCATCTACGACACGATGACGGTGTTCGACAACCTTGCCTTCCCGCTGCGCAACCGCAAGACGCCCGAAGCCGAAGTGAAGAAGCGCGTGGAGGAAGTGGCCGAGATTCTCGAGCTGCAGCACGCGCTCAAGCGCCGCGCCTCAGGCCTGGCTGCCGACGCCAAGCAGAAGATCTCGCTGGGCCGCGGCCTGGTGCGCAAGGACGTGGCGGCCATCCTGTTCGACGAGCCGCTCACCGTCATCGACCCGCACCTGAAGTGGCAACTGCGTCGCCAGCTCAAGAAGATTCACCAGCAGCTCAAGCTCACGCTGATCTACGTGACACACGATCAGGTGGAGGCGCTGACCTTTGCCGACGAGGTGGTCGTCATGACCGAAGGCAAGGTCGTCCAGCAAGGCGGGCCGGAAGCGCTGTTCGAGCGGCCGGACCACACATTCGTGGGCTACTTCATCGGCAGCCCGGGCATGAACCTCTACCCGGTGACGGTGGATGGCGATGTGATCGCGCTGGGCGATCAGCGTCTGTCTGTGGGGCGCGACACGCTTGCCACGCTCAAGAACGCAAACGGTTCACTCAAGCTCGGCATCCGCCCGGAATTCGTGCAGCTCGCGGCGCCTGGTGAAGTCGGCACCGTGGCGGCCAACGTGCATCAGGTGCAGCAACTGGGTACGCACCAGCTGCTGACGGCCAGCCTGGGCGAGGCCGGCGGCCTGCCCATCAAGGCGAAGCTGCCGAATGAAGTGGGCATCACCGAATCGCGCGTATGGCTGCGCCTGGATGCGCCGCAGACCCTGTACTACAGCAATGACGAGAGGATCGGCCGATGAACAAGCCGTTCAACAACAAGGCGTGGTTCCTGATCCTGCCGGTGTTCCTGTGTGTGGCGTTCTCCGCCATCCTGCCGCTAATGACGGTGGTGAACTACTCGGTGCAGGACATCATCAGCCCCGAGCAGCACGTGTTCGTGGGCGTCGACTGGTTCCGCCAGATCCTGCGCGACAGCGATCTGCAGGACGCGCTCACGCGCCAGCTGATCTTCTCGCTGTGCGTGCTGGCCGTGGAGATTCCGCTGGGCATCGGCCTGGCGCTGTCGATGCCATCCAAGGGCTGGAAGGCTTCGGCCGCACTGGTGGTGCTCGCCATGCCGCTGCTGATTCCCTGGAACGTGGTTGGCACGATCTGGCAGATCTTCGGGCGCTCCGATATCGGCTTGGCTGGCTACTGGCTCAACGAGATGGGGATCGACTACAACTACACGTCGCACTCGTTCGATGCGTGGATCACCGTGCTGATCATGGACGTGTGGCACTGGACGCCGTTGGTAGCGCTGCTGGCGTATGCCGGGCTGCGCTCGATTCCGGATGCGTTCTACCAGGCAGCGGAGATTGACGGCGCCAGCCGCCTGGCCGTGTTCCGCTACATCCAGTTGCCGAAGATGCGCGGCGTGCTGATGATCGGCGTGCTGCTGCGCTTCATGGACAGCTTCATGATCTACACCGAGCCGTTCGTGCTGACCGGCGGCGGCCCCGGCAATGCCACGACGTTCCTCTCGCAGTACCTGACGCAGAAGGCGGTCGGCCAGTTCGACCTGGGCCCGGCGGCGGCATTCTCGATCGTGTACTTCCTCATCATCCTGCTGTTCTGCTTCGTCCTCTACAACTGGATGCAGCGCATGGGCAGCGCCAGCACGGCCGTGGGAGACGACCATGCCTAAGCAGAACAACAACAACGAGCACAAGCGCAAGATTGCTCGCGCGATCACGCTGGCGGTGTATGTGGCATTTGCCGTGCTGCCGCTGTACTGGATGTTGAGCATGTCGCTCAAGACCAACGAGGAGACGCTGGCCGGCTTCTCGATCTGGCCGAAGCTCGTCACGTTCGACAACTACAAGATCATCTTCACCGACCCGTCGTGGTACTGGGGTTACATCAACTCCATCATCTACGTGACGATGAACACGGTGCTCTCGACCGTGGTGGCGCTGCCGGCGGCCTACGCCTTCTCGCGCTACCGCTTCCTGGGCGACAAGCACATGTTCTTCTGGCTGCTGACGAACCGCATGACGCCGCCTGCGGTGTTTCTGCTGCCGTTCTTCCAGCTGTATTCGACGGTCGGCCTGATGGACACCCACCTGGGCGTGGCCCTGGCGCACATGCTGTTCAACGTGCCGCTGGCGGTGTGGATTCTCGAAGGCTTCATGTCAGGCATCCCGCGCGAGATTGACGAGACCGCCTACATCGACGGCTACAGCTTCCCCAAGTTCTTCCTGAAGATCTTCCTGCCGCTCATCAAGGCCGGCGTGGGCGTGACGGCGTTCTTCTGCTTCATGTTCAGCTGGGTGGAGTTGCTGCTCGCGCGCACGCTTACCTCGGTCGATGCCAAACCCATCACCGCTGTGATGACGCGCACGGTGTCGGCCTCGGGCATGGATTGGGGCGTGCTGGCTGCGGCCGGTGTCCTGACGATCATTCCCGGCGCGCTGGTGATCTGGTTTGTGCGGAACTACATCGCAAAGGGTTTTGCGATGGGCCGCGTCTAAAACAAAAACGGGAGACACAGCCATGTTCAGCTGGATGGCCTGGACGCCCGAAGTGGCGATCTTCTTCGGCTGCATCGCATTGATGCTGGCCAGTATGACGGTGTGGGAGGTCGTTCGGCCGACCGTGGAGCGCAAGGGCTTCCTGCCCATTGCCACCACGCGCGGCGACCGCCTCTTCATCGGCCTGCTGACCGCGGCCTATATCAACCTGGCGTGGGTCGGCCTCACCTCAGAAGAGACGAGCGCCTGGGGCGGCTTCATCGCCTCGATGGTGGTGCTGGCGATCGTGATGTGGCGCGGCTGATGCGCCATCGATGTACTTGAATTTGCAAGTCCGGGGGCATCGGCACGCGTTGATGCTTCCACGCCCAAATTGACGTACGGGCACAGGCATTCCATCACGCTCCCCGCGTCGGAATGCCGGATGTTTTCGCTGCGGGGAGAACAACAAGCCAACAAGCACGAGGAGATATCAATGAAAACATCCTGGCGCATGACGCTCCAAATCAGTGCCATTGCACTGGCGAGCGCCCTGGCAGTCGGCGCAGCCCATGCCGGCGAAGCCGAAGCCAAGAAGTGGATCAGCAGCGAATTCCAGCCCAGCACGCTGTCGCAAGACAAGCAGATGGCGGAAATGAAGTGGTTCATCGACGCCGCAGCCAAGCTCAAGGCCAAGGGCGTGACCGAGATCCACGTCGTGTCGGAAACGCTCGACACGCACGCGTATGAATCGAAGACGCTGGCCAAGGCCTTCGAAGAAATCACCGGCATCAAGGTCAAGCACGACATCATGCAGGAAGGCGATGTCGTCGAAAAACTGCAGACCTCGATGCAGTCGGGCAAGAGCATCTATGACGGTTGGATCTCCGACTCCGACCTGATCGGCACGCACTACCGCTATGGCGTGGTGATGCCGCTGTCGGATTACATGGCCGGCGAAGGCAAGGAATTCACCAACCCGGGCCTGGACCTGAAGGACTTCATCGGCACGAGCTTCACCACCGCGTCTGACGGCAAGCTGTATCAGCTGCCGGACCAGCAGTTCGCCAACCTGTACTGGTTCCGCGCCGACTGGTTCGCCCGCAAGGACCTGCAGGACAAGTTCAAGGCCAAATACGGCTACGACCTGGGCGTGCCCGTCAACTGGACGGCCTATGAAGACATCGCCAACTTCTTCACGAACGACGTGAAGGAGCTGGACGGCAAGCGCGTCTACGGCCACATGGATTACGGCAAGAAGGATCCGTCGCTCGGCTGGCGCTTTACCGATGCGTGGCTGTCGATGGCCGGCTCCGCCGACAAGGGCATCCCGAACGGCCTGCCGGTCGACGAATGGGGCATTCGCGTGGAAGGCTGCGCTCCGGTGGGCGCCTCGATGTCGCGCGGTGGTGCCACCAACAGCCCGGCCGCGGTGTACGCGCTCACCAAGTACATCGACTGGATGAAGAAGTACGCGCCGCCCGAAGCCACCGGCATGACCTTCAACGAAGCCGGCCCGGTGCCCGCACAAGGCCACATCGCCCAGCAGGTGTTCTGGTACAGCGCCTTCACCGCGCCGATGACCAAGCCGGGCCCGGTCGTCAACGCTGACGGCTCGCCGAAGTGGCGCATGGCACCGTCGCCACACGGCCCGTACTGGAAAGACGGCATGCAGAATGGCTACCAGGACGTCGGCTCGTGGACGTTCTTCAAGTCCACCCCGTTCGAGCGCCGCTCGGCCGCGTGGCTGTACGCGCAGTTCGTCACGTCGAAGACCGTGTCGCTCAAGAAGTCGATCACGGGCCTCACGTTCATTCGTGACTCCGATATCCACAGCGACTACTTCACCAAGAACGCAGCCAAGTACGGCGGCCTGATCGAGTTCTACCGCAGCCCGGCCCGCGTGGCCTGGACGCCGACCGGCAACAACGTGCCCGACTATCCGAAGCTGGCACAGCTCTGGTGGAAGAACGTCGCCACGGCCGTCACGGGCGAAAAGACCCCGCAAGGCGCGATGGACAACCTGGCCAAGGAAATGGACCAGGTGATGGGTCGCCTGCAGCGCGCCGGCATGAAGAACTGCGCGCCGAAGCTGAACCCGGAAAGCGATCCGTCGAAGTGGCTGTCGACCGAACACGCCCCGTGGAAGAAGCTCGACAACGAGCGTCCGAAGGGTGAGACGGTGGCCTACGACAAGCTGCTCGCCGCATGGAAGGCTGGCAAGGTGCGCTGATCACGCGCAGCCCGCGGGGCGCCGGTCTTTGACGACGGCCACCTGCGGGCTAACATGCTTGTTTCCGTTTCATCCACTGTCGGGCAGGCCACACGCTGACGTTGCCCGACAGTCATCAGACTCTGCCTTATGGAATACCTCCTCGCGCTCGACCAGGGCACGTCCAGCTCACGCGCCATCGTCTTCAATCGCGCCGGCCAGATCGTCGCCAGCGCCCAGCAGGAGTTTCCCCAGCATTTTCCGCAGCCCGGCTGGGTCGAGCATGATCCGTTCGACATCTGGAACAGCCAGCTCGCCACCTGCCGCGCGGCACTCGAACAAGCGAAGCTCTCCGCCGCCGACATGGCTGCGCTGGGCATCACCAACCAGCGCGAAACCACCATGGTGTGGGAACGCGCCACGGGCAAACCGATCTTCAACGCCATCGTCTGGCAGGACCGCCGCACGGAATCCATCTGCGAGCGCCTGCGCGCCGAGGGCCTGGAAGACGAGGTGCGCAAGCGCACTGGCCTGATCATCGACCCGTATTTTTCCGCCACCAAGCTGCGCTGGATTCTCGACCACGTGGATGGCGCCCGCGAGCGCGCCGCGCGTGGCGAACTCGCCTTCGGCACCATCGACAGCTGGCTGGTGTGGCAACTCACGCGCGGCCGCCTCCATGTGACCGACGTGTCGAACGCATCCCGCACGATGCTGTGGAACATCCATACCGGCGAATGGGACGCAGACCTCATGCGCGCGCTGGACATTCACCCGAGCCTGTTGCCCGAGGTGCATCCGTCCGCGTATCAGTTTGGGCAGACCGATGCCGACTGGCTCGGCGCCTCGCTCACCATCGGCGGCATTGCCGGCGACCAACAATCGGCCCTGTTCGGCCAGGCCTGCTTCAAGCCGGGCATGGCCAAGAACACCTACGGCACCGGCTGTTTCATGCTGCTCAACACCGGCGACAAGGCGGTGCAATCGCACAACGGCCTGATCAGCACGGCGGCCTGCCAGAGCGGCCCGAAGCGCAGCTACGCGCTGGAGGGTAGCGTGTTCGTCGGCGGCGCGGTCGTGCAGTGGCTGCGCGACGGCCTGCGTGCCATCCAGCGCTCCGCCGACGTCGAAGGCCTGGCCGCCTCGGTGCCCGATTCCGGCGGGGTGGTGTTCGTGCCGTCGTTCACGGGCCTCGGCGCGCCGTACTGGGACCCAACCGCGCAAGGCGCCATCGTCGGCCTGTCACGCGGCACGACAATTGGCCACATCGCGCGCGCGGCGCTGGAATCCATCGCCTTCCAGAGCACCGCCCTGCTGCAAGCCATGACGCGCGATGCCGTCTCCACCATCTCGGAACTGCGCGTCGATGGCGGCGCCTCGGCCAACAACCTGCTGCTGCAGTTCCAGGCCGATTTGCTCGGCATTCCGGTGGTGCGCCCGGAGATCATCGAAACCACAGCCCTGGGCGCGGCCTACCTGGCCGGCATCGCCACCGGCTTCTACCAGGGGGAAGACGAAGTCGCCCAGCAATGGCGCGCTTCGCGTACGTTCCACCCCGTCATCAGCCGCGATGAGGCTGCGCATCGCATCGCCCAGTGGGAAATGGCCGTCGCGCAGGTCCGCCTGCCGACAACGCGCGGGCACTGAACGCAAAGCCAGCGGGCAGAAAAAAAGCGACCCTCGGATCGCCTTTTTTCATGGCTCGGCCGGCGGCTTACTTGCCTTCGCTACTCGGCGTCTGGGCAGGGCCGCCTTGTTCGCTCATGGCTTCCTTGCGCTTGGCGCGGGCTTCCTTCTTCTCGGCCTTGCGGTTGGCCTTGGCGGCCTTCTTCTCTTCCTTGTACGCGGCCTTGGCGTCGGACTTGCGAGCCTTGTATTCGTCGCTGGCGGCCTTGTCGTCAATGCGCTTCTGCACCAGCGGGTCAGACGACGAGGCGGCCGGCCCACCTTGCGGGGCGGCCTGCACGGTGCCGGTGGTCTGCGGTGAAGTCTGCGGTGCCGGCGTCATCTGTGCGAAAGCAGCCGACGCAGCAAACGTGGCGGCCACGGCGAGGGCGGTTTTCAGGCGCAGTTCAATCATGGTTGGGCTCCTTCTTTTACAAAAACACGGAATGGACTGACCACATAAGCGGCGTGCGAAGCACCCGAAGTGATCTCGGCGCACATCAACGGCGCACGCCGGACGTTGCAAATCACAACACCCATCCCGTCGCAAGAAGCGCTCCCAGGCCATCGACTACACTGCGCGCTATCTCATACCTCCTGTGCGCCGTGTCCAATCACGCCCCTGATTTCGTCCTGCTTGATCCGCCCGCCGATGCGCTGCCCCTGAATGCGGATGACGCAGCCCACCATGTTGCGCGCGTGCAGCGCTGGCTCGAAGACGCCGTCATCGGCCTGAACCTGTGCCCCTTCGCCAAGGCCGTGCATGTCAAACAGCAGGTTCGATACGCCGTCAGCCGCGCGACGATGGACGGCGACGTGCTCGACCACCTGCGTGCCGAAGCCGATCTGCTGCACGCCACCCCCGCCGTACAGATCGACACCACGCTGCTGATCGTCCCGGCCCTGGCTGACTTCCTCGATTTCCACTCGCTCACGGAGCGTGCCGAATCCGTGCTCGCCAAGGCTGGCTACGAAGGTGAGCTGCAACTGGCAAGCTTCCACCCCGATTTCGTCTTCGCCGATGCCGACCCAAACGACATCGCCAATGCCACCAATCGCGCTCCCGTCCCGATCCTGCATCTGCTGCGCGAAGACAGCATCGCCCGCGCCGCCGCAGCCGTACCCGACCCAGCGGACATCTACGAACGAAATATCGCGACGATGGAAAAGCTGGGCGCAGAAGGCTGGGCAGAAATGGCTGCGAAGTTCAGCAAGACACCACCCCGCGACTAGACGGTTTGGCCGTCCCCTGCCCTAGATGGCGCCTTGAATGTCTGTTGCGGGGAGGAAAAAGAAGGGAGGCCTGTCTGAGCGCAGCGAGTTTGCCTCCCTTCCGTTCCCGCGACATAAATTCAAGGGATGGGTCGCCATCTCGGGCGCGCCTTTCTTTGCTTACTTTCTTTGGCAAGACAAAGAAAGGGAGTCAGCCCCGGCAGGGGATGAAACAAGGGATGCACCAGCCGAATCAATCAAGCGCGCAAGCCAAAGAATCAAACCGCCCGATCCGCCGGCGGCGTCCACTGATACGCCCAAGTCTCAGACAGCAACCGCTCCCCCGACTGCAACGTCAGCAACAACTCAATCGGCGCATTGCTGGCATCCGGCACCACATCAAACATCGCCCGGACACCGTCGATGCTCGCCAGCGGCCGCGCCGAGGCAATCTCTACCCGCCCACGCGAGGCTCGGATGACCGGCTCCACGGTCGACCCCGCGGTGCTGCGGCCCAGCCGCGACAACTCCCCACCGGCAAAGTCCACCACAAACCGCCACGAGAAGTATTTGCGCGGCTGCCCCACCACGCCGCCAATGCCCGCGCGCGTGGCCACCACCCGCGCGAGCGGCGAGGCCGCCGCAGGCTGCGCGCCCCACGTCAGCCGATAGCCGAACGCCAGCTCCTGCCCTGCATGCGGCGCCACGGCCGGCCGCCAGAACGCGACGATGTTGTCGAAGGTTTCATCGTTGGCCGACAGTTCCACCAATTCGACCGCGCCCTCACCCCAGTCGTGCGTGGGCTCCACCCAGACGCTCGGGCGCTTCTCGTAGAACACGCCGTCATCCTGGTAATGATCGGGATTGCGATCGCGCTGCAGCAGGCCAAAGCCGCGCGGGCTGTCGTCGGCAAAGCGCTGACTGCGCAGCATGGGCGGATTGGCCAGCGGCCGCCAAACCCACTCGCCCGAGCCGCGCCAGATTGCCAGGCCGTCGGAATCATGAATTTCTGGGCGCCAGTCTGATGCCCGCCAGCGGCGCGCGGCGCTATGGCGATCGCCGGCGCGGTCGGTGCGGTCGTTCTCGCCGTAGAGGAACATGCTCGTCAGCGGCGCGATGCCCAGGCGCTCGATCGGCTTGCGCACGTAAAGCGTGACGGCCACCTCCATCACCAGCGTGTCGCCGGGGCGGATGTCGAAGCGGTAGATGCCCGCCACGCTTGGGGAATCGAGCAACGCATAAACGCGCAACGTATCGGCGTCGGCGGCCGGGCGCACCAGCCAGAATTCAGTGAAGTCCGGAAACTCTTCTGCTCGGGGCAGGCCGGTATCGATCGCCAGCCCCCGCGCCGACATGCCGTACTGCCACTGCCCGCCGACCGCGCGAAAGTAGCTGGCGCCCAGAAAAGCGGCCACATCGCGCGTCGGGTCCGCCTTGGTGGTCAGCCGAAAGCCGGCAAAACCGAGATCGGCCGGCAGCGCCTGATGATCCAGCCCGCTCTTGCCGTAATCGAACATGGCGGGGTCGTAGGCGATCAAGCGAGCTTGGCCGTCGACCACCTCGTGCATCTGCACGGCCGACTTGAAGAACAGCCCCAGGTGGAAGAACTTGGCCTCAAAAGGCAAGTGCTGCCCCGCCCACAGGGCGTGATCGCGGCGATAGCCGATGGATTGGTAGCCGTCCCAGCCGAGTGCGGCCAGTGGCGGGGGCAACTGCGTGCTGCGAGGCCGGTATGGCCGCGCCGCCAAGGCTCGGGCACGCGCCAGCAGGCGCGCTTCGTCAAACGGTTCGGCGGCGCCAGCGGCGGAGCCGGGCGCGGCACTGCGGGACAAACCAGGAGCCAGGGCAAGCAGCCCGGCGGCCAACTGCTTGAGCAGGTCGCGACGGTGCATGGATCGGGGCAGGACCAGGGGGTGAGCCAGGGATGATTCATCTTCGCACAACCCACGCCCGGGCAGCATCCGGTAAAAACCTTTCATTGGACCCACAACCCTGTGCCGTGACCGGGATTGGACCGGTTGTGCGTGGCGCGGGGCAGCCAGTTAGAGCACAATCCCGGGTCTGTTCACATGTACAACGCATGTACGTCGCCTATGGTGAACAGAACAGATCCGAGCAATCGGCCTGGCTAAGACAGGTCGATGCCCGCCACGATCATCACGGCGCACATGCTTTCACAATCCTCCACGCCCCCGCTGCCCGATACGGCCACCGAACTGACCGCTGACATTGCGGCTGCCCTGGAATCATTCGGCCGCTATTACGACGACGTTCTGCTGCCCATGTGGCTCGGCCCGGGCTGGAACGCGCAGGCCGGTCTCTGCTATGAGGCGCTCGTCGTCGACAACGGCGCGCTGGTGCCGGCATCAACCGCGCGGTACCGGGCGATGGCATGTGCACGGCAGTTGTATACCTTCGCGCGCGCCACGCAGCTCTCCAAGCGCCACCGCGATCTCTGCGCCGAACGTGCCGCCGCGCTGTGCCATGCGCTGGACACGCGCTTTCGCGACACGATCCACGGTGGCTGGCTGTTTGCGATCGACAGCGCGCTGGCCCCGCACGACACCACCAAGGATCTGTACACGCACGCCTTCGTGCTGTTTGCCGCCGCACATTGGCTGGCCGTGAGCGAAGACCCGCGTGCCGCCGCGCTGATGCACGACGCGCACGATGTGATCGCGCGCAGCTTCGCGCGGGCCGGGGCCAAACCGCTGCCGGTCGCATCCATGGACGGCACGTTCAGCACCACGCTGACCGGTGTCGCGCAGAACCCCGTGATGCATCTGACCGAGGCCTACCTGGCCGCCGCCGCGCTGGACGAACCGCCCGCCTGGGCCGAGGCCGGCGTGCACACGCTGGCTGAAGGCATCCTCGCGCGCTTCATCGACACGCGCACGGGCAGCATCGCCGAGCTGCCGGTTGACGAGGCCAGCACCGACAACCGCATCGAACCCGGTCACCAGTTCGAATGGTTTTATCTCGTGCGCGCACACGCCGACGTCTTTACGCGCTCCGAAGCCGGCCGCCATCTGGCCGAAAGCCTCGCCCGCGCGGTGGACGCGGCCTGCGCCGACGGCGTGGATGCCGACACGCAGGGCGTGTGCCTGTCACTCAATCTGGACGGCACGATACGCGATGCCAGCCAGCGCATCTGGGCACAAACGGAATACGGCCGCGCCCTCGCGCTGTGCACAGAAACGCAGGGCGCCATGCTCGCGCGCCTGCTGCCGGCGTGGTCGGCACGCTTCCTGCACGCACAAGGCTGGAACGAGGTGATCGACCCCGCGGGCCAGCGCCTGCGCGCCGACATGCCGTCGAGCACGCCGTACCACATCACCACTTTTTACGAGGCGGCCCGCAGTTCGCTGTCCGGCTCGCCCGCGCGTTGTACCCAAGCTGTTGAGTGAAATCCATCATGCATACCTCCAACCCCAACGAATCCAAGGCCCGCACCATCTTCCGGGTGGTCAGCGGCAACTTCCTGGAGATGTACGACTTCATGGTCTACGGCTATTACGCCAAGGCCATTGCCGACACCTTCTTCCCGGCCGGCAACGAGTTCCTCTCGCTGATGCTGTCGCTGGTGACCTTTGGCGCCGGCTTCCTGATGCGGCCGCTGGGCGCAATCTTCCTGGGCGCGTACATCGACCGTCACGGCCGCCGCACGGGCCTGATCGTCACGCTAGCGCTCATGGCCTGCGGCACGCTGCTGATCGCGCTGGTGCCGGGCTACGCCACCATCGGGCTGGCGGCGCCGCTGCTGGTCCTAGTCGGCCGGTTGCTGCAGGGCTTCTCGGCCGGCGTAGAGCTGGGCGGTGTGTCGGTGTACCTGGCTGAAATCGCCACTCCGGGCAAGAAGGGCTTCTTCGTGAGCTGGCAATCGGCCAGCCAGCAGGTGGCCGTCATGTTTGCCGCGCTCTTGGGCGTGCTGATGTCGTACCTGCTGCCGCCGTCTGAGATGAGCGCATGGGGCTGGCGCGTGCCGTTCCTGATCGGCTGCCTGATCGTGCCGTTCCTGTTCATCATCCGCCGCTCGCTGCAAGAGACGGAAGAGTTCCAGAAGCGCAAGCACCGCCCGGACCTGGCCGCCGTGTTCCGCTCGATGGGCCAGAACTGGCGTCTGGTGGGCGCAGGCACGCTGATGGTCGTGATGACCACGGTGTCGTTCTACCTGATCACCGCCTACACGCCGACATTCGGCAAGAGCGTGCTGCATCTGTCCGACATGGACAGCCTGATCGTCACGCTGTGCGTGGGCGCCTCGAACTTCTTCTGGCTGCCGGTGATGGGCGCCGTTTCCGACCGCGTCGGCCGCCGCCCGCTGCTGATCCTCTTTACCGTGCTGATGCTGGCGACGGCGTACCCGGCCATGCAGTGGCTGGTTGCCGCACCGTCGTTCGCCCGCATGCTGACGGTGCTGCTGTGGCTGTCGTTCCTGTATGGCAGCTACAACGGCGCGATGGTCGTCACGCTCACCGAGATCATGCCGCCGGAAGTCCGCACGACCGGCTTCTCGCTGGCGTACAGCCTGGCCACGGCCATCTTTGGCGGCTTCACTCCTGCGATTGCCACGTGGCTGATCCACACCACCGGCAACAAGGCGATGCCTGGCGTGTGGGTGTCGTTTGCCGCGCTGTGCGGGTTGATTGCCACGCTGGCGATCGTTAAGCCGGCGGGCAGGCATGAGCATGGTGCGGGCACGGCACCTGTTGCCTGACGGGCATCTTGGATGAATGAACGCCTCTCGGAGCGGAATCTCTGAGAGGCGTTTTGCTTTGTGCTTTTTGGCTTTCTGCTGGGATTTTTCTGTTGGTGGTGCATCCCTTGTTTCATCCCCTGCCGGGGCTGACTCACTTTCTTTGTCTTGCCAAAGAAAGTAAGCAAAGAAA
>NZ_JBGLYZ010000062.1:0-16748 GCF_047304345.1 Ralstonia sp. Ralssp135
GGCCAAAGGGTGGCGGGGGCGCGTGGGGCTCAGCCGTCGCTTTGTAAGAAACCCGTCAGCCTTGGTGTGGCGCGGGTTTCCGGGCGGTTTGTCATTCAGGTGACAGAGTGCGGGAGCCGGCAGATGATAGCGTTGCCCAACAAAAAGCAACAGCGCCCGGCGCACGGAGACACAGCAATGCCCACGGATTTTGATAGCGGTCTGGCCCGCAACGCGGCCAACTTCGTCCCGCTCACCCCGATCGAGTTTCTTGCCCGCGCGGCAGACGTCTATGGTGACCGCCTGGCGATCGTGCACGGCCCCGTGCGCCAGAACTGGCGCGACACCTATGTGCGCGCGCGGCGCCTGGCCAGTGCGCTGTCGCTGGCCGGCGTGGGCCGTGGCGACACGGTCGCGGCGCTCTTGCCGAACACGCCTGCCATGGTGGAGGCCCATTTCGGGGTGCCGATGGCGGGCGGTGTGCTCAACGCGCTCAACATCCGCCTGGACGCGGCCAACCTCGTCTTCATGCTGCGCCATGGCGAAGCCCGCGTGCTGCTGGCCGATACCGAGTTTGCCGACGTGGCCCGCCAGATGGCGCTGGAGATTCCCGGCCTGAAAGTGATTGCCGTGAACGATGCCCTGGGCCCGCAGGCCGAGCCGTTTGGCGACACCGATTACGAATCCTTCCTGGCCTCGGGCGATCCGCACTACGACTGGCAGATGCCGGCAGATGAGTGGGATGCGATTGCGCTCAACTACACCTCGGGCACCACGGGCGACCCGAAGGGCGTGGTCTATCACCATCGTGGCGCCACCACCAACGCGGTATCGAACATCCTGGAGTGGGATCTGCCCAAGCACCCGGTCTACCTCTGGACGCTGCCGATGTTCCACTGCAACGGCTGGTGCTTCCCGTGGACGATCGCGGCGCGCGCGGGCGTGAACGTCTGCCTGCGTAAGTTCGAGCCGAAGCTGGTGTTCGACCTCATGCGCGACGAGGGCGTGACGCATTACTGCGCAGCGCCCATCGTGCACACCGCGCTGGTGAACGCGCCGCCCTCTTGGCGCGAGGGCCTGCGCGGGCCGGTGCGCGGCATGGTGGCGGGCGCACCGCCGCCGGCCGCCGTGCTGGCCCAGATGGAAGCCATGGGCTTCGAGCTGACGCACGTCTACGGGCTGACCGAGGTGTACGGCCCCGCCGCCGTCTGTGCCGAGCAGGACGAATGGCGCACGCTGCCCGAGCATGACCGCGCCACCATGAAGGCGCGCCAGGGCGTGCGTTACCACCTCCAATCGCAGGTGGCGGTCCTCAACCCCGAAACCATGCAACCCGTGCCGGCCGATGGCGAAACCATTGGCGAGATCATGTTCCGCGGCAACATCTGCATGAAGGGCTACCTCAAGAACGAGAAGGCCACGCGCGAGGCCTTTGCCGGCGGCTGGTTCCACACCGGCGACCTGGGCGTCTGCATGCCCGACGGCTACATCAAGATCAAGGACCGCAGCAAGGACATCATCATCTCCGGCGGCGAGAACATCTCCAGCGTGGAGGTGGAAGACGCGCTGTACCGCCACCCCGCCGTGCTGGCCGCAGCCGTGGTCGCCCAGCCCGACGCCAAGTGGGGCGAAACACCGTGCGCCTTCGTTGAACTCAAGGACGGCGCCACCGCCTCCGCAGAAGACCTGATCGCGCATTGCAAGACATTGCTGGCCGGCTTCAAGGTGCCCAAGGCCGTGTTCTTCGGGCCGCTGCCCAAGACGTCGACGGGCAAGATCCAGAAGTACGAGCTGCGCCGCAAGGTGAACTCCACCTCGGCGATCGACGTGTGAGCGTGGTGCGGGCGGCCGCGTGCGCCCGCAACAAGAAGGCCACGGCCAGCGGCTGCGCCCACCGCGGCTGGGATGGCGCTACTGGGCGTGCCCGAGCGGGTTGCATTCCGGCCGGGCGGCCGCCTCTGCCGTGTCCCGCACGTTGGACAGACGCAGTACCGAAAACGGGCCGAAGTAGCGCTGCGTCCGTACCAGGCATTCATAGCCCTGCGCTTGGGCATCGTCCGGGGCGTAGGCTTCAAACGTGTCCAACGTGCCCAGCAGGGCGGTGTGATCGCCGCGCCAGACAACGCGGCTCGGCCTGCCCTCGACGGACTCAACCGGTGCGGAAGCCGCATTCCGCTCGATGCGGGGGCCGGGCAGGGCCCGGAATCCGTGGAACGCGTACGTAGTCTCTTGCGTGGTGCCAACCGGCTCCGGTTCGCCGCTCGTGTTGGTTGCAGCGTCTCTCGGGTGAACGTGCTCAATACTCACGTTGTCCGGCGCGATGGCCAGCACCAGCAGCGCCACTGCGGCAGCAAGCGCAACACCAACCTGCCGATACATCCCGCCGCGCACTCCCGGCCCGCGCGTCACCCATAGCGAGTAAGCGAGTTGCGGCAGCATCAACAACCCGCCCAGCCACAGCAACGCAGTGCCCGCAGCGTCATAACCGAGATGCCAGTTCAGTGCCGCCAGCCAGCCGATGTCTTTGGACTGGCCCAGCGCGAGGCACAGACCGCCGGTGATGAGCAGCAGCGCGACAACGGCGCTGTACCGGCGCAGGGGTTGGCGGGAGGGTGGGTTGGAAAGCGCATCCATGGTGCTGTGTCGGGTGTGTTCTTAGAGTTTGCGAAAGAGTTCGCCCCAGATGTCGATCAGAAACGACTGGAAGGCAACGTGGAATGCGAATGCCCATGCGCTCGCGCCCAGCGCGATGCACACGGCGCATACGATGCCGATGATCCAGGTCGCTTTGCGGCGTCCCGCGCGCTCGTTAGGCGCCTTGCTGCGGATGCAGTATGGATTGGCTTCATCGGCGGTGGGCGCTTCTTCGGCTGTCCACGCTGTGGGTAACTGTGCTTCGCGGCGGAATCGCTCGTACAGAATGGTCGACAGCGGTCCAGGCCAGAAGATGATCCACCAGAAGATGCGGAATGGTCCAATGGCGGGCCACCAGTTACGCTTGCGCAGGCGACCGATGACGCCTGCTGCAATGTCTTCTGACGAGTCGGTGGGGCTGATTTCCCGCATCGGTCCGAAGTCCAGCAAGGCGTTCTGCCACGTGCGTCCGCCGGGCACGACCTCAAGTTCGGGGAGCGTCTCGGGCGCGTCGTCCATGTAGCGGCGAATGAGTTCCCATAGGCGCTGGCATGCATCCCGGCTGGGGAGGATGCCCTGCACACGCATGCGTTGTATCGGCCGGGGGGATGGCCCGGCACTGAATTCCACCAACACCAACGCCCAGGCGGGGGTTGCACCCATGGTCAACGGGCCGGGCATGGCCGATGCAAATGGGCGCACATGGTTCCAGTCGAGCCGGACGGTCACCTTGCCTTCCTGTGTGTAGATGCTGCGCGTCCTGCGGTTGAAATGCAGATTTGCATATCGGTTGAACAGGCTGATCTTGAGCAGGTACACGATGCCGACAAGGCACGCCGGAATCAGTACGGCCGATATCACGCCCGTGACGATCTGCCCGGACAGCGGCTGGTTTTTTTCAAAGAACCCAAGCACCGTCATCGGCACAAGAACGGACAGCCCGAACAACAGCGCGAGCGCCATGAACGGGCTGAGCGCCTCAACATCGGACGCGATCTCGTCATAGGCCCACACCATGGAGCGCGTATCGAGCTTGATGATGCTGCGCGGGGGCGGCTCGGGCGCTGCATCGCTATGCCGGGGCAACTCACCTTGCAGCAACGCTTCGGCGCCGCTTGCTGTGCTGGAGGGCGACGGCTGATGCGGCGACGGGGGAGACGGGTTACGCATGCCACCTCTCAACCATGGGCGGGCTCCTTCTCCTTGGCTTCAGCGACCTCATCAGCGGAACGGCCGTCTACGACGAAATCTTTGTATGCGGCACGATTGGGCCAGTACTGTACCTCCGCGTCGGGCACGCCCTGGATGAGTGCCTTGCCTGTCCGGAAGAGGCCGGCGCCGGGCACCAGCACGTCTGTGATGGCATTCTTCCATCGGCCGGCTTCATAGTTGTCGTCTCCACCAAACCAGATCAGGATCGAGAGCCCCTCGCCTTCTACACTGGCGCGGGCATGCACCTGCTTGGAGGCTTCGGTGTGGATCACGTTTTCCAGATGGAATTCCTTGACGGACACTTTGGAACGCCCTGCGCCATTGAGCAGGTATCGGGCAATCACACCGTGTCCGGAAGACTTCGGTGCCTTGATCTGAATGTCCATTTCGGTGGCATCGCCAAACACCGGAATCTCGATTTTGATGGCGTCGGGGTTTCCAAATGCCGAGGCCTTCTCGAGTTTGACCGAGTAGAACAGGCGTAGCAGCGCGTCCAGTTGCTGTCGCGTACTGGAATAGGGGCGCCCCCAGTCGTGCGAACGGACGCCGAGCAAACTACGGTCGGCCCATTTTGCAAACGGGCTGGTGACAAGGTGGTCCGACCAGAAGCCGAAGCCCCATGACGCTACGGTCAACACGCCGGAGGCGATGCCGATCCACATGGCAACCGGGGGCACTTCAGCAGAGACTTCCGCGCCCACTGCCGCGGTTTCTCCCGCCACAGCCAAGCCGGCGGCCACTTCGCCTGCGGCCGTAGTGGCCGCGCGCTTGGCCAGGCCCTCCAACGCCGCCTTGGCCACCATGCGTGTGTAGGCGTAGTAGGCAACACCGCTGGCGATGCCGGCCACGCCGGAAGCGGTCTTCGCCGTGGCAGCGCCGTGGTCGCCTTCTTTCCAAAGCTTGGTCGCATCCCAGATGCCCAGGCTGCCTTCGATGATGGAAACGGCCATCACCAGCCGGCCTGCGGCGGCGGTCAGTCGATAGAACTCCGCCGTCTTGACCCCTTTGTTGGCGATCTGGCTGGCCACATATCGGAGTTCATAGCTCGCCTGCCAGATGGCAACCGCAGATGCCGAAGCTTCCGATATGTCTTTGACGAGACGCTCCCAGTTGGCATCTCCATGCTGAGCCTCGCTGATATCCACGCCAAGCTCATTCAGGCTCTGACCCAGCGAAGAGATCCGCAACGCCGCAAGGCCTGCAGAGAATGCCCCGTAACCCTTGACGCCTTTCAACGAGGGCGCTTCCTCAAACTTCAGGATCTCGCTCTCGGGTATCGCATGCGTTGCGTCCGCCAGTTCGGCCACCTTGCCGAACTGCGCCGGCATGGGCTTTCCCTTGGGCCACTGTTCTCCAAGCACCTCCAGATATTCGTCCAGTTGCTTGGCCGTTTTGGGTACCGTCGTCATCACCTTACCGCCGGGTTTGCCCTTCAGGTTGTCGGGCAGTGTTTCTGCGGGAAGCGGACGGTTGTAGGCCGTCTTATTCGTGCCGACGCTCAGGCCTTTGCCGTCGCCATTGGCGCGTCGCAAGTGGGCAAGGAAACCCGCTGCACCGCCTTTGACCTTGACTTGCAGGATGGCCACGTCTTCCGCAGTCAATGCGGCGGCCTGAATACGCCGGAATGTCTGCCGATAGAGTTTGGGGTCCGCCTTAAGCAACTGGCGCATGCGGCCGCTGACGACTTGCATCAGGCGCTTTGCATTTTCCGAGTTCAGATGCGCGGCTTCGTTCTTGAGCTCGCGTATTTCCTTGAGATAGGCAATCTGGTCGCGCGCCTCAATGTACATCTTGCTGCCTTCACCAACTTTTCCCTTGTGAGGCAGCAGCTTGTCGAGCAGGTCTTCCTGATTAGCGGCGACGCCTCTCCAGAAAAGCCGCTTGCTGTCGACGGTGTCGAGCTTGAGTTGCGGCAGCAAAATTTTCTGGAATTCGTCGTTGCTGATGCCGCAGCCTTCAAACATGTTGGCAACGCAATGGCCCAGGTGCGCGGCCATCGTCGTGTCCTTGGCGTCGAATACCTCCGGGTGGCGCCGTGCCGGCAGGAACTGCATCCAGGCAACGTAGTCGGCGGATCGCTTGTCGAAGTCGGCAGCGGCGTCGGTGCAACGGCGATACTTAGAGAGGTAGTTGGCGTAGTTGTCCTTGTTCAGCTTGCTCTCGACTTTTTCTTTCTGGTCGCCGAACGGTGTGCCCTCAATCAACCCCGCCGTTGCCATCAGATCGCGCTCGGCATCGGTGTACGGTTTTCCCTTCCCGTCCGTATTCCCCATGATGTCGGCCAGCGCGCAGTTGCGGTAATAGTTCAACTGCGTGGCGATGCCAATGTCATCTTCCAGCGGCAAAAGAAGTCCCTCGATCTTGTACGGAGCGTTGTTGCGCTTCATGACGTTCAAGAGCGAGGCTTCCGTGCACGGCGCGGGCCGGCTGTAAGCCTCCACCAGCAAGGTGCGACGATCAACGCGCTGCTGGAACCCCATCACCTGGTTCTTCAGTAGGCCATCGCCAATCAGGCTCAACGGTCCCATGTTGGCCATCACGGTCGACTCGCACACCTTCTTCGGCATGATCTTCTTCATGTGGAAGGCGGCCGGGTCCTTGGCCACGTTGTCACGCACGCGCTTCGTCCAGCGTGCATCCGAGAAGCCGATCCAGGCGGTGGGACGCTTCGTTGGCTCGGCGATGGTGAGCAGCAATGCATCCGGGGTGTTGGCCAAGCGCGAGCATGTTGCAGGATGACCGCCCATGGCCCCGGCCAGATCCGGCGCCATGCGTTGCATACGCCCGTCGGGCTGCACGGTGTAGATTTCCCACGAGGGGTCTTCCGGATAGTAGACATAGAGCCACCCGGCGCGCATGCGGCGCAGCACATATTGCGATGCTTGCAACGGCCGGCCAGCGAGGTAGCCCTGCTGATCGAGCATGTCGGCCAACTGTATCCAGTCGGATTCTCCTGGCCGAAAGTACTGTGGCGGCAGGGCAGCGTACAGCGTCACAAGCATCGTCAGGCCCGACTTGTCGCAACTCGGGCACTTTGGCGGCTGCACTGGCAGATTGTTCTCTTTGGCCGCTGCAACGGCCTTTTGCAGCTTGGCGTGGTCAGGCATGGCTGTGTCGCTCCCAGAACGCTGCGTCGAAGCCGGCGAGTGCCGCGATGGGTGAGTCACCCTGGGCACGCGCGGCGAGCATAGCCTCGCGCACGGTGGTGTCTTGATCGAACTGCGGGGAAATCAGAACGCCGTACAAGGCGTAGATGATGCGGTCGAGCTCGTTGGTGAGGCTCCACGCGCTGCTTGCGCGTTCGACCAACGACAGAATGGCGGCGGCCAATGGAGGCTGCACGACGTTGTGTTCGGCGTCCTGTAATGCGTTCAGTACGGCGTTGATGGTGCCGCTGTTGCGCAGCATCGCCTTGGCGGTCTCCGGCCATGTTGCGCCGGCCAAGGGCGTAATCGGTGCCGGCGCTGGGTAGCGCTGCAACGCGCCTGCGCGGTTAAGCCACCACACGCCGTTGGTGCTGGGTGCGTAGCGCACCGGTGGTTCGGCATCGCCCAAGTCAGTGAGCAGTTCAAATACGCGCGGATCCCACAGGCGCAGATAGCGTGCGTGTGATCCGGGCCAGCGGTGCCTGGCCTGCATCGCCATCTCGTGCGCAACGTGTCGGGCTTGCTCTGCAGGAAAGACCAGCCATGCGCAAGCCGATGAGCCGCGCGTCTCTCTGTCGGGATGGCGGGTGGCTTCGGCCCAGGCGAGGTCGAGCGTGAAATCGATCGTGTCATCGCGACCGAAGTCGCCGAGCGGAAGCAGGTAAGGGCGCTGCTCGGGCTGGATGATGTCAGGCTCGATGGGTAGCGGCACGGCTTCGCTGCGACGCCGTGCGTTGGCAAGCGGATCCGTAATCTGCGGGCTGATCAGTACCCACAGTGACGACGGCGGTGAGCCGTCTAGCAGCGGGTCGACTTGCGCAAACAGGTGGTCCCGCAGGTGTTGGAGCGTGCTGGCATCGGCCAGGGAGGTGCGCTGGGGGCTCGGGCGCGCTGCCATGCTTTGTGCCAGTTCCTGGAGGATGCTGTTGGCCACGTTACGGTTCCTTGGGCGGCGTCGCGCCCATGTCGTCGAGTGGGTCAACACGATGGGCAGCGGTATCGCGAACGCGCTCTGCCGGTGTTCTCGCATCACTCAAATGAAGCGTCATTCGAGGTGCCGCCGGCCTGGGCTAGGCGATGGTATTGGAATCGCGCCCTGGGCTTGATTAAGAGGTGTTAATAAACCGCAGAAATAGCACCTTCCAGGCACTGCAGGGCCCGATCGGTGAACGCCGGAATACAAAAAGCCCCTCGCAATCGCGAGGGGCTTTGCATTCGCGCAAACCGATTCAGCTCACCTTCAAGGCACCGCCACAATCGCCATCCCGCGCGGGATGTTGCCGGTGGCAGCCGATCCGCTCGCCACGGCGGTCAGCTTGCCGGTGGTGCTGTCGATGTTGTACGCGCTGACGCTGTTGTCCACGGCGTTGGCCACATAGGCGAAGGTGCCGGCGGGGTTCACGAGCACCGTTACGGGTGCGTTGCCGGTGGGCGTGGTGTCGACCAGTGTGAGCGCGCCGTTGGCCGGGTTGATGCTGAAGACGCTGACGGTGTTGTCCAGCACGTTGGCCGTGTACAGGAATCCACCCGACGGTGCGATGGCGATGTAGAACGGGTTGGTGCCGGTCGCCACGGGTGAGCCCGAGGCGGCGAGCGCGCCGGTGCCATCAATGCTGTACACGCTCAACGTGTTGTCTGCCGAGTTGGCCACGTAGGCAAAGGTGCCTGCTGGGTTCACGGCAATGAACTGCGGCGTGCCGCCCGTGGCCACAACGCTGCCCACCTGCGTGAGTGCGCCCGTGCTGCCGTTGATGCCGAATGCCATGGCCGTGCCGGTGGCGTTGCCGCTGTCGGCGTTCACCACGTAGGCGAACGTGCCCGCGCTGTTCATGGTGACGGTGTACGGGTTGTTGCCCGCCGTGATAGGCGCCAGCGCCGAGAGCGCGCCCGTGCCGGTATCTACCGAGAAGGCCGACAGCGTGTTGTCCCCAAAATTGGCGGTGTACGCAAACTTGCCGTTGGGCGTGCGCGCAATGCTGTACGGCTGAATGCCCGTGGGCGTGGCCGACCCCACTACCGTGAGCAGGCCGGTTTCCGCATCGATGGCGAGCGTGGTGACGGTGTTGTCGTTGGCGTTGGCCACGTAGACGTACTTGCCCGCCGGGTCGATGGTGAGCGACAGCGGCCCTTGCCCCACGGGCACCGATGCGCCGATAGCCGTTGGCATGCCGGTGGTCAGGTCCAGCGTGAAGGCGGAGATCGTGCCGTCGTTGGAGTTGACCGCGTAGCCGAACAGCGGCCGCGGTGCGCAGGCCACCGCAATGGTGGTCACGTTGCTGGTGCCCACGGTGCCGCTGCCGTTGGTAACGGTGCAGTTCTCGCCCGAGGGCCGCGTGCCGACCGTAGCGGCATACGGTGCGCCCTGTGCCAGCGCCGTGGCGAATTGGAAGCTACCGTCGGCACTGACCGTGACCGCGTCGCCGCCGTTGTTCAGCAGCGTGACGGATTTGCCTGAGGCCAAGCCGGTGACGGTGCCGCCCACCGAGTAGGTTGCCGGGGCAGGCGCAGGCGTCGGCGATGGCGATGGCGATGGAGACGGTGACGGCCCGGGTGATGGCGCGGGCGTGTTGTTGTTCGTCGGCGGGGTCGTGGTACCGCCATCTTCGCCGCCGCCGCAGGCAGTTAGCCCCAACGACAGCGCGGCAGCCATCACCAGCGCGGCGCCGTGCATGCCGCGTGCTTGCCGTGGAGCGTCGGGTGGGATCGGTGCCGGTGTGGGTTGTACGTGTGCGCTGCTGCTGCGTTGCGCTTGGGCGATCAAAAGCTCGGCCATGGCTTCCCCCGTTTCTGGTTGTCGCGGTTTGTTGACTCGCGTTTCCTCGAAGCATAGGTACCCGGGTTCGCACGCCGACATAGGCCAATTGACGGACAACGCCCTCGGCTTCATGGACGGAGGCGGCGCTGTAGGTCTCGTGCATGTGATTGGCGCGATACTGGCGGCTCTCGCCCGCTTCTTGTCCGTTTTTTGCCCGTTTTTTGCCCCCACGCGCTGTCAGCCATGTCCAACGCCAACCCGAGCAACAACGCCGTCGTGATCCGCCAGCTTTCTTCCGCCAATGCGGCCGATGTGGCGGACTACCGCGCCATTCGTCTTGCTGCGCTCAAGGATTCGCCCGACGCATTCGGTTCAACCTACGACGCTGAAGCCGGGCTCTCGATGGAGGCCTTTGCCGAGCGGCTGGCCACCACCATTGTGCTGGGCGCCTATGAGGGAGACGGCGGCGACGCGCGCATCGTTGGTATGGCCGGTTTTAAGCGGCAGACGCTGGCGAAGCTTGCGCACAAGGGTTTTGTGTGGGGCTTTTACGTGGCGCCGGCAGCGCGAGGGCGCGGTGTGGGCGTGGCGCTGGTGGAGCGCATCGTGGCGGCGGCAACGGGGTTGGTTCAGCAGCTCACCTTGTCGGTGGTGCAGGGTAACGATGCGGCGCTGGCGCTGTACGAGCGCTGCGGGTTTGAGACCTACGGCGTGGAGCCGCGCGCGCTCAAGTCAACCACGGGCTATGCAGATGAAGTGCTGATGGTGCGCTTCCTGCAGGGCTAAGCCTGTAGGTGCAGCGCCTACGCGTGTGCGCAGGCGCTGCTGTACAGCGATCGTCGTACCGGCGCTCTTTCTCGTTGTTTCTCGCGGTGTGCATTACGCCGCTGCAACATACGGCGCCTTCAGCGGCACCGGGTTGCGCAGGCTCACGTTCAGCAGGTTCCAGCTGTTGATGGTGACGATCACAAAGCTCAGCTCGGCGATCTCTTCATCGCTGAAGTGCTCGCGCAGTTTGGCGAATTCTTCGTCGCTGGCATCGCTGTGCGGGGTGTTGGTGACCAGCTCGGCCCAGCGCAATGCGGCGCGCTCGCGCTCGGTAAAGAACGGGGCCTCGCGCCAGCCGGCCACGGCGTTCAGGTGGCGCGGGTCTTCGCCCATCTTGATGAGGTCGCTCCAGTGCATGTCGATGCAGAAGGCGCAACCGTTGATCTGCGACACGCGCAGCAGCACGAGGTCGACCAGCCGGGCGCCCAGCAAGTCGCGGCGCAGGCCGTTCGACATGTTCAGCAGGTTGTTGAACGCCTTCGGTGCGAGTTGGAAGTAAGCGATGCGGGGGGCTTGCGACATGAGCGGCTCCTAAAGGGTTTGGGTTGGTGACCAGGAGTAGTGGCAGGCGTTGCGTTGGTGCCTTGCGTCGCTCCATACCTTTAAGACGCCCCGCGCGGCCGGCTTGTGACAGCCCGGCCAAAAAATGTTTCGCTTTCTTTTATGCGCTGGTGCCGATGTGCGCCAGCTTGTCCGGATTGCGCACCACGTAGATGGCCACGATGCGGCCGTTTTCGATGACGAAGGACTGGGCCGATTCCAGCGTGCCGTTGACGTAGCGCAGCAGGCCGGGTTCGCCATTCACGCGGGCGTGCACGTAGCGCACTTCGCCCATGGCGCGCACCAGCTCGCAGTAGATCTTGGTGATCTGGCCGGCGTCTTGAATGATGCGCATGAACGAAGGCACCTTGCCGCCGCCATCGCCCACCAGTTGCGCGTCGTCTGCCAGCAGGGCGCGAATGGCGTCGCGCTGGCCCGTGCGTGAGGCCTCAGCAAAGCGCTCCAGCAAGTCCCGATGCGCATCGGGCGCGACATCAAAGCGCGGGCGCTCCTGCTGCACGCGGTCGGATGCGCGGTGCACCATCTGCCGGCACGCGGCTTCGGTCTTGCCCAGCAGGGCGGCAATCTCTGCGTAGTCCTGGTCGAACACCTGGCGCATCAGAAACGCCGCGCGCTCCTCGGGCGACAGGCGCTCCAGCACCCACAGCAGGGCCATCGACAAGTCGCCCGCCAGTTCAACGGCGGCCTCGGGCGTGGGCGCGGCAGATTCCGGTTCGACCAGGGGCTCGGGCAGCCACCAGCCGACGTAGGCTTCGCGCTCGGTCTTGACGGCGCGCAGGCGGTCGATCGACAGGCGGGTGACCACGGTCACGAGCCACGCCTCGGCCGATTGCAATGCGGTTTGATCGGTCTGGTGCCAGCGCATCCAGGCGTCTTGCAGCACGTCTTCCGCGTCAGCCCGGCTGCCGAGCATGCGATAGGCAATCGCAAAGAGGCGGGGCCGCACGGCGGTGAAGGCTGTGTCTTCGCTGTCGGTGCGGGTGGCGCGTGTGGTGTGGTCGGGGCTGGGCTTGGTCATGGCGTGCGTGTCGTCTAGGGATGATGCTCCCTAGACGGGCGGGCGCGATCGGTTGTGACAGGATGCCGTGATTAACGATTATGCGGCGTTCGTCACATGCTGCGCGTCAGCCGCACTGGCGCTTGCCCTGAGCCACGGCCCCAGCGCCTGTTGCAGCGTCATTAGGTCGATCGGCTTGCCGAGCAGGCGTGCGCCGGCAATGGGCTCGCCAATCTCGGCCTCCGTGCCGTAGCCGGACATCAGCAGCACGTCCACCTGAGGCTGCAGGCGCAGCAGCGTACGGGCGAGGTCCGCGCCGGATTGGCCGGGCAGGGTGAGATCAGTCAGCAGTACCTGCACGGTGCGCGTGCGGGCCAGTGCAAGGGCGTCTTCGGCAGTGGCGACTGCCACGCACTGCAGGCCGAAAGTGGTGAGCACTTCCTGCATGGCTTCGCGCGAGGCGGTGTCGTCTTCCACCAGCAGCACCGTAGGCGGTTGTGAAGCGTCGGTTGCCACTGCATGGCCCATCGATGCCGATGCCGATGCCGATGCCGATTGGGCGGTGCGGTTGGCGGTGAGCACGTTGCGCACCATGCGCGCCAGGTCGTCACGCCGGTAGGGCTTGCCGAGCAGCGTCACGCCGGGCGGCAGTCTGCCGTCGTGTAGCACCTCGTCACGCGTGTAGCCTGAGACGAGCAGCACCGGCAGCGGCGGCACGCGTTGCGCGGCGCGTATCGACAGCTCGCTGCCCTTGATGGAGCCCGGCATGATCACGTCGGTAAACAGCAGGTCGATGGGTGTGTCGCTGTTCATGAGCTCGAGTGCGGCCTCGCCGTTGGCGGCTGTGAGCACGCGGTAACCGAGCTGGGTCAGCATGTCGACGGCGGTCAGGCGCACGTCGGTATCGTCTTCCACCACAAGGATGGTTTCGCGCCCGCCCATGGGCGTGACGATGGTGTCGCGCAGCTCGACGGCATCGTCCGGGGCCGCCTCCGTGCAGCGCGGGAAGTACAGCCGCACCGTGGTGCCCTGTCCGACCGCGCTGTCGATGGCGATATGCCCGCCGCTCTGCTTGACGAAGCCAAACACCATGCTCAGCCCCAGGCCCGTGCCGTGGCCGTCGGGCTTGGTGGTGAAGAAGGGCTCGAAGACGTGTTCGACCACTTCGGGCGGCATGCCTACGCCCGTGTCGGTGACAGAGAAGACGAGGTAGTCGCCGGGGGCGGGCTGGTCGCGCCCTTGCGCTTGCGTGTTGTCGAGCGTGATGTTGTTGGCCGCAATGGTCAGCATGCCGCCGCCGCGCATGGCGTCGCGTGCGTTGATGGCGAGGTTCAGCAGCGCGTTCTCGAGCTGGTTGCGGTCGGCCTGCACGTTCCACAGGTCGTCGGCCAGGCGCGTTTCCACCTTGATGGCTTCGCCCAGCGCACGGTGCAGCATTTCGCTCATGCCTTGGATCAACCGCGTCGGTTTGACGACCGCAGGCGAGAGCTGCTGGCGACGTGCAAATGCGAGCAATTGCGCCGCCAGCGTGGCACCGCGCTGCACGGCTCGCGTGGCGGCGGCAATCCGATGCTGCACGCGTGTGTTGCCCGGCGCTTCCACCGACAGCAACTGCAGGTTGCCGGCAATCACCTGAAGCACGTTGTTGAAGTCGTGCGCCACGCCGCCGGTCAGGTTGCCGATGGCTTCCATCTTTTGAGCCTGGCGCAATTGCGCTTCCACTTCAGCGCGGGCAGACAGCGCATCGGCCACGCGTTGCTCCAGCGTTTCGGTCAACTGGCGCAGCGCCTGTTCGGCGGCCTGTCGCTCGCGCTCGGTCTGCACGCGCTCGGTGGTTTCCACCACGATGGCCAGCACACCTGCCGGGCGGCCGTTGTCGTCGGGCAGCGGGCTGTAGTAGAGATCCATCCACACGTCTTCGGGGCGGCCGTTGCGCAGCAGGACGAGTTCCTTGTCGCGGTACGAGAGCGTGCCGCCACCCAGGCAGACATCCATGACGTGCCGGTTGAAGTCAGCCACTTCGGGCCAGCCGAGCTCCACCGGGCAACCAAGAAGATACGGATGACGCCCGCCGGCAAATACGGCGTAAGCGTCGTTGTAGATCATGTAGCCATGGCGCTCCCACATCATGACCAGCGGCACGGGCGATGCCAGCACCATTTGCACCGCGGCGTGCAGGCTGCTCGGCCAGTCCTGGATCGGGCCCAACTGGGTAGCAGCCCAATCGAATGCCAGCACGCGCTGCGCCATCTCACCCTTCCACCCAAGGCAGTCATGGTGATGCGCGAGAAACGGCATAAGGTCTCCTCTGTGGCGGGCAGCACAAATGCGGCCGAGTCGCGGTCATTCTAGAAAATGAGGAGGCCGTCCGGCGTCGGCATCCGACGGCTCAAAGTGACATCGCGCACGCAGAAAACGTGCCCAAGGCGCCCGGCACGCTTTGCGCTGGCTGTCTATCATGTGCATCCGTGCCCGCGCAGTCGCGCGCTTCGCACCGGAGTTTCCTACCCACCATACGCCCACACTCGCCAGGAGTTTTCATGAAGTTGATCGGCATGCTCGATTCCCCGTACGTGCGCCGCACGGCCATTTCGCTCAAGCTGCTCGGGCTGCCGTTCGAGCACGCGTCGGTGTCCGTCTTCCGGCATTTCGACCAGTTCCGCGCCATCAACCCGGTCGTCAAGGCACCCACCCTAGTGTGCGACGACGGCACCGTGCTGATCGACTCCACGCTCATCATCGATTACGCAGAAACGCTGGCGGGCCGCAGCCTGATGCCGGCCGCCATTGCCGAACGCCAGCACGCCCTGCGCGTGATCGGCCTGGCGCTGGCCGCGTGTGAAAAAGCGGTGCAGATCGTCTATGAACACAACCTGCGCCCGACCGAGAAAGTGCACGGGCCCTGGGTTGAGCGCGTGCACAGCCAATTGCTGGCGGCGCTGGAAGCGCTGGAAACGGAGTGGAAGGACGCGCCGCTACCTGTGGAGGCAGGTGAGCTGACGCAGGCCGGCGTGACGGTGGCCGTGGCCTGGGCCTTTATCCAGTTGATGGTGCCGGATCGCGTGCCGGCGGCGGACTACCCGCGCCTGGTGGCGTATTCGGCGGCGGCGGAACAGTTGGGCGTTTTTCGCGAGTTGCCGATGGATGCGGCTTGATAGGGCGGGGGCGGCTGATGCGGACTTGTGCCGTGCCCGCATCAGCCGCACGCATGCAACCTTGAGGTCAAGACGGGCGGCCGCGACGCCCGTACGCAAGCGTGAGTGCACCGGCCAGCATGGCGCATGCGCCCAGCAGCCCGACGCCTGCGGTTGCCGTGTGTGTCAGGTCGGTCAGCCACCCGATGGCGAATGGACTGACGAAGCCCGACAGGTTGCCAATCGCGTTGATGAAGCCGATGCCGGCAGCTGCCGCCACGCCATCCAGCCGCGCGGTGGGTAGGTTCCAGAACAGCGGCAGCGCTGACAGGATGCCGGCCGAGGCCACCGTCAAGGCCGCCATGGCGGGGGCAAGCTGGCTCACGGTAAACGCACTCACACAAAATCCCGCGCCTGCCACCAGGGCGCAGGAGCCCACCAGCGTGCCCCAGTTGCGCCGCTTGTCGGCTTGCCGCGCCACCACGTTCATGGCCACCATGGCCACCGCATAAGGTATGGCACTCAGCCAGCCGACCGTGACGGTGCTGGCGATGCCGGCGGCGCGAATCACGCTTGGCAGCCAGAAGCTCACGCCATACAGGCCTGCCAGCAGCAGGAAGTAAATCAGCGCAAACAGCATGACCGTGCCGTTGAGGATGTCCGATGCGCGATGCAGGCGCGCCTGCGCCGGTGTAGCCTTGGCGAGATCGGCTTCGAGATGGGCCAGCGCGCCAGCGCTGAGCCAGCGCACTTCGCGCGGCCGGCTAGGCAACAGGAAGAACACCAGCACGCCCACCAGCGCCGAGGGCAGCCCCTCCAGCACGAACATCCAGCGCCAGCCGGCGTGCCCGAGCTGCCCATCGAACGCAGCCAGGATCCATCCGGACAACGGGCCGCCCACAATGCCCGCCACGGCCGTGGCGCTCATGAACAACGTGGTCATGCGGCCACGCCGGTGCGCGGGAAACCAGTACGTCAGATACAGCACGATGCCCGGAAAGAACCCCGCTTCGGCCACACCGAGCAGGAAGCGCAGCACGTAAAACCCGGTCGTGCTCTGCACCCAGCCCATAGCCGCCGATAGCAGCCCCCACGACACCATGATCCGTGCGATCCAGGCGCGCGCGCCCAGCCGATGCAGCAGCAGGTTGCTTGGCACCTCGAAGAAGAAATAACCAAGGAAGAAGATGCCTGCGCCGAGTCCGTAGGCGGTGGCGCTCAGGCTCAGGTCCGCCGCCATCTGCAGCTTGGCGGTGCCGATGTTGACGCGGTCCAGGTAGGCCAGCACTTGGGCCAGCAGCAGGATCGGCATCAGCCGCCAGGCGATGCGGCGGTAGATGGCATCGAGGGCCGGGTCGTCGGGCGCGGCGTGTGGCAGTGCGGGCGAGGTGGGAGAAACGGGGGAAGCGGGCGCGGGCTGGGCCAGCGCACCGGCGTGCGGGTGCATGTTCATGCGGTCTCCTGGGTTGTTGTTGTGGGCGTATGGAATGGACAGGCGGGCT
>NZ_JBGLYZ010000063.1:0-15851 GCF_047304345.1 Ralstonia sp. Ralssp135
ATCGGGT
This sequence comes from Ralstonia sp. Ralssp135, assembly GCF_047304345.1. Classification (NCBI taxonomy): domain Bacteria; kingdom Pseudomonadati; phylum Pseudomonadota; class Betaproteobacteria; order Burkholderiales; family Burkholderiaceae; genus Ralstonia; species Ralstonia sp. Ralssp135. The sequence goes on from NZ_JBGLYZ010000063.1 coordinate 8, forward strand.
TGGGGCTTGCAGTGGGTGGGTGGGGCTGGGTGGTTCATGGCGTCTCGCGTGGGGCGGCGGTCTGAAGCCGGCTCGGGCTGTCATTCTAACGCCGGGGTCATGCCGCCCTTGCGATAATGGCGCCACCAACATTGACGCAATACAGGGAGACGCACCGTGGGCAACCGCCTATCCAAAATCGCTACCCGCACCGGCGACGACGGCACCACCGGCCTCGGCGACGGCAGCCGCACGGCCAAGGACAGCCTGCGTATCGCCGCCATCGGCGACGTCGACGAGCTGAACTCGCACATCGGCGTGCTGCTCACGCAAACGCTGCCCGACGGCGTGCGCGCCGCGCTCACGGCCATCCAGCATGACCTGTTCGATCTGGGTGGCGAATTGTGCATTCCCGGCTACACGATGGTGACGACCGCGCACGTGCTGCGGCTCGACCAATGGCTGGCCGATTACAACGCCGATCTTCCCCGGCTGGCCGAATTCATCCTGCCCGGCGGCAGCCCCGCTGCGGCACAGGCGCATGTCTGCCGCACCGTCGCGCGCCGTGCTGAGCGCAGCATCGTCGCGCTGGGCCGCGCAGAGACCCTCGGCGAGGCGCCGCGCCAATACGTCAATCGCCTGTCGGACCTGTTGTTCGTGCTGGCGCGCGTGCTCAATCGCGCAGACGGCGGCACGGACGTCCTGTGGAAGCGCGACGAGCACAAGCCGACCTGATCGCAATCGGCGCACCAAAACAAAACGGCCCGGTTGTGTACCGGGCCGCTTGCTTTGCAGCGTGTGGATCAGTTCACGCTGGTCGGCGTGGTCGTGCTTTGTGCCACGGCAGCCAAGCCTGCCAACTGCCCCGGCGTCGTAATGGTCAGCACTTGCGACGGCGTCGGCGCCGGGAAGCCGCCTTCAGCCAGCGCTTCCTTGATCGTGCGGTTGGTGTCGAAATAGACCTGCCAGTAGCTGTCGTTGTGCGTGTACGGGCGCACGGCCAGCACGGGTCCCACCAGGTTGAACTCCAGAATCTCCACATCGACGGCCGGATCGGTCAGCACGTTCGGAATGGCGGCAACCTTCTCCTTGAGCAGCGCGATGGCGGCGCGGTGGTCGGCGCTTCCGGCCAGTTGCGCCTTCAACTCGACGCGGCGGTAGGGGTTCAACGTGTAGTTCTGGATCGTGTCTGCGAAGATCTTGCCGTTGCCGACCATCGTGACCACGTTGTCTGGCGTGTTGATCGTCGTGGCAAACAGGCCGATCTCCTTGATCGTGCCCGTTACGCCGCCGGCCGTCACGAAATCGCCCACCTTGAACGGCCGCAGCACGATCAGGAACGCGCCCGCCGCAAAGTTCGACAGCAGGCCCGACCACGCCATGCCGATGGCCACACCGGCTGCGGCAATCAGCGCGGCGAACGTCGTCGTCTGGATGCCGAAATAGCCGAGGATGCCGATCACCAGCAGCACGTTCAGCGTGACGGTGATGATGGAGCCGACATAGCGCAGCACGGTCGGATCGACCTTCTGTCGGCTCAACGAGCCTTCGACCATGCGCACCGCCAGATTGATCAGCCAGCGGCCGACGACCCAGAAGACGATGGCCGCGAGAATCTTCATACCGACGTCGGTGGCGTATTGCGCCACGATCGCCTGGTACTTGTTTGCGGTGTTGACGGCGGTGTCCGCCAGGGTGTCTGCCATGGATGCCTCCGGGAGAGCAGGGGGGATCCACCTACGATATGTCAAAGGCAACGCACTTGTGTGACTTTGATACTTCCTGTTCACATTTGTTGTAGATCCGGGCTTGCGCGGCACACAAAGAAAAAGGACGCCCGCAGGCGTCCTTCCCAAATCAGGTCGATGGCGTCTTAGTTGCCGCTGCCCGGCACCAGACGGCGCTTGCGCACGGCGTCGGCCAGCGTTTCCAGCACCTTCACCGAATCGTCCCAGCCGATGCAGGCGTCGGTCACGCTCTGGCCGTAGGCCAGGTCGGACACGGGCGTGCCTTGCACGTGGTCCTGGCGCCCGGCGTTGATGTGCGATTCCACCATCACCCCGACGATGCGGTTGTCGCCGGCAGCCATCTGGCGGCCGATGTCTTCGCACACCGGGATCTGGTTCTCGTGCTTCTTGCTGCTGTTGGCGTGCGAAGCGTCGATCATCAGGCGTGCAGCCAGGCCCGACTTGGAGATGGCATCGCAGGCTTCCTGCACGCTGGCGGCGTCATAGTTGGGTGCCTTGCCGCCGCGCAGGATGATGTGGCAATCCTCGTTGCCGGCCGTCGACACGATGGCCGAGTGCCCGCCCTTGGTGACCGACAGGAAGTGGTGCGGCTGCGATGCGGCCTTGATGGCGTCCACGGCGATCTTCACGTTGCCATCGGTGCCGTTCTTGAAGCCGACCGGGCACGACAGGCCGGAAGCCAGTTCGCGGTGCACCTGGCTTTCGGTCGTGCGCGCGCCGATTGCGCCCCAGCTCACCAGATCGGCGATGTACTGCGGGCTGATCACGTCGAGGTATTCGGTGCCGGCGGGCAGGCCCAGCTCGTTGATGTTCATCAGCAGCTCGCGCGCGGTGCGCAGGCCGTCGTTGATCTTGAAGCTGCCGTCCATGTGCGGGTCGTTGATCAGACCCTTCCAGCCGACCGTGGTGCGCGGCTTCTCGAAGTACACGCGCATCACGATTTCCAGCTCGTTCTTGAAGCGCTCGCGCTGCTCGACCAGGCGGCGGGCGTAGTCCATCGCTGCCTTGGTGTCATGAATCGAGCAGGGGCCGATGATGACGATCAGGCGATCATCCATGCCGTGCAGGATGCGGTGCATCGCGTTCCGGCTTTGGTAGATCAGGTCGGACACGGTGTCGCTGCACGGGAATTCGCGGATCAGATGCGACGGTGGCGTCAGCTCTTTCAGTTCGCGAATGCGCAAATCATCGGTGTTCTTCGGCATGGAATGCTCCGGGGATGTGTCTTGAGTTCTATTGGAAACGTCTACTGTGTTCGGATCATGTTTCGCGTCGGTGCCGGGGTGGGGCAGGTGACTGGGCGAAAAAAAACCGCCAGGGTCGCTGGCGGTTTTCGGTATCTGCTGGGTGCTTTATTTTTGCTGTAAGCGCCCCTCTCCTTCCGCCAGCGGTGCGAGATGCCAAAAGTAAAAGTAAAAAAACTTGGCGAAGGACATGAGAGGAAAACGCGTCGATGCAGGAAAAATTGTGGCGCAGAGGTGACTTGAAACTACTGCGCCGCACCAATCGAACCGTCTTTATAAACCCTTTTTCTGGGGGCCGCAAGCGCGGAATTTCCGGGCCTGCGGTGCCAAAACGACGGTTTCAGGGCAATCAGGCCGTGCCGCCTACCGTCATGTTCTCCATGCGCAGGGTCGGCTGACCGACGCCCACCGGCACGCTCTGGCCTTCCTTGCCGCACACGCCAATGCCCGAGTCGAGGCGCATGTCGTTGCCGATCATCGTCACGTGCTTGAGCGATTCCGGGCCGCTCCCAACCAGCGTCGCACCCTTGACCGGGGCGGTGATCTTGCCGTCTTCGATCAGGTAGGCCTCGCTGGCCGAGAACACGAACTTGCCGTTGGTGATGTCGACCTGACCGCCGCCAAAGTTGACCGCATACAGCCCCTTCTTGACGCTGGCGATGATCTCCTGCGGGTCTTTGTCGCCGCCGAGCATGTAGGTGTTCGTCATGCGTGGCATGGGCAGGGCGGCATAGCTCTCGCGGCGGGCGTTGCCGGTCACGGGCATCTTCATCAGGCGCGCGTTGAGCGTGTCCTGCATGTAGCCCGTGAGGATGCCGTCTTCGATGAGCGTATTGCACTGCGTGGGGTTGCCCTCGTCGTCCAGGTTGAGCGAGCCGCGGCGGTTGGCAAGCGTGCCGTCATCCACCACGGTGACACCCTTGGCGGCCACGCGCTCGCCCATGCGGCCGGAGAACGCCGACGAGCCCTTGCGGTTGAAGTCGCCTTCCAGCCCGTGGCCGATAGCCTCGTGCAACAGCACGCCGGGCCAGCCCGGGCCGAGCACCACGGTCATCGTGCCAGCCGGGGCCGGCTTGGCTTCCAGGTTGACGAGTGCGGAGGAGACTGCCTCGTCCACGTATTCGCGCAGCAGTTCGTCGGTGAAGTAGCCGTAGGCATAGCGGCCGCCACCGCCCGAACTACCGATTTCGCGGCGCCCGTTCTGTTCGGCAATGACAGTCACGGAGATGCGCACCAGCGGGCGCACATCCGCGGCAATCACGCCGTCGCTGCGCGCGACCAGCATCACGTCGTATTCACCGGCCAGGCCGGCCATCACCTGCACCACCCGTGGGTCTTTGGCGCGGGCGAGCTTTTCGATCCGCTCCAGCAGGGCAACCTTTTCCGAGGCCGTCATCGAATCGAGCGGGTCGTTCGGCGCATACAGCGAGTGGCTGCCCGGGGTGGTGGCCAGGCTGCTCGCCACCTTCACGCGGCCGGCGCCGGCCTTGCCGATGGTGCGCGTGGCGCCGGCGGCCTGCATGAGCGCGGGCAGGCTGATGTCGTCGGAGTAGGCAAACGCGGTGCGGTCGCCCGAGACGGCGCGCACGCCCACACCCTGGTCGATGCTGAAGCTGCCGGATTTGACGATGCCCTCTTCCAGGCTCCACGCTTCGTTACGGGTGTACTGGAAGTAGAGATCGGCATAGTTCACGCGGTGCGTGAAGATGTCGGCCAGCGCGCGCTGCAGGTGCGCTTCGTCAAGGCCGTACGGATCGAGCAGCACGCGGCGCGCGATGGACAGATTCTGGATGGCGATGTCGCCTGCGTTCATGATCGGTTCTCGCAAAAAAATTCGATTGGCTTACATCACGCGGTGCTTGAGCGCCGGCAAATCCCGGCGCACTTGTGCGATGCGGGCGGGGTCCATGTCGCCGATGGCAACGCCTTCGCCCTCAGGCACGGAGGCGATGATTTCACCCCACGGGTCGACGAGCATTGAATGGCCCCACGTGCGGCGGCCGTTTTCATGGCGCCCGCCCTGCGCGGCGGCGAGCACGTAACACTGGTTCTCGATGGCGCGGGCGCGCAGCAGGATTTCCCAGTGCGCGGCACCCGTCACGTAGGTGAAGGCCGCCGGCATCAGAATCAAGTTCAGGTTGCCTTGCGACGCCAGCGCCCGGTACAGCTCCGGAAAACGCAGGTCGTAGCACACCGACATGCCCACGCGGCCGCACGGCGCATCGAAAGCGACGGGCGTGGCACCGGGCTCGATGGTACGGGCCTCGTCGTAGCGCTCTTCACCGCGCACGAAGTTGAACAGGTGGATCTTGTCGTAGCGCGCGACACGCAACCCGGTCGGGTTGAAGGCGAGGGACGTATTGCGCACGCGCTGTTCGTCTTCGCACCACATCGGCAACGTGCCGCCGACGAGCCACAGCTTGTGACGGCGCGCGGCATCGGCGAGGAAGGTCTGGATCGGGCCGTCTTCGTCGCCCTCGCGGATGGCGACCTTGTCGCTGTCCTTGCGGCCCATCATGCAGAAGTATTCAGGCAGCAACGCGAGTTGCGCGCCCTGGGCGGCCGCCTCGGCAAGCAGCGCATCTGCGCGCGCCAGGTTGGCGTCCACGTCGATGGCCGTCACGGTCTGGATGGCGGCGACGCGAAAAGGTGCATCGAAAGGCGCATCCATACCGGATGCGACGGGGGCCGGAGCAACGGTGGTCGAAGTCATGGCGCCTATTTTGCCGAGGTTTGCGATTGGCTGCCCGAATTACCGTTGGATGCGACTTTCTCGATCTTCGGATCCGCCCAGCTACCGGTCACGTGGTATTGCGTGACGAATGCCTTCGACAGCTGATCGCCCAGGACCAATTGCGCGGCCAGCGTGCCCAGCCCGAGGGCCGGATTGATGAACGCCGCCGCCAGCGAGGCCGACGTGGCATCCACCTTGGGCGTGACCTTCACGCGTAGGTCCTGCGTTTCATCGAGGATGTTGGCCGAGCCCTGCATGGCCACCTGGAACTGCGGGCCCTTGACGGCGAAATCTTCGGTGTGGGCCACGCCGCTGGCGATGGTGCCGGTGGCGGCCACGCTCTCGAACGGCGTGCCGCGGCCTGTGGCACTGCGCAAGTCGGTTGCGAAATGCAGCAGCCCCTGCAGGCTCAGCACGCCGGCCAGCTTGGCCAGGCCCGGATCGACCGGCAGGAACTGGCCGCGCTCCAGGTTCAGGGCCATGCGGCCATTGAGCGTGGGGTAGTCGATCGACATGGGCGAGCCACGCCAGACCACGCGGCCTTCGAGCTTGCCCTTGGCACCGTCGATCACCTTGGCGAAGCCCATCTTCTGCAGCAGGTCGCCGGTGTCGCGCAGATCAAGGTTGAAGTCCAGCAGCGTCCGGCGCTCGGGATCATCGCCACCACCGCGCAGGCGTCGCGGGATGCGCCACGTGCCGTGTGCCGTCAACGTGGCGGCGGGCTGCTCGATCTTCAGCGTCTCAAGCGTCCAGACGGGCGCGCCGTCGGTGATCTGATTGCGCGCCTTGATCTCCAGCTTGCCGAGCGCCTTGCCACGCAGGTCGAATTTGTCGGCAACGAGGTCGACCGATGGAATTTCCTGCGAGCTGCTGGCCAGCGATTCGGTGAGCGCAGTCTCTTCCCTCGCATCCGGGATGCTCATGCGCGACAGGCGCATCGTCAGCTCGCCGAAGGGCACGGCAGCACTCTCGGCGTGCCAGCGCGCGCTGCCCGCAATTTCGCGCGAATCAATGGTCGATTGCCAGTTGGGGCCGTCGCGCGTGGCGTCAATGCGCACGGCGTTGAAGTCGCGGCCCAGGATGCGCAGCGTTTGCGCGCGCGCGCTCAGGTGGCTGGGCAGATATGCGCTATGGCTGTCGGAGGCGTTGGCGGCGTTGGTGGCATTGGCCACGTGTTCGGCGGCAATCTGGCTGGCGCTCTTGTCTGCGGCGGGCGCGGCAAACACCTGGCGCCAGGCGTCGACGTCCAACTGATCCAGCGCCAGGTTGGCCTGCACGCCTTCCTGCGGCTGCGGCACGGGCTGCCGTACGCCGATGCCGCCTCGCAGCACCTCGGTGCCGTTGCCCGTGTTGCGTTGTTCGTAGCGGGCGCTGACGATATTGCCGACCTGCAAAACGATTTCGTCGATGGCGTTGTTGGACGCCAGCGGCTGCATCTCGAAACGCACCGGCAGCGGCTGCCCGGCGGTCTTGTTGAGCGGTGCCGGCAGGCGCACCGTCATCGGCGTGAGGTCGGACTGCACCTGAATGAACGGGCGATGCTGCTTGACGCTGATGGTCGCGCTGTAAGGCGCGCTGCCCTCCAGTGAGCGGGCGACGGCGGCCACCGGGCTGTTCTCCGGCGTCGTGTCCCGCAGCCCTTGCGCCGATGCGGTGCCCGCCACCTGGATGCGGATCGTGCCATCGGGCGCGGTGCCCCCCGTGGGGCGGATTTCGCCGCCGGCAAAGCGCGCGCGCAGGTTGTCGAAACCGATGCCTTTTTGCGTAAAGGTCAGCGCGCCGTTCACATCGGTGAGCGGCGGCGCCTGCGGGACAAGCGTGACGTCATTGCGCACGAACGTGACGCTGCCCTGGGCGCGCGTCGAATGCATCTCGTGCAGCGGCAGGTCCAGCTTGAGCGCCAGCGTGGCGTTGCCCTGGGCGCGCGCGTCCTTCGTGAAATGCCCGATCCACTGGCCGATGGGGCTGGCCTCGACGTATTGCAGGAAGTTCTGCGTGGCGCCGTCGCCGCGACCATCGATGGTGAGCAGCGGGCTGTGGTCGCCCATGTCTGGCAGGCTGCCATTCACGTCCTGCAGGTTCACGCCCATTACCTTGGCGCGCGCCACCTTGAACGCCAGGGATGCCCGATCGAAGATCACCGTGCCGTCGATGTTGGTGAACGCCGGCCAGTCGCCCGGGTGCGTGGGCACGCGGCCCGGCGGGTTGTGCGCGGCTTCGGGCGGCGCCGACTGGTACGTCACGTCCTGGATCGGCACTTCCACGCGGAAGACGCCCTTGTGCGGCGGCCGGAACGGGAAGTCGTGCAGATCGCCCGCCAGCGCGAAATCGACGTTGCTGGCCGTACCCGCTTGCAGCGCACCGCCCAGGTAGTCACGCAGATGCTGGCCGATCGACAGCGGCAGGTAGCGCGGCACCCGTGGAACGTTGGCGCGGTCCAGCGTGCCCTTCAGGTCGAAGGTCCCGAGATGGCTGGTGTCTGGCGCGTGACGATAGCTGCCTGTGATGCGCGCCGACAGGTCGTCGTTGGAGAACGCAAGGTTGTCGCTGGTGACGACCAGTTCCTGCTTGCGATACGTCCAGTTGAACGTGCCTTGCAGCCGGTCCAGCGGCACGCGGGCGTCGGCAAAGGTGCCGGGCAGCAGCAGGGCGGTGTCGTTGGACTCAATGCGCAGCGTGCCCTTGTCGTTGGAGAAGACGGCGTTGCCGGAGATGTTTTCCACGCCGGGCACGGCTGGCTCGGGATGCTGGCCCGGCGGCACCGCGGGCAGCGCGCCGGGGCCGAACGACACCTGGCGCATCGTGGCGCGGCCCGTGAAGTGCACCGGCGCCGGCGCATTTGGCCGCCAGCGGGAGACATCGCGTTGCCAGTTGATGTCCAGATCGTCGATGCGGCCGGACGGTTGCTTGGTACGCAGCGGTTCGAGCACGCGGGCGGGCAGCGGCAGCGCGGTGGCGATGTTGCGCAGGTCGGCCAAATCCAGTGTCGTGGCTTTGACTTGCAGGCTGCGCAGGGCATCGCGCGAGTCGAGCGCCCACCAACCCGGCCGGCACGCCGCGCGCATTGCGCTGATGCGTGGCCAGCGCCTGGAGGCTGCGCAGCTGCAGCGGGTCCAGATCCTTGCGGACCTGCAGATCGAGTTGCTGCCCCGTCAGCCGCGCCTGGCTGCGCGTGAATACGCCGTCGGCAAACTCCACCGAGCCGTCGGACGTCAGCGTGCCGCTTTTGGCGGCGGCCAGCACGGGAACATAGTGCTGCACGGAAGCCAACTGCAGCGTATCGACCTGCCAGGAAGCCTGGCCGTGCCAGTGGCGCCAATCGCCGGGGCGGGCCAGCAGGTCGTGACGGAAATCGGCGTGCAGTTTGATGGGGCCGTTGAACAGCGTGGGCGAGGTGCCGCTGGCCTCCAGCCGGTGGCGCGTCGGGCCGCTGCGTAGCAGCACCCGCACATTGCCCAGCGCCACTTCGGGCAGCTTTTGCTGCTCGTCGAGCCAGCGGACGGCGCCTTGCTGGAAATCGATGTCGCCTTGGGAGAGGAGCTGGTCGAGGAAATCGCTGTCGCCGCCGGTGTTTGGGCCGAGCGGCATGCCCGCAACGAGCAAGGCGCCCTGCGCATTGCGCCGTACCAGCACGTCGGCCTGGCTGGCGTGCAGGGAGGCAAAGGTGATCTGCATGCGCAGCAACGAGCGCCAGGACAGCCGCGCCTGCACGTCCTGTACCGCGAAGGTGCGACGGCCTGCGGTGTCGTGCGCGTCGATGCGCTGGGCGCGGAAGGCCGGGTGCCAGCCCTCCCAGTAGGTTTCAAGCGAGCCGATGCCGACGGTGGCGTGCAGTGCGCTGGACGCCTCGCGCTCCATCCAGTCGCGCGCCAGGCTTGCGCGCGGCCACAGGATGAAGCGCACCGCCAGCATGCCCAGGACGGCCAGGACGGCCAGCGCCGCCGCCGTCTTCCAGAGCACGCGCCAAAGCTTGCGCCAGATCGGGGCGCGGAAAACAGTCCCAATGCCCATGCCGATCCGGCTGACGAATCGCACCAGCCACGCCCAAACCGTGGGTCGGCCCACCCCGCGTGTGGACAGGGTGCTGGCGTGTCCACCATCGGACTTCGGCGATTCTGGGGGCTGGGACGGGCGAGGCATGATGCGGATTATCCGATATTCAGAAGGCGGCGCCATATTTGGAGTGAGGCGCCGCGCCTGCCCAGCGGCAAGCACGCCCAATGCCCGTGAACGTTGGTGATCACGGATTGCCCTGCGTATACCGGCACGCATTTCAGCGAGAATGGATGTTTCCGCCAATGCTCGATGCGTCCGCATGACTGATTCCGCCTTGTCCGCCCAGCCGTTTTTGCAAGCTCCGGCCCGCGCGCCAGAGGCTCCCGCTGCTGCACTGCCTTTTGCACTTGCGTATTCGCGCTATCTCCAGCGCCAAGCGCAAGCGCGCGAGGGCTGGGCCGAGCGCGTGCAGGCCGGCGCAGGGCAGCCGATTGACGTGGCGTGGCTGTCGGCGCGTTTTACTGAGCTGTTCGACACCAAGGCCGTGGAGGTCGAGGCTGCGCTCAAGCGCGCCTTGCGCCTGCTGCGCAATGAAGTTTTCGGCACACTGGTTGAGCGTGATTTGTCCGGCGCCGCGACGCTCGATGAGGTCACGGGCACGATGACCGACCTGGCCGAGTTTGCCGTGCGCACGGCCATTTCCGTGATCGGCCAGGAACTGAGCGCGCTGCATGGCCAGCCGATCGGGCAATCCTCCGGCGAGGTGCAGGAGCTGGTGGTGGTCGGCATGGGCAAGCTGGGCGGGCGCGAGTTGAACGTCTCGTCCGACATCGACCTGATTTTTCTCTACGACGATGATGGCGACACGCAGGGCGGCCCGCGCCCGCTCTCCAATCACGAATATTTCACGAAGCTTGGCCGGCGGCTGATCAACGCGCTGGCCGATGTGACGGAGGACGGCTACGTCTTTCGCGTCGACATGCGCCTGCGCCCGAACGGCGATGCGGGGCCGCTTGCGTGCAGCCTGGGCATGCTCGAGGAGTACTTCGTCGTGCAGGGCCGCGAGTGGGAGCGCTACGCCTGGATCAAGGGCCGCGTGATCACCGACCCGACCAGCCCGCATGCGGCCCGGGTCACTCAACAGTTGGAGCGCGTGACGGGCCCGTTCGTCTTCCGGCGCTATCTCGACTACGGCGTGATCTCCGCCATTCGGGCGCTGCATGCACAGATTCGCAGCGAGGCGGCCAAGCGCAGCAATGGTGCCAACCAGCAGCGCGATAGCGCGGGCCACGTGCAGGCGCGCTCGCCCAACATCAAGCTCGGGCGCGGCGGCATTCGCGAGATCGAATTCGTCGCGCAGGTGTTTCAGCTCATTCGCGGCGGGCAAGACTTCGGGTTGCGCGTGCGGCCCACGCTGGAGGTGCTTCGGGCGGCGTCAGAGCGCGGCCTGATCGACGCCGAAGCCGTGGCGCGCCTGACTGAGGCCTATCGCTTCCTGCGCCAGCTTGAGCACCGCCTGCAGTACATCGAAGACGCGCAAACGCACAACCTGCCGGGCTCGCCGGAAGACCAGTTGTGCGTGGCGCGCATGATGGGTTTTGACGACTATGTGGCGCTGGTCGCCAAGCTTGAGGCGTACCAGGACGAAGTCGCCCAGCATTTCGATCAGACCTTCTCCGACAAGCAGGACAGCCAGCCGCCGTGTGCCGCTGTCTGGCACGCAGACCTGCTCGACGATGAGCACACGGAAACCGCCCGCGCACAGCTCGCCGAACTCGGCTATGCAAATCCCGACAGCGTGCTGGAGCGGCTGCGCGCGACGCGCAATTCGCCGCGTTATCGCGCGTTGTCTGAAGTCAGCCGCCAACGTTTTGACTTGCTGATCAACCGCGCGCTTGACCAGGCATCGCGGCAGACAGATGCCGATGTCACCATCGCACGCTTTCTCGATTTCTTTGACGCGATCAGCCGGCGCTCGTCGTACCTCTCGCTGCTGAGCGAATATCCGCAGGCCATGGAGCGCGTGGCCCACACGCTGCATGCGTCGCGCTGGGCGGCGGACTACCTCACGCGCCATCCGCAACTGCTTGATGAGCTGCTCGACGTGGAAGCGCTGTCGGCCGAGCCCGATTGGCCCGCGTTCCGGGCGCGCGTGCGAGACCGTTTGCAGGCAGCGTCCGACCATGTCGAGATGCAGATGGACATCCTGCGCCAGGAGCACCATGCGGAAACCTTCCGGGTGTTGCTGCAGGACCTGCAAGGCATGCTGAGTGTCGAGCACATCAGCGACCGGCTTTCCGATCTGGCCGATGCCGTGCTGGACCTTACGCTTGAAACTGTCTGGCAGCAGGTTTCGACACGTCACCGCGAGGTGCCGCGCTTTGCCGTGGTTGCCTACGGGCGGCTCGGCGGCAAGGAACTCGGCTATGCGTCGGACCTCGACGTCATCTTCCTCTACGACGACGATGACGAACGCGCGCCCGATGTCTACGCGTCATTCGCGCGCAAGCTCATCACGTGGCTGACGAGCCATACCGCCGCAGGCATGCTGTTCGACGTCGATACGCGCTTGCGCCCGAACGGTGCCGCGGGTTTGATGGTCACGCACTTCGAAGCCTTCCGCCGTTATCAGATGCGCGAGGGCGACAACGCCGCGTGGGTGTGGGAGCACCAAGCGCTCACGCGTGCACGCTTCTGCGCGGGCGATACGGAAATCGGCGAGCGCTTCGAGGCGCTGCGCACCGCCGTATTGCGCCAGCAGCGCGAACCTGGCCCGCTGCGCGACGAGATCGTGGCGATGCGCGAGCGCGTGGCGGAAGGTCATGCGAATCCCACGGGGCTGTTTGATCTCAAGCACGATCGCGGAGGCATGGTCGATATCGAATTCACCGTGCAATTCCTGGTGCTTCTGCATAGCGCGGCGCATGCCGAGCTGACCCTCAACAAGGGAAACATCGCGCTACTGCGCATGGCTGGCGAACTCGGGTTGATTGACGCGACAGCAGCCGCGCAAGTGGCCGATGCCTATCGGGACTTCCGCGCGCGCCAGCACAAGTTGCGACTCGACGGGCAATCCGTTGCCCGCGTACCGGTCGACACTTGCGCGCGCGAGGCCGCTCACGTACGGGCGTTATGGGAGCAAGTGTTTGGGCCCGCGCAATGAGGGTGCATCGGCAAACGCTGCACACGTGGGGCGCGTGCGCCGGCGTGGCCGCGCTGTCGGCGGCGTTCTCGTTCGTGCCATGGCTGTATGCGGTCGGGCTGTATCAACGCCAGGCCGTGCGCGCAGGGCAGTGGTGGCGGCTCGTGACCGCCATGTGGGTGCATCTGGACCAATGGCATTGGTTGGCGGATGCGATGGCAGCGGCAGGGCTCATCTTGCTGCTCGCGCGCGTGTTGCGGCCGCATGTCATCGTTGGAGCGCTAGTGGCGTGCGGGGTGCTTGTGCAGATCGCACTGCTCAATCAGCCGACGGTGCAGTGGTACGGCGGGCTCTCCGGCGCGCTGCATGGCCTGGCGGCATGGGGCGGGCTGCGGCTGCTGAAGCCGTCCACGGACGGTGCCGAGGATCGCTTCTCACGCTGGATTGGCGTGGCGCTGTGCGCGGGCGTGCTGGTGAAGGTGTGGCTCGAACAGTCGTGGCTGTCGCCCATCGCCTATGACCCGCACTGGGGGTTTGGCGTGGTGCGTATCGCCCATGCCTTTGGCGCGGCCAGCGGGTTGCTGGTTTGGGTGTTGGGGGAGTGGCGCCATCGCAACAATCGGCTGCGTAGGTAAGCAGCGGAAAGCCCGACGGGACAAAGCGGGAGTGGGAAAAAGGCCCGCGCCCAATCAAGGCGCGGGCCGAAAGTACCGATAGGCTTACTTCACGCGACGCCGACGGCCGGCCAAGCCGGCGGCCAGCAGCAATACTGCGCCGCCCAGGCCGATAGCGCCGCCACCACCGCCGCCACCGCCGCCACCGCTGGACGTGGCCGTCGCAGGCGGGGTGGTGGTGCCGGTGCTCGCTGCTGCTGCAGTGACTGTCACGTTGGCGGTATCGGTGGCGGTCGCGCCGGTGTTACTCATCAGCGTTACCTTGAAGGCGTAGGTGCCCTCGGCCGATGGCGTGAAGGTAGCGGTGTAATTGCCGTTGCTATCGGGGCCGGCAGTGGTGAGGCTGACGGACGGCCCAGAAGTTTGCGCCCACTGCACGCTCGTAATGGTATTGACGAGGCCTGCATTGCCGGTTGCTGTGAGCGTGACCGCGTTGTTTGCGACCACTGTGCTTGCCGACGTCGATGCGTGCACAGTCGGATTGCCCTTCGCCAGCGCAACGGCGGCACCCGCATCCAGCATGCCGGCGCCGCAGACGCCCGTATGCGTCGCGCAGTATGTGCCCGCCGGGAATGGGCGAGCCGACTGCTGGAGGACGGTGGCAATCTGATCAGGCGTGAGCGAGCTGTTGACCGACAGCATCAGCGCGGCGACGCCCGCCACATGTGGGGTGGCCATCGAGGTGCCGCCTTCAGCGGTGTAACTGTCTGTGGTGGCCGTGGTCGTGCCCATGTTCGTCACCGACGCAACCAGTGCCCCCAGACCGCTGACCGTCGAGCCGTTGCCACCGCCGGGCGCACTCAGCGTCGTGCCTGTGCCGACGTTCGCATAACTGGCCCTGTCACCTTCGAAGGTATGCGCCGTGACAGCAATGGTCCCCGTGCAGTTGGCGGGAGTACCAATGGTCGTCGTGTTGCCTTCATTGCCAGTTGCCACCACGATGGCAGCGCCGCGGGCACGTGCGGCCGAGATGGCGTTTTGCGTGGGGGTATCGCAACTGCCGACGCCGCCCAGGCTCATGTTGACGACCTTGGCGGGGGCCGTATTGACCGTGCTGACGCCGGTAACGGTGCCGCCAGTTGCCCACGTCAGTGCATCGATGATGTCAGAGCTTGAACCGCCGCATTTGCCGAGCACGCGTGCCATCAACAGGCTGACGCCCGGGGCGATGCCGGCGACGCCTATGCTGTTGTGTTGCGCGACGAGCTGCCCGGTGACAAAGGTGCCGTGCCAGGAACTGTCGGACGTCGCGAGGCCGCCGCAGATTGTCGGATAGGTGGTGATATCCGTGCTGGTGACCCAGTCGCCCGGATCGGTCGGGTCGCTGCTGCGGCCGGCGCCGCCTTTGTTACTCACAACGGGGTTGGTGATGAAGTCGTAACCCTGGTTGATGTGCGCCCCAGACAAGTCGGGGTGACCGGGAAGAATGCCGGTATCCAGCACAGCAACGCTGACGCTGCTCGAACCTTTGGTCGTGTCCCAAGCGGTGGTCACGTTAGCGCCACCCACCGTTGTCGCCCCATTGGCGGGCACAATGCTACCGACCGTGACGACGTTGTTGACGGTGCCGGTCGTGGGGAGCAGGTTCCATTGGTATTGGAACAACGGATCGGACGGCGTGGAAGCCGCATGCCAGATCCGGTCTGGAGACACATATTCAAATTGGCCGCTGGCTTCCATGCGCTGGGCCACGGCCTGTGCGTCTGCTACCGACATGGTTTGCGGCAACGTGACCACATGAGCCCCGCCCGACATTGCGCGCTTGTACGTCATCGGCAACTGTGCAGCGGCCGACCAGCGTTGCACTGTCGCAACGTTCACGCGCGTTGCCGTCTCCGCGGATTGCAACTGGGATGTGCCGCCGCCGCTCTTTTCCTTGACGATCAACTGCGATACCCACTGCATTTGGGCGCCAACGTTTGCCGGTTGACCTACGGCGAACGCCGGGACAGCGTGATACGAGACCAGTCCGAGCGCGACGAGTGCGCGGACAATACCCCCCTGGGCAATCAATTTCATGTAATGAACCTGTTGTTGTAGAAAACGGAGGCGCAATTATCACAAGAATTGCGCGTTTCCCACCTTAAACAGGCTAACTGCGTTGTTTAGTAATTTTTATATCTGGCTGAAATCACACGTGCGGTACGTCAGTTGGCATAACCAGCCAGGAGGCGTGTACCGCGCAGCGTTGCACGCGAAAAGCGGAGGCGCCTTTTGGGAGGTGCGTACGCTTAATGCGCCTTCAGGCGACGGCGACCGCCAGCGATGCCAGCCGCCAACAGCAGCGCTGCGCCGACCAGCGGGATGGCCCCGCCGCCTCCGCCACC
>NZ_JBGLYZ010000064.1:0-15216 GCF_047304345.1 Ralstonia sp. Ralssp135
GGCTTCCGCGCCCGCCGCCTCCGCCCCTGGCGCATCCAACGCGGCCAATGCGCCAGCCGCCAGCAGCGCGCCCGCCGTCAGTGAAGCAGAACAGGCCAAGGCCATCGATCTGGCCCGCGCCGCCATCGAAAAGTACAAGCTGACCACCCTGCCGCAGGAGTGCCTGTCGTTCCTGGTGGACCGCGCCGATGACACGCACAACAGCGTCGAAGTGCTGGAAAACCACACCCCCGCGTGCGGCGGCGACCCGAACACCGCACCGCGCGTGGTCACGCTGCTCATCGACAAGAACACCGGCGCGCTGCAGAAGGACGACCCGGCCAGCGGCGAATACGTCCCGCTCAAATAAGCGCACCAGACGCGCAAAAAAAACCGCCGAGGTATTCGGCGGTTTTTTTTGGCGCGAACTTCGCGTCAGACCACGATCGTCTGCGCTTCGCCGGCTTGGCGTGCGCGGATTTCGCCAATCTGGTAGACCGTCTCGCCCGCGTCCTTCAGGTGCGCGATGGCGGCCAGTGCATCAGCCGCCGACACGATCACCACCATGCCGATGCCGCAGTTGAACACGCGGTGCATTTCGTCATCGGCCACGTTGCCAGCCTTCTGCAGCCACTGGAACAGCGGCGGCAGCGTCCAGGCGTCCTTGTGCAGCACGGCGGTCAGGTTGTCTTGCAGCACGCGCGGCACGTTTTCGGTCAAACCACCGCCGGTGATGTGCGCCATGCCCTTGACGGTCAGCTTCTCGATCAGCGACAGCAGCGGCTTCACGTAGATGCGCGTCGGCGCCATGATGGCGTCCTGCAGGCGCTGGCCGTGGAAATCGGCGTTCAGGTCCGGGCGCGACACCTCGATGATCTTGCGCACCAGCGAGTAGCCGTTCGAATGCGCACCCGACGAGGCCAGGCCCAGCACCACGTCACCCTCGGCAATGGTCGTGCCGTCGATGATCTTGCGCTTTTCGACGGCGCCGACGGCAAAGCCGGCCAGGTCGTATTCGCCGTCCGGATACATGCTCGGCATTTCAGCGGTTTCGCCGCCGATCAGCGCGCAGCCGGCCAGCTCACAGCCCTGGGCGATGCCCTTGACCACAGTGGCAGCGGTGTCGACATCCAGCTTGCCGCAGGCGAAGTAATCCAGGAAGAACAGCGGCTCGGCGCCCTGCACGAGGATGTCGTTCACGCTCATGGCGACCAGATCCTGGCCAACCGTGTCATGGCGGTTCAGCGCAAAGGCCAGCTTGAGCTTGGTGCCCACGCCGTCGGTGCCGGACACCAGAACCGGCTCCTGATACTTCTTGGACAGCTCGAACAGCGCGCCGAAGCCGCCGATGCCGCCCAGCACGCCTTCGCGCATGGTGCGCTTGGCAAACGGCTTGATGCGGTCGACAAGGGCGTCACCCGCCTCGATGTCGACGCCCGCGTCGCGGTAAGACAGGCCGGTCGATGCGGATGGGGTTTCGGAAGCGCTCATACAGTCGTCTGAATTGAAAAAACCGGGAAAGAAAGCGAGACGGCGGCGGGAAGTCACAAAAACCGGACCCGCCGGTCCAGTAAAATCGCGATTTTACCGGATGCGGCCACCCCGATGGCCGCTTTTCCGACTCATCCACCCCGCTATCGGAACCGCCGCCCCTCATGAACGCCCCCGTGCTGTCGCAGGAAACCAAGCGCACGCTCGCCTGGATCGCCGTGGCGCTTGTCTTCCTGGCCCTGCTCAAGGCACTGGCGCCCACGCTGACGCCCTTCGTCTTCGCGTTCATCCTGTCGTACATCCTGCACCCAGGCGTGGAATGGCTGCAGCGCCATCGCGTACCGCGCGTGCTGGGCGTGTTTTTGATGATTCTGGTGCTCTCGGTGGTGGGCGTGGCGCTGATGTTGCTGATCCTGGCAGTGCTGCAGCGGGAGATTCCGGCCATCCGCGAGCAATTGCCTGGGATGCTTGCCAAGCTCAACGCGTTTCTGTCGCCCAAGCTGGACGAATTGGGTCTGCATGTCAGCTTTGATTTTCCGGGCCTGCGCGCTCTGCTTACGGAACAGCTCGCCGCCAGCCCAGACGACGTGGTCGCCCGGGTGCTGACCTATCTGCGCGTATCGGGGTCGGCGGCCATCCAGGTGCTGGGCATTTTTTTCCTGGTGCCGATCGTCATGTTCTATCTGCTGATGGACTGGAACATGTTGATGCGCCGCGTCGAAAGTGCTGTCCCGCGCCGCTGGCTGCCAAAAACGCGCGAATTGGCCGCCGAAACCGATGGCCTACTTTCTCAATACCTGCGCGGTCAGGTCATCGTGATGCTGGTGCTGGCGGCGTACTACTCGGCAGGGCTGACGCTTGCCGGCTTTGACGTGGCGCTGCCGGTGGGCATCTTCACGGGGCTGGCGGTGTTCATTCCGTACATCGGTTTTGGCGTGGGGCTCACGCTGGCCATCCTTGCCGCACTGTTGCAGTTCGGCAACCTCTACGGCTTGCTGGCGGTGGCCGTGGTGTACGGCATCGGCCAGTTCCTGGAAAGCTTCTATCTGACGCCGCGTCTGGTGGGCGAACGCATCGGCCTGCACCCGCTGGCGGTCATCCTCGCCTTGCTGGCTTTTGGCCAATTGTTCGGTTTTTTCGGTATCCTCCTCGCCCTACCGATGAGCGCTGTGCTGCTGGTCGGTTTGCGGCAAATTCGGCAGCTTTACCTGGGCAGCCGGCTCTACCAGGACTGAAAGCCACTGAAGGCAACTGAAAAGTACGGCGACTCCACTTCAAGTTTCATGGCCACACCCGAACAGCTCCCGCTCGAACTCGGTGCGACACCCGCCCCGACCTTCGACAACTTCGTCGCCACCGGCAACGAAGAGGCGGTGCTGCGCCTGCGCGCCCTGATTCCGCAGGTGGTGGACGGTACCGCCACAGACCGCCTGGTCTACCTCTGGGGCGAAGAAGGCAGCGGCCGCAGCCACCTGCTGCAAGCCATCTGCGCCCAGACCGAGGCTGGCGGCTACGAAGTCCGCACGCTGGAACCCGACGCCCCGCCCGAAGCCTTCGAATTCGACCCGACGATCACCGTCTGGACGATCGACGACGCCGAACGGCTGGACGAATGGGCGCAGATCGCCGTGTTCAACCTCGTCAATGAAGTGCGCGCGCATCCGCATGCCGCCATCGCCATCTCCGGGGCCGCCGCGCCGATGGCGATGCCGCTGCGTGAAGACCTGCGCACCCGCCTGGGCTGGGGCCTGGTCTACTGGCTGCGCCCACTGTCCGACGCCGACAAAGTGGAAGCCCTGCGCCAAGCCGCCCGCGAACGCGGCATGCAACTTTCGGCTGATGTGCCGCAGTGGCTCGTGACGCACTCCTACCGCGACATGCCGAGCCTGATGGCGCTGCTGGACGCTCTCGACACCTATTCGCTGGCCCGCAAGCGCGCCGTCACACTGCCGCTCGTGCGCGACATGCTCGCGCTGATGAAGTGAATCCCGGGGCTCGCGCGGCCGGTGATGTAACGTTCGGGTAAAATCGCGCCCCATGAATCTGGCCCTCTTCGACCTCGATCACACCCTCATCCCCACCGACAGCGACCACGAGTGGGGACGTTTCCTCATCCGCCGCGGCGTGGTGGATGAAGCCGAATACCAGCGCAAGAACGATCAGTTCTATGCCGACTACAAAGCCGGCACGCTGGATATCCATGCGTTTCTGCGCTTTGCCCTGGCACCGCTGGCCGCCCACCCGCGCGACACGCTCGCCCAGTGGCACGCCGAGTTCATGCACGACGTGATCCGTCCGAAGATCACGCCGCAGGCGCAAGCGCTGGTCTACAAGCACCTGGACGCCGGCGACCTGTGTTGCGTGGTCACCGCCACCAACAGCTTCGTGACCCGCCCGATTGCCGAGGCCTTTGGCATCGACCACCTCATCGCCACCGAACCGGCCACCGCCGACGGCAACCCGGACAGCGCCTTCACCGGCGACGTGGCCGGCACACCGAGCTTTCGCGAGGGCAAGGTCGCGCGCGTGCACGAATGGCTGGCCAACATGGGCCGTGGCTGGAGCGATTTCGAGCACAGCACCTTCTACAGCGATTCGGCCAACGACGTGCCGCTGCTGGAGGAAGTGACCGACCCCGTTGCCACCAACCCGGACGATACGCTGCGCAATCTGGCAGCCGCGCGCAACTGGCGCATCATGGATCTCTTCTAAGCAAGGCGCGGCGTGATCAAGAAACTCATCAATCGCCTGCTGGGCAAGACCTCCGCAGAGCCCAACGCTACCGTTGAACCGGGAGCGCCCGCCGCCAGGAAAGTCCGTACACCCAAGGCACCCAAAACGGCCAAGGCGCGCACCAAGTCCGCCGGTGGCGTGCCGCGTCAGGCGCGTGTGTGGAGCGTGGACGAGCACGGTATCGATCCGAAGCTGCTCTCGCGCAACGCGGTCAAGGTCACGTCCACGCTGCAGGAAGCCGGCTATAGCGCCTTCATTGTGGGCGGCGCCGTGCGCGACTTGCTGCTGGGCATCAAGCCGAAGGATTTTGATGTGGCGACCAACGCCACGCCCGAGCAGGTACAGGCGCTCTTCCGCCGTTCGCGCATCATCGGACGCCGTTTCCAGATCGTGCACGTCACGTTCTATGGCGGACGCGATCAGGAAATCATCGAAGTCTCAACCTTCCGTGCGCTTGTCGACGCGGTCGATGCCGAGCAGGTGCCCGCCGGCAAGCGCGTCAAGCGCACCGAGCTGGACCACCACACGCATGCGATCGACGCCAGCGGCCGTGTGCTGCGCGACAACGTCTGGGGCACCCAGGCCGAAGACGCCACCCGCCGCGACTTCACCGTCAACGCGATGTACTACGACCCCGCCGACGAAACCGTGCATGACTACCATCACGGCATGGAAGACATGCGCGCACGCACGCTGCGCATGATCGGCGATCCGCACACCCGCTACCGCGAAGATCCGGTACGCATGCTGCGCGTGGTGCGCTTCGCGGCCAAGACCGGCTTTGACATCGACGCCGACACGCGCGCGCCCATCGCAGAGCTGGGCCCGCTGATCCACAACGTGCCGGCCGCCCGCCTGTTCGACGAGATGTTGAAGCTGCTGATGTCGGGCCATGCCTGGGCATCGCTGCAGGAACTGCGCAAGGCGGGCCTGCACAGCGGCCTGCTGCCGCTGCTGGACGTCGCGCTGGAGCAGCCGATGGGCCAGCGCTTCGTGCAGCTCGCCCTCGACAACACCGACGATCGCGTCAAGGCTGGCAAGCCGGTCTCGCCGGGCTTCCTGTTTGCCTCACTGCTGTGGCATCACGTGGTCGAGCACTGGAATCGCCGCCGCTCTGCCGGCGAGCCGCTGATCCCCGCTCTGCACACCGCCATGGACGAGGTCCTCGACCGTCAGACCGAGCAACTCGCCATCCAGCGCCGCTTCACCTCCGATATGAAGGAAATCTGGAGCATGCAGCCGCGCTTTGAAAAGCGCTCGGGCCGCATGCCGTATCGGCTGCTGGAGTTGCCGCGCTTCCGCGCCGGTTACGACTTCCTCGCACTGCGCTGTGCGTCGGGCGAATTGCCGCAAGAACTCGCCGACTGGTGGACCGACTTCCAGAACGGTGACGGCGAAGCCCGCGAAGCCCTCATGGCACAAGCCAAGAACGCCCCGAGTGCCTCCGCAAATACCGGCTCAGCCAGCCCGGGCAAGCGGCGTCGCCGCCGACGTGGTCCGGCAAAATCGGATACAGTCGTTGACGTCAATCCGGGAAGTTCGGAGGAAACGTGAAGACAGTGGCGTACATCGGCATCGGCGCCAACCTGGGCGACGCACGCCAGGCAGTGAAAGACGCCGTGGTCTGCCTCGCACAGCAGGTCGGCATCACCGTCACCGGCAAATCGAGCCTGTATCGCAGCGCGCCCGTGGAATCCAGTGGCGATGACTACATCAATGCCGTGGTGCGCATCGATACGCATTTCACTGCCGACCAACTGCTCCGCATCTGTCACCACATTGAAGACCAGTTCGGCCGCGAGCGCCCGTTTCACAATGCGCCGCGCACGCTCGACCTGGACTTGCTGCTCTACGGCGACCACGTCCTCACCTCACCCGAGCTGACGGTGCCGCACCCGCGCGTTGGCCAACGCGCCTTTACCCTGCTGCCCTTGCATGAACTGGCGCCCGATCTCGTGATTCCGGGCATTGGCGCCGTGGCTGCACTGCTGCCCGGCGTGGCCGACCAGCGCATCGAAAAGACCACGATGTGCCAGTGCATGCGCGCCAAGCAGCCGGCCGCCTGATCATCCGCACCACGCACAACCACCCGCCGATGGCACTGGATCACCTGCGCCGTATCGTTGTCGAAGGGCCCATTTGCGTGGGCAAGACCGCGCTGGCCCAGCGTCTGGCCGATCATCTGCGGGCGTCGACGTTGTTCGAAACGCCCGCCGAAAACGCCTTCATCGCCCGCTTCTACGAAGACCCCGCGCGCTATGCGCTGCCGGTGCAGCTGCGTTTCCTGCTGCAACGCGCCGAGCGCCTCAAGGCATGGCATAAGGCGACGCTCGCCGGTGAGCGCATCGTCGCCGACAGCTTCCTGCCGCGCGACCGCCTGTTCGCCCAGCTCACGCTACCGGCCGATGAACTCGCGCTGTACGACGCGATGGCCAATGCGCTGGCCCTGCCGCAACAGCGCATCGATCTCGTCATCTGCCTGCAAGCACGCGCAGAAGACCTGCTGCCGCGCGTCGCCCGTCGCGCCGTCCCTTACGAAACGGGCATCGATGCCGAGTACCTCGGACGCATCTGCGCCGCATACGGCGAGCTGTTTCTGTATTACGATGCCGCACCGACGATGATCGTCGACACCGCTGCCTTCGACCCCGCAGGCAACGACGACGATTTCCGCACCTTGCTCGCCCGCATCGACGCGATGCGCGGGCCCAAGGAATTCATCAAGCTGGCAACGCGCTAGTCGACGCACCGCATGGTCTGCGTGGGCTCTGGCGATGCCCCAATGAGTCTCAGCCCATGAGCTATCTCCAGGAATCGAACCGCAAGGCCGTCACGGTGACTTCGTTGCAGGCCATGCGTGCCGCTGGCGAGCGCATCGCCATGTTGACGGCCTACGACTCCAGCTTCGCCGCCCTGATGGATCGCAACGGCACCGACGTGCTGCTCGTGGGCGATTCGCTCGGCAACGTGATGCAGGGCCAGAAGACCACGCTGCCGGTCACGCTCGATCACATCGTCTATCACACCGAATGCGTGTCGCGCGGCATCGACAAGGCGCTGCTCGTGTCGGACCTGCCGTTTGGCACGTATGGCACGCCAGAACAGGCCTTCCACAGCGCCGTGCGCGTGATGCAGGCCGGCGCGCAGATGGTCAAGCTCGAAGGCGGCGTGTGGCTCGCGCCTACGATCAAGTTCCTCGTTGAACGCAGCATTCCGGTGTGTGCGCACATCGGCCTGACGCCGCAATCCGTGCATGCGTTTGGCGGCTTCAAAGTGCAGGGGCGCGGCGATGAAGCGGCTGCGCAACTGAAGGCCGATGCGCTGGCCGTGCAGGATGCCGGCGCGCAGCTCGTCGTCATGGAAGCCATCCCGGCCGAGCTGGCCGGTGAAGTCACGCGCCTGCTGGCCATTCCCACCATCGGCATCGGTGCCGGGTTGGAGTGCTCGGGCCAAGTGCTCGTGATGCACGACATGCTGGGCGTGTTCCCCGGCCATCGCCCCAAGTTCGTACGCAACTTCATGGAAGGGCAAACCACCATTGATGGCGCCGTTGCTGCCTATGTGGCGGCCGTCAAGGACGGCACCTTCCCCGGCCCGGAACACACCTTCGCCTGAGCGGCCCCGCATGGAAATCTGGTCGGCCACCGTCGACGCCTTCGCCCTGCTTGCCAGCGGCGATGCGGCGTTGTGGCTGATCGTCTGGGTGTCGTTGAAGGTGGCGATTGTGGGGCTGCTGCTGGCGGCGCCCCCAGGTCTGCTCATCGCCTACCTCATCGCCATGCACCGTTTTATGGGGCGCCGTGCGCTGGTGGTGCTGGCGCAGGCATCGCTGTCGTTTCCGACGGTGCTGATCGGGCTGCTGCTGTATCTGCTGCTTTCGCGGCAGGGGCCGCTGGGCGGCTTCGGGCTGCTGTTCACGCAGGGTGGGATGATCCTCGGGCAAGCAGTGCTCGGCCTGCCGGTGATCGTCGCGTTTGCACTGACGACGCTTGAACGCGCTGACCCGCGTCTCGCCGAGACAGCGCGTGTGCTTGGCGCCGGACGCGTCCGGTTGCTGCTGACCGTCTTTCGTGAACTGCGCTTCGGTTTGATGGCGGCCGTGGTAGCCGGTTTCGGGCGCGTGATCGCGGAGGTGGGCTCGGCGCTGATGGTCGGCGGCAACATCGAAGGCGTCACGCGCACCATGACCACGGCGATTGCGCTGGAAACCAGCAAGGGCGAGTTCGCACAGGGCATCGCGCTGGGCATCGTGCTGATCGTGCTGGCGCTGCTCGTCAACCTTGGGTTGGCTTGGCTGCAGGGCGCCGGCAACTATCGCGGGGGCCGGCATGCGCAGTAAGCACAGACACCACCCAGACCGGACGTTCAAGACGGATGGGGAGGCGGCCGCATGAATACAACGTCGCAACTGACGATGGTGTTTGAAGGCTTGCGCTGCCAGCACGGCGCGCGCGTGCTGTTCGAGATCCCGCGCCTTGCGCTGTCGGCAGGACACGCGATCGTCATCACGGGCGCAAACGGCGTCGGCAAGACAACGCTGCTGCGCATGCTGGCCGGGCTTGCACCCGCCAATGGCGCGACCGTCGATATGGGCCAAGGGCGGCAGGCGCTGTCGCCCTACCCGGCCGAGCTGCGTGCGCGGTTGACCTACGTGCACCAACATCCCTATCTGTTCCGCACCTCGGTACGCGCGAATCTTGCCTATGGGCTCACCACGGGCGCACATCGCGTGGCGAATGCGGAGTTGGCCGACCGTGTTGACGATGGGCTCCGCTGGGCGGGCCTGCAGCACGTGGTCGATGTACCGCCCGAACGATTGTCCGGTGGCGAGACGCAACGCCTCGCACTGGCGCGGGCTCGTGCGCTGCGCACGGACGTCCTGCTGCTCGACGAACCGACTTCGAATCTGGACGGCGCCGCGCGCGAGCAAGTCATTGCACTTGTGGGAGAGCTGGCAGCAGAAGGCCGCACGCTGCTGATGGTCTGTCACGACCGCGAATTGATCAACCTGCCCGGCGTGGCCCGCTGGAAGCTAGAGCACGTCGATGGCCAAGGCCGGCTCGAAATGCGCGGGCACCACGCCGCGTAGGGCGTTGCATACGGCGATGGCCTCGGCGCGGGCAACATCGGCACGCGTGAGCGAACGTTCCCGCAGCGGCCCATCAAGCCACGGTGAAGCGTCTTTCAACAGCACGGCACGCATCACGCCCGGCAAGACGCCCGCAGACAGCGGCGGCGTCCACCACGCACCATCGAGCTTGACCAGCAACGTGCTGCGCCCGCCTTCGGCCAACGTGCCATCGGCGTTGAAGAACACGGTATCGAATGCACCTTCGCGTTCGGCCGCTTGCCAGGCAGCGTCATAGCCTGCGCGCAACGTGGTCTTGTGCGTCGGCAGACTGTGCACGACCTCGCGCGGTTGCGCCGCGACGAGCAGACGCACTGGCGCATCCCAGCTTGCATGCAGCGGCGACAGGGGCACTGCTGATACGTTCGCCGCACCATTCGGCGTCAGCAATAAGCGCATGCGATAAGCGCCCTCACCTTCCAGCGATGCGCACATGCGCGCCACGTCATCCGCCAGCGCAGTTCGATCGACGGGGAAGCCGAAGGCGGCCGCAGAGCGCTCCAGCCGCGCCAGATGCCAATCCAGGAGCGCCACACCATCGCGCGTCGCGCGCATCGTCTCGAACAACGACAGCCCTGGATCGAGCGCCGTCACGAAACGCGCCTTCAGTTGGCACTCCGCGTACTCCTCATCGGCGATGCTGTCGTGCACGATGCCGGAGCCGATGCCGAGTTCGCCGCTGCGCAGGCCATCAGCGCGAGGCGGGCCGAGCACCAGCGTGCGGATCGCCACCGAAAAGCATGCGTCGCCCATCGCCCGATCGTCGGCAGGCGCATCGATCCAGCCGATGGCGCCGGTGTATAGGCCACGCGGCTCTGGCTCCCGTGTCTCGATGATCTCCATCGTCCGCCGCTTGGGCGCCCCAGTGATGGAGCCGCACGGGAACAGCGCTCGAAGGCAATCAGCAAGGCCGGTGGCGGGCGGGATCTCGGCCTCCACGGTCGACGTCATCTGGAGCACGCTGCCGAACGGCGTCACCTCGAACAGCGTCGGCACGCGCACCGAACCGGCACGCGCGAGGCGGCCCAGATCGTTGCGCAACAGGTCGACGATCATCAGGTTCTCGGCGCGGTTCTTCTCGTCGGCGGCCAGCGCAGTGGCACGGGCTTCGTCGACTTCAACGTCGCCTGTGGCAGGCGCGGTGCCTTTCATCGGCCGCGCGACAAGCTGGCCCGCGTGATGCGAAAAGAACAGCTCCGGCGAACACGACAGAATCGCACCGCCCTCCGGTAGCGCGATGAATGCGCCGTAAGGCACCGGCTGGCGCGCACGCAGATGCCGATACAGCGCCGCCGGCGCACCAAACGCAGTCATGCGCAGGCGGTATGTGTAGTTGACTTCGTAGGTATCGCCCGCCGCAATCCAGTCGTGGATGCGCGTGATGGCGTCGGTGTAGGTGGCGTGATCGACGCTGGCGGCACAGTCGAACAGGCCTGCTGCGCCCGTTGCTTCGGGCCACGCGTCGAACAGCGTATCGACTTGTGCCGGCGACAGCACCTGCATTGCGCGAAACAGCAGCACGCGCAGGCGGCCATCGTGGCCAGGCAATGAGGAAGAGATTTCGGTGGAAGCCGGCAGGCCGACCAGCGGCCCACCAAACTCATACGGCGCAACGATCAGAGCATGCAAACCCTGGCGCCAGGCGGCACGAAGATCGTCATCCAGCCCATCCAGCACGCCGGCCGGCCGGAAGAACTCACCGGCATAACCGGTGTACCAGCGCGAGCACGGCGCGCCGCCCGAGGTGGCATCGTCCAGCAGCGCAAACGGCGCGCCGACTTCCGGCAACTGCATGACGATGTCCCTGATTGAAAAGGTGGTGTTTAAGAAGCCTAGAAAAGCGTAGCGAGCGACCCGAGGTTGGCGCGAGAAGCGCGGCCGTACATCGGTACGGCGAGCATCACAGTGCCAAGATCGGGCCGCGCAGTAGCTTTGCGAGGTTTCTTACGAGGAGAAGAAGTTCTTCACCTTGTCCATCCACGACTGCTCTTGCGGGCTGTGCCGCGAGCCGCCTTCATGCACGGACTTGTCGAACTGTTTGAGCAGGTCTTTCTGGTGCTCCGTCAGCTTGACTGGCGTCTCGATGTTGATGTGTACATAAAGATCGCCCGCATAGCCCGAACGCACGCCCTTGATGCCCTTGCCGCGCAGGCGGAACGTCTTGCCGGCCTGCGTGCCTTCAGGCACCGTGAACGAGGCACGACCGCCCAGCGTCGGCACTTCGATGTCGCCGCCAATGGCTGCCGTTGCAAACGAGATCGGCATCTGACAGTGCAGATCATCGCCGTCGCGCTCGAACACCGAGTGCTGCTTGATGTGGATTTCCACATACAGGTCGCCCGGGGGGCCGCCGTTGATACCCGGCTCGCCGTTGCCCGACGAACGGATGCGCATGCCTTCGTCGATGCCGGCAGGAATCTTCACTTCCAGCGTCTTCTGGCTCTTCAGCTTGCCCTGGCCGTGGCACTTGGTACACGGCTTGGGGATGTACTTGCCGCTGCCGTGGCACTTCGGGCACGTCTGCTGCATCGTGAAGAAACCCTGCGACACACGCACCTGACCGGCGCCGTGGCACGTTGGGCAGGTCTCCACGCTTGAGCCGGGCTCGGCGCCCTTGCCGTGGCAGTGGTCGCACTCGTCCCAATGCGGCACGCGGATCTGCGTGTCATAGCCATGCGCGGCCTGCTCCAGCGTGATCTCCATGCTGTAGCGCAGGTCTGCGCCGCGATACATCTGCGGGCCACTACCGCGGCGTCCGCCCTGGCCCTGGGCCTGGCCAAAGATGTCGCCAAAGATGTCGCCAAAGGCCTCGGCAAAGCCGCCGCCAAAACCTGCACCGCCCGCGCCAAAGCCGCCGGCCATGTTCGGGTCGACACCCGCGTGGCCGTATTGGTCGTAGGCAGCCTTCTTCTCCGCGTCGGAGAGCATCTCGTAGGCCTCTTTGGCCTCCTTGAACTTGTCTTCCGCTTCCTTGCTGTCCGGATTGCGGTCCGGGTGGTACTTCATCGCGAGCTTGCGATAAGCCTTCTTGATCTCGTCGTCGCTCGCGTTCTTACCCACCCCGAGCACTTCGTAATAATCACGTTTTGCCATGGTGGCTTCAGTCGTCGCCTGTTTTTACTGCGTGTCGAATAGCAAAAAAGCCGAGCGTGACATCAGGTGCGTCCCGCACAACCCGATGATCACTGCCCGGCGTACCGTAACGTCCGCCTGGCGGACGAGTTGGCTTACTTCTTGTCGTTCACTTCCTTGAACTCGGCGTCGACGACGTTATCGTCGTGCGGTGCGCCTTGTCCGGCCTGCGCGCCTGCCTGGGCACCGGCAGCGGCTTGTTCCGCACCGCCGGCCTCGCCCTTGGCTTGCATGTCGGCATAGACCTTCTCGCCGAGCTTCTGCGAGGCGGTTGCGAGCGCTTCGGTCT
Source organism: Ralstonia sp. Ralssp135 (assembly GCF_047304345.1). Classification (NCBI taxonomy): domain Bacteria; kingdom Pseudomonadati; phylum Pseudomonadota; class Betaproteobacteria; order Burkholderiales; family Burkholderiaceae; genus Ralstonia; species Ralstonia sp. Ralssp135. The sequence goes on from NZ_JBGLYZ010000064.1 coordinate 12,753, forward strand.
TGGCGTCAATCGCGGCCTTGTCGGTCCCCTTCAGGGTCTCTTCAAGTTCCTTGATTGCGGCTTCGATCTTGTCCTTCTCGCCAGCTTCCAGCTTGTCGCCGTACTCGCCCAGTGCCTTCTTGGTCGAGTGCACCAGCGCTTCACCCTGGTTACGGGAGTCGACCAGTTCGCGCAGCTTCTTGTCTTCCTCGGCGTTGGCCTCGGCGTCCTTCACCATGCGCTCGATCTCGGCTTCCGACAGGCCGGAGCTTGCCTTGATCGTGATCTTGTTTTCCTTGCCGGTCGCCTTGTCCTTGGCGCCCACGTGCAGAATGCCGTTGGCGTCGATGTCGAACGACACTTCAATCTGCGGCGTGCCGCGCGGTGCCGGCGGAATGCCTTCGAGGTTGAATTCGCCCAGCATCTTGTTGCCGGAGGCCATCTCACGCTCGCCCTGGTAGACCTTGATCGTCACGGCCGGCTGATTGTCGTCGGCGGTCGAGAACGTCTGCGAGAACTTGGTCGGGATGGTCGTGTTCTTGCCGATCATCTTGGTCATCACGCCACCCAGCGTTTCGATGCCCAGCGACAGCGGCGTCACGTCCAGCAGCAGCACGTCGGTACGGTCACCGCCCAGCACCTGACCCTGGATGGCGGCGCCCACGGCAACGGCCTCGTCCGGGTTCACGTCCTTGCGGGCTTCCTTGCCGAAGAACTCCTTCACCTTCTCCTGCACCTTCGGCATACGCGTCATGCCGCCGACCAGGATCACGTCGTGGATGTCCGACACCTTCACGCCGGCATCCTTGATAGCGGTGCGGCACGGATCGATCGTACGGGCGATCAGGTCTTCGACCAGCGCTTCGAGCTTGGCGCGCGTGATCTTCAGGTTCAAGTGCTTCGGGCCCGAGGCATCAGCCGTGATGTACGGCAGGTTGATTTCGGTCTGTTGCGTGCTCGACAGCTCGATCTTGGCCTTTTCAGCGGCTTCCTTCAGGCGCTGCAGCGCGAGCACGTCCTTCGACAGATCGACACCCTGCTCCTTCTTGAACTCGCCGATGATGTAATCGATGATGCGTTGGTCGAAGTCTTCGCCGCCCAGGAACGTATCGCCGTTGGTCGACAGCACTTCGAACTGCTTCTCGCCGTCCACGTCGGCAATCTCGATGATCGAGATGTCGAAGGTACCGCCGCCGAGGTCATACACGGCAATCTTGCGGTCGCCCTTCTCGTTCTTGTCCAGGCCGAAAGCCAGCGCAGCCGCGGTCGGCTCGTTGATGATGCGCTTGACGTCCAGACCGGCGATGCGGCCGGCATCCTTGGTGGCTTGGCGCTGCGAATCGTTGAAGTATGCCGGCACCGTGATCACGGCTTCGGTCACTTCCTCGCCCAGGTAATCCTCGGCGGTCTTCTTCATCTTGCGCAGGGTTTCGGCCGAAATCTGCGGCGGTGCCAGCTTCTGGCCGCGCACTTCCACCCAGGCGTCGCCGTTGTCGGCCTTGGTGATGGTGTACGGCATCAGGCCGATGTCCTTCTGGACTTCCTTCTCTTCAAACTTGCGGCCGATCAGGCGCTTGACGGCGTACAGCGTGTTCTTCGGGTTGGTCACCGCCTGGCGCTTGGCCGGGGCACCGACCAGGATCTCGCCATCTTCCATGTAGGCGATGATCGACGGGGTGGTGCGAGCGCCTTCTGCGTTCTCGATCACCTTGGGGGTGTTGCCCTCCATGATGGAGACGCAGCTGTTGGTGGTACCAAGGTCGATACCGATGATTTTGCCCATGTTCTTGCTCCTCGAATCTGGTGTCAGGACTGCACTGAATACAAACTTGGATCGGATGTGGGAGTGCCGTCCGGCTTTTCAAGGCCGAATTTTGAAAAGTTGAGCATTTTGGCCGGTTTTTCTTGGGAAAGCACCCGAAAGCGTGCGCTCCCAGGCAAAAACGCGTGTTTTGAACGCCCAGAGCCGCAAACCGGGCACAAAAGGCGTGGGTGGTACCCTTGCGCGCATTGCCACTCGCCGGACGCCAACCCGGCTTTTGCGCCCATGCCTTTGCATCCTCTCCGATCCATTCTTGGCGCTGCCCTGCTTGCCGCATGCGCAGTGCCCTCTGCCGATGCCGCCGTTGCCCTGCTCCAGCCCTCCCGCCGCGTCAACGCCAACCAGCCCTTCACCCTGACCCTGGTTATTTCGGGCGATGCCGCACAGCGCAGCTATGCCGTGCCGGCCAAGTTACGCGTAACGGCCAGCGCCGACCTGCAGGGCTCGGTGGAAGTGATTCTTGATCGACACAATGCCGGCGCTGAAACCCTGCACCTGCGTCCGGGCCAAGTCCGCACCGTCGCCTACACCGGCACGCTGCCCGAAGTGCTGCGCGGTACGGTTCGGATCGATGTGCCGGATCTCGATGCGGCGCCCGTTCTAGTGACGCTCGTGCGCGGCGCAGACGCCCCGCAGATTGCCGCCGATGGCGCCCCCACCGGC
>NZ_JBGLYZ010000065.1:0-14412 GCF_047304345.1 Ralstonia sp. Ralssp135
TCCCCCCCTGCGCCGGATACCAACGGTAAAACTTGGGCAAAGCTGCAATAAAAAACCCGCGACGCTCAACGCTTCGCGGGTTTTTTGGGGCATCGCTCATCAAACGCTGCCAATAACTTGGTGGACCGAAGGAGGATCGAACTCCCGACCTCCGCATTGCGAACGCGGCGCTCTCCCAGCTGAGCTATCGGCCCGTGGGAAATGAGTCTACCCGAACTCCCCGGGCGCTTTCAATCGGGGCTCAACCCGCGTTTTCCATGCCCGCATTGCCTTCCATGCCGACAATGCGCGGCGTGTTGAGCGGCCTGGCGGTCACTTCGCGCTGGTCGCGCAGCCAGTCGGCCAGCACGTCCCACACGGGGCGCCCGCCCGCCTTGCGGGCTTCGGGCGACACGGCGGCCCAGCCGGCCACCTTGTAGCGGCGGTCGGCGTCGATGGGCTTGCCGTCACCAGGCCCCAAGCGCATGTCGGTTATGCGCTGGCCCATGGGCTTCATCGGGTCGATGGTGTAGCGCAGGCCGCCGGTGCGCACCATGTCGCCGCCCTGCTGGTAGTACGGGTCTGGGTTGAACAGGTTGTCGGCCACGTCTTCCAGCACGGTCTTGATGGTGGCGCCCGTCATCTCGGTCAGCGTGGTGGCCGGGTACGTGATGGCGGTCTGGGCCATCAGCGCTTCCATGGTCAGGGCCTCGCCGGGCAGCAGCGTGGTGCCCCAGCGGAAGCCGGGCGAGAAGGCAATCTCGGCGCCCTGCGCGTGCATCAGGCCATCGACGATGAGCTGGTCGAACGTGCCGTTGAAGTTGCCGCGCCGGTACAGCAGACCACGGTTCGTGGCGAGCGTTTCGCCCAGCTTGTCTTGGTATGGCGCACGCACGCGGTTGATCAGCGCCGTCATGGCCGGATCGGGCGGCAGCAGATCGGCAAACACGGGCAGCAGCGTATAGCGGATGTCGCGCACGGTGCCGCCGCGCACATCCAGATCGAGCACGCCGACAAACTTGCCGTTGGCGCCCGCGTTGGTAACGAGCGTCACGCCGCCCGGGTTGCTGACCTTGACGGGTGCGGGCACGGCATCGTGCGTGTGCCCGCCCAGGATGGCATCCAACCCGCGCACGCGCGAGGCGAGCTTCAGGTCGACATCCATGCCGTTGTGCGACAGCAGCACGACCACCTTGGCGCCCTTGCCGCGCGCCTCGTCAATCATCTTCTGCAGCCGTTCTTCCTGAATGCCGAAGGTCCAGTCGGGCGTGAAATCTGCCGGGTGCGCGATCGGCGTGTACGGAAACGCCTGCCCGATGATGGCGACCGGCACGCCGTTCAGCTCGCGCAGCACATACGGGTCGAACACCGGGTCACCAAAGTCCGCCGTCTGGATGTTCTGCGCGACAAAGGCGACCTTGTCCTTGAAATCGTGATCGACCACGTGGCGCACGCGGTCTGCGCCGTAGGTCATCTCCCAGTGCGGGGTCATGACGTCCACGCCCAGCGCGAGGGCCGCGTCGACCATGTCCTGGCCGTTGGTCCACAACGCGGTGGCGGAGCCCTGCCAGGTGTCGCCGCCGTCCAGCAGCAGCGCATTGGGGCGCGTGGCGCGCAGGCGCTTGATGAGCGTGGCCAGATGCGCGAAGCCGCCCATGCGGCCGTAGCGGCGCGCGGCCTCGGTAAAGTCGAGCGAGGTGAACGCATGCGCGGCGCGCGAGCCGGGCGCGATGCCGTACCGCTTGAGCAGCGCGTACCCCACCAGATGCGGCGGCTGCCCCGCCCATTGCGCCACGCCCAGGTTGACGCTGGGCTCGCGGTATTCGATGGGCAGCAGCTGCGCGTGGCAGTCGGTGAAGTGCAGCAGGTGGACGTTGCCGAAACGCGGCACATCGTAGCTGAGCGTGTCAGCGTGGGCGTCGGTCAGGCGCAGGCCGGCGGCTGCGGCAATCGCCAGGGCTTGAACGAATTCGCGGCGGTTCATGGTGTGTTGCTGTGCGCGTAGCGAGCCAGGTCGGCCACGTCGTCTTCAAGCATCTCGCCAACTTCCTTGCGCACCACGCGCCCTTTGGCGTCGAGCACGAGCAGTTCGGGCAGGCCTTTGCGCGGGCCGGTGGCGGCGCACAGCGCGTCGGTTTCCATCGTCACCGGAAAGGTGAAGTTGCGCTTGGCGACGTAGTCCTTCGCGAGCTGCGGGTTGGCGTCGATGCTGATGGTGAGGATGCGCAGGTCAGTGCCGCGCGTAGCGTCGTACAGCTTTTGCAGGCGCGGGTTCTGCAGCGCGCAGAACGGGCACCACGAGGCCCACGTGGCGATGATGACCGGGTGCCCGCGCCACGTATCGCCCGGCACGCGCGTGCCGTCGAGCAATTGCAGGTCGGGCAGCGCAACCACGTCGCCCACTTCAACGGCCTGTGCGGTGCCGGCAGCAAACACCATCACCGCTGCTGCCCACATCAGGAACCGTCGAAGCGTGTGCATGGCGTTATTGGGTCACTGGTTGACCGGAGATGCCGGGTCGAACAACAGCGCCATCACGTCGCGGATCTGCTGTTCGGTGAGGATGCCCTTGTGCCCGAAGCGCGGCATGTTGGAGCACGCCGCATACGCGTTGGAGTTGTAGATCTTGCCCCAGGTGTAGCGCAGGATCGCTTCCGAATCCCCACGCAGCTTGCCGTACTGGTACAGCGACGGACCGATCGTGCCGTACGACACTTCGTCTTTCGACAAGCGGTGGCAGGCGTAGCAGTTGGCGCCGTTCGCGCCGCCGGCGGGGTCGGAGAACTGCATGCCGCGGCCGCTCTGGGCGGTCTTCTCGCCTGCCTTCCAGTCGCCTAGCCATTTGTCGTCAGCCGGGTAATGGATGGTCTTGAGCTGCGCGTCTTCCAGCTTCTTGGCCACGGCGGCGGGCACGGCGGTGCGGTCTGCAAACTGGCTGCAGATCTTCTGCACGTCGTCGCGCTCGGTCACGCCTTCCACGGTGGCCGGGCCCTTGGAGACAAAGCTCTCGTGGATGACCTTGACGAGCGCGGCGTCGGCCTTTGCATCGGGCTTGGGCGGGGTGACGGCCTTGGAGGTGGCGTCCGCTGCGTGGGCGGCGCCGGCAGTCAGCGCCAGTGTCAGCGCCGTCAGAACGATGGGGGTCAGTCGATTCATGCGTGGCCTCATCGTTTGATGGACGGCGCGTCCATCTTGCCGCCGTTGGCGTTGCGGGCAAGGAACATCTCCAGCGCGGTGATCACCTCGCTGCCGTAGAGCGGTTCCGGAAAGCGCTGCTGGCGCAGGCAGTCATACAGGCGGTGCTGCATCGTGCGTACCTCGCCCTGCGAGACGCGATAGCCCGGCCACGTGGAATACGCAAAGCGTGCGCCGTCGGCGGTCAGCAGATCGGGCAGGTCTTGCAGGCGGATGCGCAAACCCGGCTGGGCATGGCACGTGGCGCAGGCAAAGTCATACGCGCCGCCACGGTAGAAGAACATGCGGCGGCCGAGTTCGTACACGCGCTTTTCTTCTGGGTGGGCGAGCGGAATGTCGATGGCCGTGCCGCGCGATTCCGAGGCCACGTAGGCCATCAGCCGTTCAATGTCCGACGATTTGCCGGGTGACGAGAACGGGCGGGCCGATGCCTCTTCCTTGGTCAGCCCCTGCAGCGTCATGCGGCAATACATGAGGCGCTGTTCAGCGTCCATCACGCGGCCGGTGTCTTTGAAGAAGCGCGGCAGCTTGGCGTAGGCGCCCTTCACCACGCCGGGGCCGAGGCCCAGATCGCACGCTTCGAGCGAGGCCTGCTTGGGGCCGGCGGGCTTCTTCCAGAGTTCTTCGCCTGCGGCTTCCCAGAGTTCGGCCGGGTTGCCGTCGGCCAGCATTTCGCGGTACTGCGCGATGCCGGCGGCGGTGCTGTCCTTGGTGTCCTGGGCGGATGCCATTACGGCGCCGCCGGCCGCCAACGCCGCAGCCAGCACCATCGTCCATGTCTTGTGTTTCACGGTCCCCTCCGTGGGTCGCCTACGGTTTGATATAGGCGAAACCTTCTTCCTGCTGCAAGCGGGTGATTTCCACCACGCCGGCAGGCACCACCTTGGCTTCGAGCAGCAGCTTGTCTTCCGGCACCTTGAAGGCCATCAGCGAGTTGTGGCACACGCGAAACTCCACGCCCATGCTGGCCAGTGCGGCCACCGGCGCATCAAACGTGCGGCCCTGCGCATCCTTGGCGCCTTCAACCAGAAACTCGATGCCGTGGCCGAACGCCACCACCACGATCTTCGTGCCGGGTGCGCCGTTCATATGGTTGCGCAGGTTACCGATGGCGCGCACGGCCTGGTCGATGCCTTCGCTCAACTGGTAGACCACCTTGTAGCGGGCGCCGGCGCCGGCGCCGGCGCCGCCAGCGCGGGGAGCATTCTGGGCAGCGGCCTTGCCGGCCACACCCAAGGCCGCCAGCGCGGCGGTCACACGAAAGAAGCTGCGTCGCATTTGGGCCTCCGGGCCTTTACTGGATAGACGTCTCGTCGGTGCGCTTGTCGCCGTGGTTGTCGACCCACGTGACCGTCACCTTGTCGCCCTTGGCGCCGCCCTTGAACTTGAAATTGAGGAACGGATCTTTCGACACGGCCGGGCCGAACTGCGCGTCGAGCACCGTCTTGCCGCTGTGCAGCACCGTCACGTTGGTGATGTGCCAGGCCGGCACGATCTTGCCGGACGCGTCTTTGCGCTGGCCGGTTTCCATGTCGTGCTTCATCAGGATCTTCACGTCGGTCGTGCCGCCGTTTTCCATTGCGCGAATGCGCATCGGGTCTGCCATGGTGTGTTTCTCCTGATGTTTAACCGCCGCAGCCACCAAGGGTGACCTTGACTTCCTTAGCCGCCAGCACCCATTTGCCGTTGGCGCGCACGGCGGCGTAGACATGGGAGGTCTCGCCCATCTTCACGCGCGTGCTCACAAACGGATCGGTCCCGGCCGGAATGGCGAACGTTGCAGCCAGCGTGTTCGGGTTCTTTTCGACCAGGATGGCGATGAGGTCGGTGCCGGGCAGCGTGCTCGTTACGACCAGCGGCACCACGGCGCCGTTTTCTGCGATGTCCGGTGCGGTGAGCTGGACGCCCGCGCCGCCCTTGTCGACCGCGCCGCCGCCCAGTTGCTTGAGCACTTCGTTTACGCCCTTGACGGCAAAGGCGGCCTTGTTCCATTCGGCCGCCTGGGCCGGCGTGGCGATGCCGGCGGACACCAGCAGCGCCATCATGGCGCCGGCGCGCAGCACGTCGCGGCGGCTCAGGTTGATTGCATCATTCATCGTCCGTTCCTCACTTGGCCGGGGCGCCCGCAAGCACCCAGTCGATCACGGTTTTCAGATCGGCATCGGCAATCTTCGGATTGGCCGGCATCGGGATCTGGCCCCAGTTGCCCATGCCGCCTTCGCGCACTTTCTTGATGAGCCTGGCTTGCGCGCCGGCATCGCCTTTGTATTTGGCGGCAACGTCCTGGTAGGCCGGGCCGACGAGCTTGCGGTCTACGGCGTGGCAGCCCATGCAGGCGTTCTGGTTGGCGATGGACAGCGCGCGGGCAGCGTCAACGGTGGCCAGCGCGGGCGTGGCGGACAGCGCCAGGCCGGCCAGCACCGCCGCAGCGGCGAGCGTGGGGGCGAACTTCATGTGGTCTCCAGAAGACGAGGCTGCCCGCATGCGTGTGCGGGCGAAATGGTCGCAGAGGTCGGAATCGGACCCGGTATTGTGCCCGAAACGGGCCAAATCCTATGTCGCGCCCACAGCAAAACGCCCGGTACCTTTCGGCCCGGGCGCTTGTTGCTGATGGGGGTGTGGCGTCAGGCCATCGCCCGCCGCGCCGCCAGCCGGCCGCCAAACACGTTGAGCAGCAGCCCGGCCATGACCACCGCACCGCCCAGCCATTGGGCGGGCACCAGGCGCTCGCCCAGCAGCACGGCCGCCGACACCAGCCCCACCACCGGTACCAGCAGCGTGAGCGGCGCGACCTGGCTGGCGGCGTAACGCGCCAGCAGGCGGCTCCACAGGCTGTAGCCGAAGATGGTGGCACCAAAAGACAGGTAGACGATTGCGCCGATGCTCGACCCACTGATGTTCGCCAGGCTATGCGCAATCTGCTCCGGCCCCTCCAGCCAGTACGACAGCAGGAAGAACGGAATTGGCGGGATGGCCGCGCCCCACACCACCAGGCTCACCACGTTTACCGGCCCGATCCGCTTGGTGACGATGTTGCCGCTGGCCCACGAAAACGCCGCGCACAGCGTCAGCAGGAAGCCGACGGTGGTCATGCCGGTGACCGAGCCGCCACCCGCCATGCCGATGATCGCCAGCCCGCCGGCGGCCACCGCCATGCCGGCCAAGTGGAACCAGCGGATCGGCTCGCGCAGCACGATGGCCGCAATCGTCAGCGTAAAGAACGCCTGCGATTGCAGCACCAGCGAGGCCAGCCCCGCCGGCATGCCCACATACATGGCCGAGAACAGGAACGCGAACTGCCCAAAGCTGATGGTGGCGCCATAGGCCACCAGCCACTTGAGCGCGATCTTGGGGCGCGGCACGAACAGCACAGCCGGAAACGCGACCAGCGCAAAGCGCAGCGCACCCAGCAGCATGGGCGGCACGCCATGCAGGCCCACCTTGATGACGACGAAGTTGACGCCCCACACCAGCACAACGGTCAGGGCCAGCAGCAGATCCTTGGGAGACATGATGATCGGAAGGTTCGGACGGCCGCCCGTGCGGCCACATGACGCACTGTAGGGGCGGGCCGCTTACACGACTTGCACAATCTTGCGCATTGTTTGTGCCCGGGGCCTCACCTTTAGCCTCACCTTTAGCCGAGCATGTCCGACCAGATGGCGCGGCTCCAGCCCTGCGCCAGCTTGCCCTCCGCTGCGGAAGGCGCCTCGGAAAGCCCGCCGGCGCCCGGCACCGTCACCATGGTGTGCTCGGCCGCGTCGTAGCGGTGCACGGTCGCCACGTGCATCGCCTCGTCCGGCGTGGCAAAGCTGTAGCAGGTGTTGGTGTACAGCGGTGACGCATCGGGCGCGTGCCCGGCCAGCATCGCCACCACGGCGGCGGCGGCCACCTTGCCATGCTGGTTGGCCATGTGGCCCGACTTGGGCATCAGCGGCGCCGTCTGGATGGCATCGCCAATCACATGCACGCCCGGCGCCACCTTCGATTCGAACGAGAGGAAGTCCACCTCGCACCAGCGCCCATTGGCCGTCGCCAACCCGGCTTGCACGGCAATCGCGCCGGCGCGCTGCGGCGGGATGAGGTTGACGACATCGGCCTGCACGTCGTCCTGCACATCGAACTTGAGCACGCGGCCCGTGGCATCGATGTCGACGGCGTTGTATTGCGGGCGATATTCAATGTGCTGTGGATAACGTTCGGCCCACACGCGCTTGAACAGCGCGCCCTTAGAGGTGACGTCGTCGTTGGCATCGAGGATGAGCACGCGCGAATCCGGCTTGGCGCGCTGCAGCCAGTGGGCGATCAGGCACGCGCGCTCGTATGGCGCGGGCGGGCAGCGGTACGGCGCCAGCGGAATGCTGATCGCAACCGTGCCGCCGTTGGGCATGGCTTCGAGCCGATGGCGCAACGCCAGCGTCTGCATGCCGGCCCTCCATGCGTGCGGTGCTTGGGCAGCGGTGGCCGCATTGGCGAGACCGGGAATCGCCCCCGGCACGAAGTCGATGCCGGGCGAGAGGATCAGCCGGTCGTAATCGAGCGTGCCGCCGCCCGTCAGCCGCACCTGCTTTGCGCCTAGGTCGATGGCCGATGCGCGGTCGCGCACCCAGCGCACGCCGTGGCGCTCGACCAGCGCGTCATACGGCACGGTGATCGACGCCATGTCACGGTCGCCCGACAGCACGAGATTCGACAGCGGGCACGAGACGAACGCGGCGTTCGGCTCAACCAGCGTCACGTCGACACGGCCGCCGGAAAACACGCGCACGTATTTGGCTGCCGTCGCGCCGCCGTAGCCGCCGCCAACCACCACCACGCGCGCATTGCGCACGCCCGACAGCGATGCGCATGCGGCCAGCGGCCCGGCAAGCGCGGTTGCCCCGAGCGCCCGCAAGACTGCGCGTCGATCCTTGCGCAACGATTCCCTCATGGCGCCTCCTGCGATTGGCGCGACAGCCAGCCGGCAATGGCGACGATCTGCGCATCGTCATAACCGCGGGCAATCTGGCCCATCACCGTGGACGGGCGCGTGCCGTTGCGGAAGGCCTGCATCGCGTCGATCAGCTCGGCTTGCGAGCGACCCGCCAGCGGCAGCAACGTCTGCGCGGGGAGCCTGGCGCCGGGCGCGGTATCGGCGTGATGGCAGCTTGCGCACGTGGCGGCCCAGGTGCGGGCCTGCAGATTGGAGGGCGGGCGATCGGCCGCTTGGGCCGCTTCTTGGGCCGCAGGGGCCGTGAGCAGCGCCGCAAGCAATGTTGCGGCGGCAAGGCGGTGGACGACGGGCATCGGGGGGCTGCGAAGTCGCGGAAGCGTCATACGCTAACACGCACGGCCAGCCGTGTGCCCTGTGATGCGTGCAGCCAACAAAAAACGCAGCGCGGTGGCTGCGTTCCTTGCGAATCGATGTTGCGGACGTGGCTTACGGCAATTGCTTGCCCGGCGGCAGCGCCGGCGAGTTGGTCGGCGACACGGTCACGCCAGGCGAGGCCGAGGTGACGGGTGCCGGGGCCTGCGTGGCCGTCGGCGTACCTTGCGCCGGCGCCGGGGTGCCTTGCGACGCATCAGGCGCGGTCGACGCGTTGGTCGACGTGGCATTGGCGTCCAGGCGCTTGCGCTCGTCTTCGCTCACGTAGTCGAACACCTTCACGACCTTGTTCACGCCGCCCACCGTGCGCACGGCTTCGGTGGCCTTGTTGCCTTCGGCCTCGGTTACCACGCCCATCAGGAAGACGGTCTGCGCTTCGGTCGTCACCTTGATGGAGTTCCAGGGCACGCCTTCCGTGCCGGCCAGCACGCTCTTCACCTTGGTGGTGATGTACGTATCGTTGGTGCGCGAGCCGAACGTACTCGACACCGGCGTCACCACGATCTCGTTGACGACCTCACGCGCGTTCTGCAACTTCTGTGCGTATTGGCCGATCTCCTGCTTGGTCTGCTCGGTGCCGGCCTCGCCGGTCAGCAGGACCTTGCGGTTGTAGACCGTCACGTTCACGTGGGCACGGCCGTCGTAGCGCGAGATCAGCGTGTTCTCGGCTTCCATTTGCAGGCCGCGGTCGATGGTCTGGGTGGCGGTCGGGCGGCGGTCGGTGGCGAGCGCTACGCCGCCGGCCACGGCCCCGGCAAACAGCGGGAAGCAGGCGGTCAACTGCGTTGCGGTAATACCGGCCAGAGCGGCCAGCACGGCGGTGCGCTTGACCGTGTGACGGAAGCGGGCAAACGTAGGCGACGAGAGTTTCATGCTGTCCTTGAATGAAGTCCGGAAGAAAGAAGAGCGAGGTTTAGGCGTCGGCACCGAAGGCATCGCGCATCCATTCGATGCGCGCGCCGTCGATGGCGATCACGTCAAAACGGCAGGCGGGCACCTCTTCAGCCTGCCGCGCGAGAAAATCTTCGGCCGCGGCAATCAGGCGACGCTGCTTGGCAGGCGTGACACTCGCGGCCGCCCCGCCAAAGCGCTGCGTGGAGCGTGCCACGCGGGCACGCACCTCGACGAATACGAGCGCGCCGGCCGTATCGCGCATCACCAGATCGATCTCACCGCCCTTGCAGCGATAATTGCGGCTGACCACCGCCAGCCCGCGCGCCTGCAAGTAGCGCAGCGCACGGTCTTCACCGGCTTCACCGGTGGCGGCTGTGATGGTCTGCGGCGCATGCATGTGCGGTTTGAACCAAGTGACTGAGAGAAGTTCTCGTGAGTGATCCTGACTGGACCCTGCTGGCGCATGACCAGCACTATCCCGCCGGCGCATTATATGTGGTGGCCACCCCCATCGGGAACGCTGCCGACGTGTCGCTGCGGGCGCGCTACGTGCTGGGCCTCGTCGACGCGGTGGCCTGCGAAGACACGCGCAACACCGGGCAACTGCTCAATCGGCTGGGCCTGTCGCGACCGATGCTCGCTGCGCACCAGCACAACGAGCGAGAAGCCGCTGCACGCATCGTCGCGCGCTTGGCGCAGGGCGAGCGCATCGCCTATGTGTCCGATGCAGGCACGCCCGGCGTATCGGACCCGGGCTCGCGCATTGTCGAGGCGGTACGCGCGGCGGGCCAGCGCGTGATTCCGCTGCCGGGCGCCAGCGCCGTGGTGACGGCGCTTTCCGCTGCGGGGGAACTGCTCGACACGTCGGAGGGGCAGTTCACCTTTGTCGGCTTCCTGCCACCCAAGGCCGGGCAACGCGAGGCGGCCATCCGCCAATGGGCGGCGCATGGGCCGGCATGGGTTCTATATGAGGCGCCGCATCGCATTGAGGCCACACTCGCCGCGTTGGCCGAGCACTTGCCTGCGCGACGCATCCTGATCGGCCGCGAGTTGACCAAGCTGTTTGAGCAGATCGTCGTGCTGCCCGCTGCGCAGGCACCTGCATGGCTTGCCGCCGATGCCACGCACGGCAAGGGCGAATTCGTGTTGGTGGTGGAAGGCGCAGGCGCGCAGGACGCGGCGCCGACCGCGATGGCGGCGGATCAGGTCTTGCGTCTGCTGTTGACCGAGCTGCCCGCCAAGCGCGCAGCCAAGCTGGCCGGTGCGATTACGGGCGCGCCGGTCGACACGCTGTATCAGAGCGCGCTGGCGCTGAAAAACGAAGGGAAGGACTGAGGCAGGAAGGCGGCTGAACCAGCGGCTCAGCGGCGCTTGGCGCGACGCTTGACCGCTTTCTTCTTGACCGGTGCGGGTTCATCACCGCCCACATCGGCATCGCCGTCGTTGCTGGCAACGTCCGTTTGCGTCAGCTCAGGACGCAGCGCTTCGACTTCAGCGCGCGACAGGCGGCGGATTTCCACCTGCGTCGAACCGCGCTTGACGAAATCGAGTCGCTTGGCTGCGGCATACGACATGTCGAGGATGCGCTTGCCGTAGTACGGGCCGCGATCCGTCACCTTGGCCACGACCACACGGTCGTTGGCGAGGTTGCGCACCAGCACCCAGCTCTGCAGCGGCAGCGACGGGTGCGCAACCGTGAAGGCGTTCATGTTGAAGCGCTCGCCGCTGGCGGTGCGGCGGCCGTGGAAGCCGCGGCCGTACCACGAGGCCAGGCCGCGCTGTTCAAACGTACCGAGGTCGGCGCGCAAGCCGGGGCTGGTATCGGTGTTCTCGTCGAGCTTGAGGCTGCTCGAATCCGGCACGCCACGGAACGACAACGTGCCCCAAGCATCGGGGTTGTCGCGCGGGTCGGCCACCTTCAGCGCGGGCGCGGTGGGCTTGCTGGCCTGAAGACCGGATTGCCCACCCACGGGCGGCTCGCCAGGAATGGCTGCACAGCCCGCCAGCACCAGCAGCGCGGTGCCATGCGTCAGCCAGGCACGCAGCGTGCGGCCGGCCGAACGGCTGGAATTGAGGTGGGTCAACTTAAGCATGGCCGCGAGTCTAACATGCATGCTTCGATCGATTATTTACATTTCCTATTAAAACGGTCACATCATGCTGTCATCTCGCGCCAATTTTGTAATATTTTCTTTCCGATGTAACAGCGCACCCCGCGAGCCCAGTGCTGGCGCGGGCTCGGCCCGATACAATCGGGTTATCCCTGCCATGTGCAATTGCGCACCAAAGATCACATGAAAGTCGTTGTCGTCCCCGTTACGCCGTTTGAACAGAACTGCACGCTGCTGATTGGCGACGACGGTGCTGCCGCCGTCACCGACCCGGGTGGCGATATCGAGCGCATCCTGGCCGCCGCCGAGCAGCACGGCGCGCGCATCGAAAAAATCCTGCTCACGCATGGCCACGTCGACCACTGCGCCGCCGCCGATGCCCTGCGCTCGCAGCTTGGCGTGCCCATCGAAGGGCCGCAGAAGGATGAGGCGTTCTGGATCGATCAACTGCCCATGCAGAGCCAGCGCTTTGGTTTCCCGCCCGCCAAGGCGTTCGTGCCTGACCGCTGGCTGGAAGACGGCGACACCGTGGAAGCCGCTGGTCGCACCCTGCAGGTGTTCCACTGTCCTGGCCATACACCTGGCCACGTGGTGTTCTTCAGCCCGGAAGACCGCGTGGCCATCGTCGGCGATGTGCTGTTCGCGGGGTCGATCGGCCGCACGGACTTCCCGCGCGGCAATCATGCGGACCTGATCAACGCGATCCGCACCAAGCTCTGGCCGCTCGGCGACGACGTTACGTTTGTGCCGGGCCATGGGCCTGTCTCGACCTTTGGCGATGAGCGTGCCAGCAACCCGTACGTCGCCGATCGCCTGTTCGCCAACGAAGGCTCAGCATGAGCGGGACCGCCAACAACAGCGCCAAGGACGGCGCCAACGAGAGCGACGACCCCTTCGCCGACAGCGCGCCCGCGGCTGCAGCCGACAAGCCCCGCCGCAAGCGCGGCAACCAACCGCCCGACACGCGGCCCGAAATCTACGTCAGCACCGACATCGAGGCCGACGGCCCCATCCCCGGCCCGCATTCGATGCTGAGCTTCGCCAGCGCGGCGTACCTGGCCGACAAGACGCTTGTCGGCACGTTTGAAGCGAACCTGCAAACGCTGCCCGGCGCAGAAGGCCATCCGATCCAGATGCAATGGTGGAAGACGCAGCCCGAGGCGTGGGCTGCATGCCGCGCAAACCTCGAAGCGCCCGAAGTGGCTCTGCCGCGCTACGTGGAATGGGTCGAGAGTCTGCCCGGCAAGCCCGTGTTCGTAGCGTTTCCGGCCGGCTTCGATTTCACGTTCATGTTCTGGTACATGATGCGTTTTGCCGGGCGCTCGCCGTTTGGCTGGGCGGCGCTCGACATCAAGACGCTGGCCTTTGCGCTCACGGGCATGCCGTATCGGCGCAACGTCAAAGCGGCTTTTCCCGAGCACTGGCACGACCCGCTGCCGCACACGCACATCGCGCTGGATGACGCAAAAGAGCAAGGCACGCTCTTCTGCAACATGCTGGCCGAACTGCGCAAGCGCGAAGCCGAGCGCGCCGCCGCACAATTGCCCCACCAAACTGCTCAGGATTGAGCGCCGCGCACGTCACGCATCTGGCGAAGACCCGCACGCGGTTTGCCTCTTGCCCGCGTGATGCGGGCACCATGCCGCAACGCAACTTGCAGCGCTGCAAACCCCCGTCTACGCTGGGCTTGTGCGAGCGACCAGACGACTGCGCCACCCGGCGCCGACAAGCAAAGCCACTCGCATACGCCATTTGCTTGCCGTATCGTTTTCGGGCCGCACGTGCCCCCGACGCCGGTGCGTGCCGGCGTCGGCTACCAGCCAACAACGGGGAGGTACCGCGATGCGATTTTCCCGTGACGCGTTTGACACGCAACACTTGCGAGCGATGACGGAGCGCTTGCATTGGCATCGCAAATCATCTGCGAAGGCGGTTCCGTTGAGCATGCGTGCGCAGCATCTGCATCACACGCACAGCAACGCACACCACGACGCAGACGTCATGAAAGTCGCCATGGTCTCGACCGCGGCGGCGCTGGCAGTGGTGCTTGCCGCCCTGCTGGCAGTTGGCTTCGGGTCAGAAATGGCCCGATGGATGGGCCTGGAATAAACCGGTGCCCTTGCGCGTCTTGACGGACGCAGCCCCGGCCCTCGCGCAAAGCGAGATACGGCCACCCCTGAACGGCCTGTCCGATGGAAATCGGCAGGCCGTTCAACTTTGTGGGGCGCGGTGAATTACTTCAGAAACGCGTCGAGCGCTTCGGGCGTGCGACCGATGGTGGCGCGGCCATTGCGAACGAGCACCGGGCGCTGCAGCAGCTTCGGATGTGCTGCGATGGCCTTGAGCAGCCCGTCGTCTGACGCATCGGCCAGATTGAGCTGTGCGTATTCGTCTTCGTTTTCGCGGATCAGGCTGCGCAGCGGTGCGTCGAGTTGCGCTGCGAGCTTTTTGAGGTCGGCCAGCGTGGGCGGGGTGGTCAGATATTCGATGACGTCGAGTTGCTCGCCTTTTTCTGCGGCGAAGGATTGGGCTTGCTCGAGAGCGGTGCGGGATTTGGAGCAGCGGGGGTTGTGGTAGATCTGCATGGGCTCTGGTGTTGGCTTGATGGAACGTGCCGCAATCTTAAGGGCTGGCGCTTGGTGGCTGATTTCGTGGTTGGTGTTGGGGGGATTCGTGATTTTTTGCTTTTGGTGCATCCCTTGTTTCATCCCCTGCCGGGGCTGACTCACTTTCTTTGTCTTACCAAAGAAAGTAAGCAAAGAAAGGCGCGCCCGAGATGGCGAAAGACTCCTTCAATTTTTGTAAGCGGGGGGGGGGGGGGGAAAAAAGCAGGGGGGGGGGAGGGGGGCCCCCCCCCCCCCGGAAAAA
>NZ_JBGLYZ010000066.1:0-14098 GCF_047304345.1 Ralstonia sp. Ralssp135
CCCACCCACCCCTGAGCAGAAACAAGCAGCCGCCGACGCCAAAACCAAGACCGACGCGGCCATCCAGACGGCCAACACGGCGGTCAACGACTACATCAACAACGGCGACGACTCCAAGGCCGCCCAGGCCAAGCTCGACAAGCCGCTTTCGGACGTCATCAACTCGGTGCAGAACGAGCTGCGCCGGCAGGCCGACGAAGCGCCCGCTGGCGGCGAGAAGAAAGCCATCGAAGACGCAGCGGACGCCATCAAGAAACGCGACCCCGATGCCAAATGGCTCGACAAGATCGTCGACGATGCAAAGGACGCGGTGGAGAAGCAAGACCCGAGCCAGCGCACCGCATCGGAAGCGCGCGACGGCGTGCTCGACGCGCAAGACAAGCTGCAGGATGCGCAGAACATCAAGGTCACCAACAGGACCATCGCTGAAGACAAGCAGGACTCGATCAACACGGCGCAGACCAACCTGGACAAGGCCATCCAGGACTTCAAGACCGCCATTGGCGGCGAGCTTTCAAGCTATGAGAACTTCGGCTCGGGCGATAACCTGAAGGCGGCCAACGACGCTGCCGATGCGCTGGCAAAGGCCCACCCCGATTGGGACGACGGCAGCCTCGCGTTTGCCAGGAACATCGCCACAGCCGATGCGATCCAGTACCAGATCAACCACATCAACCCGAACGACCCAACGCTGTCGGCGCAGGACAAGGCGCTCGCCACCAACGATCCAGTGCAGTTCGCGTGCGTGCAGCTTGCGCGGCCGCACGCCAATGACAAGAACGCCGAGCAGATCTACGAACAGATCGGCGCAGCCAGCTACGACGTGCGCGTGAACTACACCAAGGATCAGGTCGCGGCCAAGATGAAGGCGGGCGATGCGCAGGGCGCGCTGAAGATCCTGTCGACCAACATGAACGACGTGTCGGTCACCAGCGCCGACCCCGACGCGCGCGACCATCTGTACCAGGTGGCCGGCGCGCCGTTCTTCAACGCACACAGCGACTACTTCAACAAGCAGATCAGCGACCTCACCCAGGTCTACAAGTACAACCCCGACGACCCCGACGCCAGTCGCAAGATGGCCGACAGCACCGTCAAATACGATGCCGTCGGCAAATGGATGAAGGACCTGGCCAAGGTGGCGCCACCCGAGGTGGCAAACAACCTGCTGACCACCGTAGAAGATCGCTTCAACGACAACGGCAACTGGTTCCAGAGCAACGCCGGCGCCGACACGTCGGGACTCGTGCCCCACGGCTCGGACTTTTACGGCGGCTTGAGCCTGACGGCTGCCGTGGCCGATTCGCCGCGCTTTGCCAGTGACCAGTCGAGCACCGACCACGCCCAGCAGGTTGCCAACTGGCTGACCACCAACTCGAATGCCAAATCGTTCCTCTACAGCATGCAGACCTCCGGTTCGGGGGGGAGCATGCCGTCGTGGGTGCCGGTGCAGAACGCCGTGGGCGACGGCAACGGCGCCACGGTCACCAACGCGCTGATCCAGCAGCACGGCAAGGACTTGCCCAACGCCGACATGCTGCAACGCGCATTCGACCGCGGCAACGAGAAGGTCCAGCAAAAGCAGGCAGAGGCTGACTACAAGACGTTCCAGTCCGACCAGAATGCGGGGCTGAAGAACATCTTCGGGCAGATGTCCAAGGCCACCTTCGGCAAGGACACGCCGCTTTACAACGACAAGGCGCAGTCTTTCACCGGCCCTGATGCCGACACGCAGCTCAAAAACTACATCGGCGGCGCGCTGATGATCCAGGCTGACAACGCCGGCGCGCAGAGCAGCGGCACCACCGGCACAGCGTGGTTCACCAGCGGCAACAGCACCAAGATCATCGACGAGGTCAACAAGAAGATCCACGAGGTGGGTGGCGACAACCCAACCGTGAAAGCCATTCCGATTGCCTACGTGGATAAGAGCGCAGGCGTGATGCCGACAGCGTTGTTCGAAGTCACCGACAAAAATGGGGGCAAGCCGCACTACATCGACGATCGCGGCTGGGACTACGAGAACCTCGACGACTACCGCCATAACAACGCCCTGTCTGACGGTGGCACGATCTACGTGCCGAAGAACCTTGCGGGCACTGTGGCGCTCGACAGCAAGGGCATCCCTGACGTCGATCACTTCAGCGCGCACATCACCACAACGGGGCAAAAGATCCGGCACGTTGTCGACATCGTGGCCGGCGTGGCCACGGCGGTGGGCGGGGTGATCCTGTCGGTCGGCACATTCGGCGGCGCATCGATTGTGGGCGGCGCCATGGTGGCGGTGGGCACAGGCTGGATCGTTGGCGAATCCGTCGACCACCTCAACACGCTGGCCGACCACGGCCGCTCGTGGTCGCCCACCAACCCCGAGGCCTTTAACGACTGGCTAGCCATCGTCACATCCGCAGCGGGCGAATACAGCCTGGCCGGCAAGGGGGTGTCCGCGCTGTCGGAAGCGGCGGCGGCCTCAAAGATGTTCACGCTCACGCGCTCGGCTTCGGATTTGGTGGCCGGTGGCGGCGGCATCGTCATGACGGGCGCGCAGGTCAAGGACCTGCTGATGTACGGCGACCGGATGTCGGGCGAGCAGAAAGCCGAATCCATCATGTTCCTGGGTCTCGGCCTGGGCCAGGTGGGCGCAACGCGCATGCTCGAACGAGTTGGCCTGTCGCAAGGCACGGAGCGCGTCGGCCTGCTCAACGCCCTGAAGAACAACGCCGACCGCTACAAGCCCACCGAGGTGGTGCCCGAGCCCACCACGGTGGCTGCCAATGACCCAGCCAGCGCGGGCCGGCCCACGACCGACCCGACCACCGAGCCAGTGATCACGCAAGCCAGCGGCAAGACGACGGAGCCTGCCGGCACCACCGCTGGCAACGATGGGAAAGACGGCACGATGGGCAAGCCCGGAACCGACCCGATCGACCCGGCCACAGGCAAGCCCAAAACAGCAGGCGAGCTCCCCCCTGAACCCGGCAAAACGGGCACGCCGGGCGACGAAGGCAATCCAACCAACACGGGACCCGCCCGCCCTTCGCGGCCGCTGCCGGGCGCTTTGGATGACCTCGCCAACCCGGAAGTCACGCTCACGAACTTTACCGACACGCAAAAGGCACTCGACGCCGGCACGCAAAACGCGCTGTCGCAGCATGCCGACCTTTTGCTTGACGCGGAGAATTACCGTACCAGCGGGACCACCGCTGGCCGTCACCCGCGTGGCATTGGCGTGCGGCGCCTGGCCAGCGCGCTTTCGAAGATGAGCGATGAGCAGCGGCAACTCATCCTGAGCAAGGCCGAGTTCGCGCACGATACCGCCAACATCAAAGACCCGGTGCGCATGAGCTGGCGCCAGCGCATGCAGCTCTATCGCGGCAAGTCGTCGGTATTCGGGCGCACGGCCGATCGCATCATGTCGCCGGTGGACCGCATCCAGGCCATGTTCATCGACCGCGGCATCCGCAACTTCTTCGTCAAGGGCGGGACCGAAGATGCCGCCGCCGCGCTGATGGGCAAGCGCATCCTGATGGTGACCGGCTTTACAGTGGGGCGCGACCCAACGACCGGCCGCATGCTGCCGGAAACCGATGGCCCCGTCGGCACAGGCGAGAAAGCCGCCACGCTCGCGCAGGCCGGCTACGACATTACCGTCGCCACCGACTCGGCCAACATGCCCGTGCTCCAGTCGGTGCTCGATACATATCCGGGCGGCCACCTCGTCAAGCTCGAGCTGTTCGATGCCAAGCGCGGCCAGCCCGCGCGCGATGCGGCCAACGAACTGCTCGACCGCGTGCAGCCCGAAGCCGTGGTGGCCATCGAGCTGCCGGCGCGCAATGCCGACGGCGATTACCTGAACATGCGCGGCATCTCGGTCGCCGACGTCAATGCGCCGAAAGACCAGATCGTTCTGGAGGCCAACAAGCGCAAGGGCATCGTCACGGTGGGCGTGGGAGACGGCGGCAACGAAGCCGGCATGGGCAGCCTGCGCAGCAAGATCCCGCCGGTCACGCTGGCCGACGGCAGCACGGTCGATTTCGCGTCGACGGTGCCGGTGGACTTTCCTGTCACGGCGTGGAACTCCAACTTTGGCGCGCAGGCCATCCTGGCCAATATGCTGCGCAACATGGGGCGGCTGGATCTCATGCCCAAGCCGGAGCAACTGCACGCGGCCATCAAGGCTTCGGTGGATGCCGGTGCGGTGGATGGCGTGAGCCGCAAGGGCGAAGCCAGCGTCGACGGTTTCGCCTCGCAGGTGCACCAGGGCATGCTCGTGCTGCTGCGTAACGCCATGAACCACATGCCTGACGGCAAGACGTTTGACGAGGCCACGCCAAACGAACCCTTCACCGTTGCCGCTTTCGACTCCAGCAACGGCGGGCTGATCGCGGCCAAGAACATGCTGGCAATCATCAAGGCCGAAACGGGGGAAGACCTGCAGATGGTGCCGGTGGTGGACCATGCCAACGCGCCCTACGGCCCCAAGAGCCCCGATACGCTCATCCGGCTGGTGGGCAATGGCCTGCAGACCGCACAGCGCCTGAAGGCGGCCATGGTGGCCATGGCGTGCAACACCGCGTGTACGGCGTTCCCGAAAGCGCTGGACAACGTGGATGTGCCTGTCATCAACCTGATTGACGTGACCTCGCGCGCCATGGTCGAACACGGCGGTGACCGCCCTGCCGTCATCGCCACAGCAGGCACCGTCAAGAGCGGCGCATACCAGAACAAGGTCGCTGAGCTGACCAATGGCGACATCACACCGCAGGCTGTGGCAGCCCACAAATTTGCGGATTTCGTCAACGACCTCAAGCACAAGAGCGATGACCCGGCGGTGAAGGCGGAGCTGCAAGCCGCCTCGGACAAATACGTGGAGGAACTCGACCCGAATACCACGTCTTTGTGGCTGTGCTGTACGCACTACCCGGCCATGAAGGATTTTCTCGTGACCTCGCTGCAGAAGCGCGGCATGGATATTCCCGTGATCGATCCGATGGAGTACCAGGCCAAGGCCCTGCTCAACCAGATCGGGAAGGCTGAGTGGCACGTACCCAGCGCCGCCTATTCCACCGACCCTTACGTCGTGACTTCCGGCAAGACCGGGCCCGTGAGCGAATCGGTGCAGAACCTGATGGAGCGCCTCAACGTGCCCGTGCAGCGCGTGCGCAGGTTCGGCCCCGGCAAGACGCTGGACGGCACCATCCCGCCGAACCCGCGCATGGAGCCCACGCCCATCAGCAACGCCGTGATGGCGCTGTTCAACCCCGACATGGCGCGCATTGAAAACCCGAAGGGGGTCGACAACGCCGCCGCCGCGCTACAGGACAGCAACCGCATCCTGGTGCTAGCCGGTGCCCGCAATGCGCATGGCGCTGTCGACACCGACGGCATTGCCGGCGCCGCCGTGTTTGGCCACGACATGCAGGCATCAGGCAAGCAGGTCGTCTATGTGGTCCCGCACCAAGCGGTGCCCGCGCTCGATGCCGCCCTTCAGGCACGCGGCGCGGCGGTCAACGACTACAGCATCGTCCCGTTCGATGCAGCCCCCGGCGAGCCGGCACGCACCACAGCGCAAGACCTCATCAACCAGGAGTCGCCCGACACGATAGTCTCGATCAACGTGCACGGTCGCAACGCCGATGGCCGGTATATCGACCAGAACGGTAACGACGTCACTGACCAGACCGTGCCGCTGGATGAAGTGGTCGCAGCCGGCTGGAAGACCGATGGCGTGACCACCATCGGCGTAGGCTCGCGCGGGCATGAGGCCGGCATGGGCAACACGCGCCGCACGGCCCCGCAAGTGACGCTGCCCGACGGCACCGTGGTCGACCCCCGCTCCGTTGTACCGGCCGACCACTACGTGAGCGCATCGAACTCAAACTGGGGCGCGCACGGCCTTGCGGCATCTGCACTGAAGGCCGCCGGCCGCACGGATTTGCTCAGCACGCACCAGCAGCACATGGACGCGCTCCAGGCCAGTGCCAACGCCGGGGCGGTTGATGGCGTCACCGGCCGCACCGATCCGACCGTGGGCGGGCACGACAGCAACACTTACCAGACCGTTGTGCAGATGATCAATCTGGCCGCCGGCAAGAAGCCTGACGTGCCCCCACCAGCGGCAGCAAACGCGACGGGGCCGAAGGGTCCGGACAGCCCGTCGCCGGACACGCCCGCACCCGGCACGCAGGCCTCCAGCAGCAAGCCCACGGAGCCCAGCACCCCGCCAATCAAGACCGGCGAGGCCGGCGACGATGGCAACGGCAACCCGCCCACCGAGCCGAACAGCGCCGCCAGCGCCGGAGAACCCAAGCGCAAGCCGTGGATCCGGTGGATCTTCGCGGGCTCGCTGACGGGGGCGTTCTCCACGGCTGCGAGTTCCGCCACGCTCACCGGAAGCGCCGCCACGCATGCGGTATTCGACCCCTCCGTCACGAGTCCGCTTTCATTCATGTATCGCGGCAGCATCGCGGCGCTGCGCGCCAACAAGACACGCGCGATCAACGAGCAGCTTGGCAAGCTGGGGACGGAGGACTCCGCCTCGGCGCTGGCGTGGCTCAAAGCCAACGTGCGCGATCAGGCCGGCCGTTGGGGGCTGTCAAAGACAGACCGCGCGGCCATCGGTGAAGCGCTGGATCATTTCCAAGCCAACCCGGACGCCCTCACCGATGCGCTAAGCAAGAAAAACAACCCCGACGCCCAGACTGAGCGCGACGTGCAGCGCCTGCAAGCGCTCACGAGCGCACCGGCGAAACTGCTTTCTCCAAAGAGCCCCATTGGCCGCGCCAACGACACGCTGCAACTGCTCACGCTGGCGCTCAACAACGGCAACACGGCTTACTGGTTTGCCACGCATGGGGCACACCTGAACACGCCATCGTTCTGGAGCAATGCGCTGTTCCTGAGCGCCAACCTGGCGCTGTCCAGCCGGAACTTTGCCGGCCGCCTGGGCGCTACGTTTAACGACAAGCCGACCAACACGAGCCCGTGGCTCAACCGTGCCCAGGCGTTCACGATGTCGCTGTACACGGTCGGTTCGGTACCCCTGGCGATGAACGACGCGCTCATGCATACGAACAGCCCGGCCATGGGCGCCACCAAGGCGGCACTGGACCTGGCATTCGGTGCAGGCGCCCTGCGCATTGCCGGCGACCTGATGCCCAAGGTCGGCCAACGGCTGCCAAGCAACGCCATGCTGCCTGGCGGGGTGATCCTGGGTGTGGCGGCGGTCACGCGCTTCGGCATCGAGCTGTTCGTGCCCAACCAGGCGGCCAAGCCAGCCGTTGCTCAAGTGCAGGCCAGCGGCAACGGGCAGGATCAGAACAACCAGCCCATTGCCGCGTTCCCGCTGCCCGACATGCAAGGCGTGAGCGGTGACGTGCTGCGCGCCAACGCTCCGCACGCGTTACCTTCGATCGGCACGGCCACCTCGCCGCAGTACGCGATCGTCGGCCCTGGCGACACGCTCTGGCAACTGAGCGCTGCCGATGCCGCCAAACTGCTCGGCACCACGAGCCCGGCATCCGAGCCGCGTACGCTTGCCGCATTCGACAAGCTGCCGCCGATGAACAGCCAGTTCGACTGGGCCGCGCTGGACGGCAATCCGTACACGCAGGGCGCAACGGGGCAGGACCCGGATCTTGTTGTCCCGGGCGACATCGTGCGGATCGGATAACGGGGAAGGTGAGCCATCAACGGCGGGCGCAGCAGTCAGGCGCCCGCTGTTTTCTTGTGCGCGCTCAGGAGGTGGACGACACGTACGGATTGCCCACCGCATCCGCGCCTTCAGCCCAGCGCAGCAGCGCCGCCACATCGCGGAACAACGTGCGGTCAATGGTGGTATCCATCGGCACGGTGTCGTGCAGGCGCTCCGCCAGACCCGCGTTGGCTGCGGTCGGCACGAGGTGGTATTCGGCCATCTGCCGGATGCGCTGGACAGATTCGCCGCTGCCCTTGGCGATCACCATCGGCAACGTGCCATCGCCGGGGTAATACAGCGCCACCGCATGCCGCGCGCTGAACACGATGGCGGTAGCAATGCGCATGCGATCTTCCAGCGCGCTGTATTGCACCTCCAATGCAAGCTGGCGACGGCGCCCCACGATGTGCGGATCGCCTTGCAGCTCGCGATGTTCACGGCGCAGTTCTTCGGTAGACATGCGGTTCTTTTTGAAGAATTCGAAACGCACGTGCCAGTAGTCCAGCGCGGCCATCAGCACATACACCACCGCCGCCCAGCCGAACAGCAGAAGAATCATGTGCGCGACCACGGCCAGGATGGCCGCCGGCCGCCCGTAGCCCGCCTGCAGCGGCAACGCCAACGACCCGCGAATCACCACGAACAGCGTCAGCGCCAGGCAAGCCACCTTGAACAGCATGATGGCCAGGCCGATCAGGTTGCGCACGGAGAACATGCGCTGGATGCCCTCCCCCGGATTGAGCCGCGACATTTTCGGCGTCAGGCGTTTGGGCGCGAACATGCCGCCCACCTGGGCAAACGCACCCAGCACCGCCAGCACGGTCACCAGCACCAGGACGGCTGCGCTCAACAGGATCCACTCTGCCCCCGCCGATACCAACGCCTGCCGCACCGCCGCGGCCGGGTCGCGCGCCTGCGCCACGGCGCTCACGTTCTGTATCAGCAGGCCGCGCATGCGTTCGAGCAACCACGGGCCGCCTTGCCACAACAGCACGAGCATCCCGATAAAGACCAGCGCGCTCGTCACGTCCGTGCTGCGGACGACTTCGCCTTCGCGCCGCGCGTCCTCCAGCCGGCGCTGTGTGGGCTTGTGCTGTTTCTCGCTCATGAGCCGGGGTTGTGCAGCAGCGCGCGCAACAGCCAGACCATCTCGCCGTTGCCGGCCAGGAAGGTGCGCATCGATTCAAAGACAAAGCCGAGGAACAGCACCATCATCAGCACGGCCAGCAGGCTCTTCACCGGCTGGGCGAACAGGAACACGTTCAACTGCGGCACCGAGCGGTTGATCAACCCGATGCCCAGCTCCGCCACCACCAGCACGATGATCACGGGTGCGGCCAGCTTGAGCGTCCAGCCGAGCACGCTATCGGCCTCGTGCACCGCAAACTGCTCCAGCGCAACCGATGCGCTTGGCAACATGCGCTCGATCGGCCAAAGCTTGTACGACTCGAAGAACGCACCGAGCATCACATGCAGGCCGCCGCCCGTGACGAACAGCGTGACAGCCATGAAGCCGAGAAAGCTGGCGGTCGGCCCGCTCTCATGCCCGGCCACCGGGTCAAAGAACGATGCGTTGCCCGAGCCGGTCTGAAAGTCGATCAGGTGGCCGATGTTCTCGATGGCCCAAAGCAGCGCGCCAAACGCCATGCCGAGCAGCACGCCGATCAGCGCCTCCTTGAGCGCCAGCGCCATCCACAGGCCGCCGCCCTGCACGTTCATTGCCGCGCCCGCCATGGACGGCGCCACGAACACCGCCAGGATGGCGATAAACCCGCTACGCACCATGCCCGTCACCACCCGCCCGCTGAACACGGGCACGATGAACATGATGGGCAGCAGACGCGGCAGCACCAGCAGCGCCTGCCGGAACAGGCCTTCCATGGAGTGGGGATCGAACCCTTGCATCGGCTCAGGTGGTGATCTTCGGGCTGACCAACTGGCGGGCAAGCTGGGCTTCAAGCGCAGCGTCTTCTTCCTGCCATTCCGCCGCGCGGCGCTGTGCTGCCACCACGCGCTGCTCGGCGCGGTCGACGGCTTCACACTTGGCGTTCGCGCGGGCCACATGCCGCTGGGCGCGTGCCTGCGCCATCTGCTCGGCCGCCAGCGCAGTGCCGGTCTGCGTGGATTCGACGTGCGCGTTGACGATGGCACGATCCAGCGCCAGCCGCGCGGCATTGGCGCCGCACAGCAGCGCGACGGCGCTGCGCGCGTCTTCACGCACGGCCTGTTCAATGGCAGCGTCGTGCGCAGAGCGCGCCGATACCGTTTGCTGCAACCCTTGCTGCGCCGCCGCGTTCTGCGCGGCTGCCTGGGCCACCAGGGCAGCCTGCTTCTGCGCACGCGCCATGGCGCCGAGCTTGCGCGCTTCGCGCACGCGGGCGAGCTGACGCAGCACATCGCTCATAGCGCCCCCACCACGGCTTCGAGGTCGGCCACGGTGCGCTCCAGCTTCACACGCGCATCGGCGTCTTGCTCAAAGAAGCGCCCGAGCGCGGCATGGGCGCGCAATGCGGTATCGCCCAGCGCATCACTGCCCTCGCGGTATTCGCCAATCTGCACGAGCAATTCGATCTCCTGGTATTTGGCCAGCAGCTCGCGCACGCGTTGCGCGGCGGCGCGGTGCGCGGGCGTGGTCACCTGCGGCATCACACGGCTGATGCTGGCCAGCAAATCGATGGCCGGATAGCGCCCCGCCAGCGCCTGCTTGCGCGACAGCACGATGTGCCCGTCGACGATGGAGCGCACCTCTTCGGCAATCGGATCGCTCTCTTCATCGCCCTCCACCAGCACGGTGTAGAAGGCGGTGATGACACCGTGCGCACCCGCACCCGCCCGCTCCAGCAATTGCGGCAATACCGAGAACGTGGAGGGCGGAAAACTGCGCCGCGTGGGCGGCTCGCCGCTCGCCAGCCCGACCTCGCGCTGCGCCCGCGCAAACCGCGTGAGTGAATCCACCAGCAGCAGCACGTTCTTGCCGCGGTCACGGAAATACTCGGCCACGGCGGTTGCCACCAGCGCGCACTTCACGCGCTCCATGGCCGGGCGGTCAGACGTAGATACCACCAGCACCGTCTTGCGCCGCGTCGCCTCCGGCAGGCAGAGCTCCAGAAATTCACGCACTTCGCGCCCGCGCTCGCCAATCAGCGCGATGACGTTGACGTCGCTCTGCGCGCCGCGCGCGATCATGCCAAGCAGGGTGCTCTTGCCCACGCCCGACGGCGCAAAGATGCCCAGCCGCTGGCCGATGCCCACCGTCAGCATGGCGTCGATGGCACGCACGCCGGTGGAAAGCGGCGCGTCGATGCGGCGGCGTGACAACGGGCTGGGCGGCTCTGCATGCGTTGAAACACGCTCGTTGGTGAATAGCGGCCCGCCGTCATCCATGGGCGCGCCCAGCCCATCGAGCACACGGCCAAGCAACGCATCGCCCACGCCAAAGCGATGCGCGCTGCCGGATGGAATCACCTCCGTGGCGGCCGACAAGCCGTGCACGCTGCCCAGCGGCGTCAGCAAGGTGGTCTGCCGCTCGAAACCAACGACTTCCGCATAGATGCTGCGCTCGCCAGGCGTGCGCAATTCGCACACCTCGCCCAGCCGCGCCTGGATACCCGATGCATTGAGCATGAGCCCAACCGCACGGTGAATGCGCCCGCGCATCTGGACGCCCGTAGCCATGCCGTCGGCGCGCTCCAGCACGTCGCGCAGGCTACGTTCCAGATCGCCCGCGTCGATGATGTGGCTGACGGCGGGTTCGGTCATGCTTCGTCCCCAACGAGTGCGGCGTGCAGCGCAGCCAGTTGCGTGTCGATGCCGGCTTCGACCACGCCGGATGCGGTCTCCACCACCAGCGCCTCTTCCGACAGGCTGGCATCGGGCACCACGCGCACGCGGCGGGTACCGTCGGTCATGGTTCCCAGCACACGCTCCAGATCCGCCACCTGCTGCGGGGCGATGCGCACCGTCAGCACGGGTTCGTGTTCGACCAGCGTTTCAATGCGCGCGAAGGCCTTGGCATAGATCGCCTCGCGCGGCAGATCGGCCGCCAGCTCGCGCACGGTGCGCGTGACGAGTTCGGCCATCAGCTGCTTCATGGCCGCCAAGGCACGCGCGTTGGCAAGCGCATCGGCGTACAGCCGCATGGCGGCTTCGCGTTCGCCCTTTTCATAGCCTTCGTCGTAGCCGGCCTTGAGTCGTTGCTCGCGTTGCGCCTCGGCATCTTCCAGCAGGCGCTCACGTTCTTCCTGTGCGTTGCCGAGAATGCTCGTGGCATCGAGCAGCGCTGCATACTCGTGCTGCTTGAGCACCTTGCGCTCGCTCAGGATATGCAGCTTGTCGGTGGTAATCAGAAAAGCCAGTCCCATGCCGGCACCTGTTCAGGAATCAAGCTCAGCCGCAGCAGCTCGCCCAGTTCTGCGCGTTGCGTGCGGCCCAGCAAATACGGCGGCCGATCGGCATCGGCCGCGTTACGCGGAAACTTCAACGCCAGCCGACGGAGGACGGCCGGCCCAAACGGCACCAGAAAATCAGTCAGCAACCGGCGCCCACGGGCGCGCAGCGTTTCCACCGCTAGGCGCGGGTACTGACGCTGCGCCTGCAGGGTCTCGGCAACGGCCTCGAAGGCCGGCATGCGCTCCAACGCAAATGCCACCAGCGGTGCGCCGAACGCCAGATCGATGGCCTGCCGCGTCTTGCGCGAGACTTCACCCTCGCGCAGCCATTGGCGATGTAGGCACAGGCCGCAGCACACGGCCATGCGCTCCAGAGCGTCGGCGGGCAATAACGCGATGCGCTTTTCCACGGCGGCAAAGTCGTAGTCCCATTCGCCCTGCA
This sequence comes from Ralstonia sp. Ralssp135, assembly GCF_047304345.1. Taxonomy (NCBI): domain Bacteria; kingdom Pseudomonadati; phylum Pseudomonadota; class Betaproteobacteria; order Burkholderiales; family Burkholderiaceae; genus Ralstonia; species Ralstonia sp. Ralssp135. Next base: position 12,527 of record NZ_JBGLYZ010000066.1, read on the forward strand.
ACTGATGGGCTTGGAGCAACGCTCGCGCCAGCACGGCGCGCCCTGCCTCGCCATAACGGGCGGGGTCGCGCAGCGCCAGCGGCCAATCCGCCGGCAACCACGACGCGTCGATATAGCGATCCGGCCGCAGGTTGAACGTGGCAACCAGCCCTGCCAGGCGCGCATCGGTGGTCATGACGCGCGCTCCGGCCTACGTCCGCTGAGGTTGTCGAACACGCCGCGCCGCCATGCCACAAGACCCGTCACAACAAGCGCCGCGACGATCAGCAAGCCAAGCAACCACACCAGGGGGTTGCGCGTGCTGAATGTGCCCAGCAACGCCGCGCCCTTTCGCGCGTCCACGGGCACCGGCTGTGCGCCCTGCAAGAACAGCGATACGTTGTCGTAGCTCAGCCCTTCAATGCTGTGCGCGACCAGGTCTTTCACCATCGGCGCCATGGCGGTGAGGTTCACACCGGGCCGGTAGCGGATGTACACAGCAGCGGAGGCTGGCTTGGCCTTGTCGGCCAGCGGATCATTCTCGGGAATGACGACGTGCACGTGCGCCAGCATCACGCCGTCCACATCCAGCAGCGTGCGCGACAGCTCCTGCGATACGCCGTAGATGTAGCGCACGCGCTCTTCAGCAGGCGTGGCCACCAGCCCCTGTTTCTGGAACACCTGGCCAAGCGATGCCAGGCGCGGGCGCGGCAGGCCCTGCGCACGCAGCACGGCCAGCGAAGGGCCCATGTCGGCCTGGTCGACGGTAAGCGTCCAGGTACGGCCCTCCTGGCCCTGCCCGTCCTGCACGAGCTTCTGCCCGCTGATGCCTGCCGCCGATAGCGCGGCCACCATCTCGTTGACCTCGACCTCCGACAGGCCGGTGTACAGCTCCTGCTCGCACCCGGCCAGGCCGAAGAGGCAGGCAAGCGCCATCAGCACACCCAGCAATCGGTTCATGTCAGCCTTCCTGGTTCTTCAGCAGCGAGTGGCTCACGCCGTTGGCGGCCTGCGCAAAGCTCATGTCCATCTGGTACTCGGCCAGCGTCATCGAGGCGAAGTAGCTGAAGTCAGCCAGCTTCACCATCGTCATGGTCACGTCCATGCTGTCGAGCGAGTCGAGCATCTCCTGCCGCTTGCTGTTGATGCTGGTGTAGCGCTCGTTGAGGTCATGGCCGTAGTCGCGCCACTGGCCCATCGCACCGTCGGCACCGGGCCCGCGCGTGAACGAGAACGACACATCCGGCACCGGCGATGGCGTTGCGTTGGAGGCCATCGGAATGGGCTGCGCCGGCAGCGTGGCCGGCTGCACCGTCGTGGTGGCAACCGGGCGCATCATGCCGCCAAACTGCTGGGCGTCGGTGGGCATGGCGGCCTGCGTAGCCGGAGTGCCGATGCCCTGCTCGACCTGCCCCGGGCCTTGGGCCGCATACGCCGCGGGGTTCACCTGCGCGGCCTGGCTGGCACCGGCAGCGCCGCCGGCTTGCGCCTGTGCGGCCTGAGTCGCGGCAACGGCCGCAATCGCATTCGCTTCGATCGACATCGTGCCCTCCTGAATTCGGTGAAGCGGCGGCCGGCCGCGCCCGCCGCCGG
>NZ_JBGLYZ010000067.1:0-13691 GCF_047304345.1 Ralstonia sp. Ralssp135
GCACCAGCGAGCCTTCCGACACGGTGTCGCCCACCTTGATCTTCACTTCCTTGACGACGCCGCTCTTGGGCGAGGGCACGTCCATGGTCGCCTTGTCCGACTCCAGCGTGACCAGCGAATCTTCGGCGTTGACGGTATCACCCGCCTTGACCAGCACTTCGATCACCGGGACGTCTTTGTAGTCGCCGATGTCCGGCACCTTGATTTCTACGACTTGACTCATTCTTCTGTCTCCAGAGGGTCTGGCGGCGAGAGCTTCCGGCGGTGGACACGCATTGCCCCGCAGGCTACCGCATCGTGCAGGCAAATGCACGCTGCGGAAAGTCTGTCGGGGCGGTGCCCGGCCGGGACGCAACCCACGCGCCCGGCGGCTCCGTTATACGGTCATCGGGTTGGGCTTGTTCGGATCGAGGTTGTACTTCTTCAGTGCCTCGGCCACCTTTTCGCGCGGCAGCACGCCTTCGTCGGCGAGCGCCTTGAGCGACGCGACCGTCACCCAGTAACGGTCCACCTCGAAGAAGTGACGCAGCTTCTCGCGGGTATCCGAGCGGCCGAAGCCGTCGGTGCCCAGCACCACGTAGCGACGCGGCACAAAGGCGCGGATCTGCTCGGCGAAGGTACGAACGTAGTCGGTCGATGCGATGACCGGACCGCGTGCGTTCTTGAGCAGCTTCTCGACGTGCGACTCGCGTTGCGGCTCGGTCGGGTTGAGCAGGTTCCAGCGTGCGATGGCGTTGCCTTCACGGGCCAGTTCGGTAAAGCTCGGGCAGCCCCACAGATCGGACTCAACGCCCCAGTCCTTCTTGAGCAGCTCGGCCGCGGCAATCACTTCACGGAAGATCGTGCCCGAACCCAGCAGTTGCACGCGCGGTGCATTGCTGTTCTCGACGCCCTTCTTGAACTGGTACATGCCCTTGATGATGTCGCCCTCGACACCCGCCGGCATTTCGGGGTGCTCGTAGTTTTCGTTCATCACCGTCAGGTAGTAATAGACGTCTTCCTGCTCGACATACATGCGGCGCAGGCCGTCTTGCATCACCACCGCCAGTTCGTACTGGAAGGTCGGGTCATACGAAATGCAGTTCGGGATGGCGGCGTGGTACACGTGCGAATGGCCATCTTCGTGCTGCAGGCCTTCGCCGTTCAGCGTGGTACGGCCAGCGGTGCCACCCAGCAGGAAGCCGCGCGAGCGCATGTCGCCGGCGGCCCAGCAGAGGTCGCCGATACGCTGAATGCCGAACATCGAGTAGTAGATGTAGAACGGGATCATCGCCACGCCATGCGTCGAATACGACGTGGCGGCGGCAATCCAGTCGCACATGGCGCCCGCTTCGTTAATGCCTTCCTGCAGCACCTGACCCGTCTGCGATTCCTTGTAGAACATCAGTTGGTCGTGATCCTGCGGCACGTACTTCTGACCTTCCTGGTTCCAGATACCAACCTGGCGAAACAGACCTTCCATGCCGAACGTGCGCGACTCATCGGGCACGATAGGCACGACGTGCTTACCGACATTCTTGTCCTTCAGCAGGATGTTCAAAATGCGCACGAAGGCCATCGTCGTGGACACCTCGCGGCCTTCGCCGGTGGCCTTTAGCAACGCGTCGAACGCGGCCAGTGCCGGAATCTGCAGCGGGTCGGCCTTCTGGCGGCGGGCTGGCAGGTAGCCGCCCAGGTCCATGCGGGCCTTGCGCATGTATTCGAGTTCCTTCGAGCCTTCTTCGAACTTGACGTACGGAACGTGCTCGAGCTGGTCGTCGGCAACCGGAATATTGAAGCGATCACGCAGCTTGCGAATGGCGTCCACCGGCATTTTCTTCTGCTGGTGGGCGATGTTCATCGCTTCGCCGGCTTCGCCCATGCCATAGCCCTTGATGGTCTTGGCGAGAATGACGGTCGGCTGGCCCTTGTGGTTGCTTGCCGACTGGAATGCCGCGTAGATCTTGTGCGGATCATGGCCGCCGCGGTTCAGCGCCCAGATGTCGTCGTCGGACCAGTCGGCCACCATGGCCTTCAGTTCCGGCGTGTTGAAGAAGAACTCGCGCACATAAGCGCCGCTCTTCGACTTGAAGGTCTGGTATTCGCCGTCGACGCATTCCATCATGCGGCTCATCAGCAGGCCCTTCGTGTCGCGGGCAAGCAGTTGATCCCAGCGGCTGCCCCAGATGACCTTGATGACGTTCCAGCCAGCGCCGCGGAATTCCGATTCCAGCTCTTGAATGATCTTGCCGTTGCCGCGCACCGGACCATCCAGGCGCTGCAGATTGCAGTTGATCACGAAGACGAGGTTGTCCAGCTTTTCACGGCCGGCCATGCCGATTGCGCCCAGCGATTCCGGCTCGTCGGTTTCGCCATCGCCCAGGAACGCCCAGACCTTGCGGTTTTCCCAGTTCTGGATCAGGCCGCGGCTGGCCAGGTACTTGGTGAAGCGCGCCTGGTAGATCGCCATGATCGGGCCCAGGCCCATCGACACGGTTGGGAATTGCCAGAAATCCGGCATCAGCCACGGGTGCGGATACGACGAGATGCCCTTACCGTCGACTTCCTGGCGGAAGCTGTCGAGTTGCTCCTCGCTCAGACGGCCCAGCAGGAAGGCACGCGAGTACACACCCGGCGCCGAGTGGCCCTGCACGAAAACCATGTCGCCGCCGTGCTTGTCCGACGGGGCATGCCAGAAATGGTTGTAGCCGACGTCATACAACGTGGCCGCCGAAGCGAACGACGAGATGTGGCCGCCGACGTTGGTGTCCTTGTTCGCACGCAGCACCATCGCCATGGCGTTCCAGCGCGTGTACGAGCGGATGCGGTGCTCGATTTCCTGGTTGCCGGGAATGCGGTCCTGGTTCTCGACCGGGATCGTATTGATATAGGGGGTTTCTGCGTGCAGCGGAGACGTCACGCCGTTAATGCGTGCGTATTCGATCTGCTTGTCAAGGAGGAACGCCGCGCGCTGCGGGCCTTCCGCGCCGATGACGCCTTGAAGCGCCTCCAGCCATTCCTTGGTTTCCTGGGGATCAACGTCGCTGGCGCTCGTGGCACCCAGGACTTGTTCTGGTACGGCCGACATGGCGGTCTCCTTGGTAGCAGTAACGATAGTTGCGTCTCTTGTGAGGCGTCCCACAGCCACGCGCGTTTGCACGCACGCAAGGGGCCACCCCGACTTTTGCGCTGATTCTATGGGCACCCACAAACGCAGCACAAGCGGAATTTTCAAATTGCGATATGGTTTTTTATAATGTGGAATATTGCCGCAACGCAAAACAAATCACTTTTGACATTGCAGTGCAGCATTTTCTGAACGAACAAGACAGCTCACCAATCGGTTTCCCCAAGCGACCCGCAAGTTGATTGCCGTTACACTTGGTTTTGCGCAGTTGCACAGATGCCCACTCCTTTACCTCCGCAGAATTCCGGCGTTCGTCCGCCCATCATGCTTGTCCCCTCCCACGCTTCGCAGGACCCGGCCGCCCAGTCCGAGCCGCCAACGCCTGCTGCGCCTGCGCCCATTTCCGCAAACGCGTCTGAATTGCCTTCAGACGAAATCGTGCGCCCGAACATGCCCCGCCGCCTGTGGCTGACGCGCCTGGGCCGGCTGTGGTCGACCAACTGGTTCATGTTCATCCCGCTGGTGGCAATCGTCCTGTTTGCCGGCGCGATGATTTTCATTCTGTATCAGTTGCACGCCACCGAGGTGCAGCAGCAGCGCGATGCCCTCTACCGCGATGCCGCCTGGGCCGAGCAGAAGGTGCGCCTGTCCCTGCAAAGCAATCAGGATCAGGTGGCCGCCCTGGCGCGCGATATCGGTGCCGCGCAGCTTGATCCGAGCGCCTACCGCGATGCCGCCCGCCAGCTCTTGCGCGAGAACCCTGAACTGGTCTTCATCAACTGGCTCGATGCCACGCGTCGCCCGCGCTGGGCGTTCCCGGCCACCTCCGAGTTCACCGCGCGCGTGCGCGAAACGCGCGACCATCCGCTCGAGCCCGAAATCCAGTCCGCCTACGACGCCGCCCGTGAAACGCAGCGCGCCGTCTATTCGCGCCCCGTCCAGAACGAGCGCGGCGAGAGCTTCATGCTCATGGAAGTGCCGATCGTGCGCGACAACGAATTTCTCGGCACGGTGGGCGCCATGTATTCGGTCACGGGCATCCTCACGCAACTGCTGCCGGGCGAGCTGACCGACCGCTACCGCTTCTCGCTGGTCGACAAGAACAACGTGATCCGCGCGAGCACGTCGTTGCGGCCAGTGCCCAAAGCGGCCGCATCGTACGAGGTGCTTCTGGATCCGCCAGGGCATTCGCTGTCGCTGCGGGCTGAGGCGTATCCGGCACCGTCCAACCTGCCCAACAACATGCTGATGTGGCTGGTGGCCGGCTTGTCGTGCTTCGTGATCTGGAGCCTGTGGAGCGTGTGGCGCCACACCAGCCGCCGCTCCGAAGCGCAGCGCGCACTGCTGGCGGAAACGTCGTTCCGCCGCGCCATGGAAAACTCCATGGTGATCGGCATGCGCTCGCTCGACCTCAACGGCCGCATCACCTACGTGAACCCCGCGTTCTGCCGCATGATCGGCTGGACCGAAGCCGAGCTGGTCGGCCGCATGCCGCCGTTCCCGTATTGGCCGCCCAATGAAATCGGCGAGATGCAGAAGCACATCGAACTGACCCTGCGCGGCAAGGCACCTGCCAACGGCATGGAATTGCGCATGATGCGCCGCGACGGCACGAGCTTCTATGCGCGGATGTACGTCTCGCCGCTCATCGACGCACGCGGCCGGCACACCGGTTGGATGAGCTCCATCACGGACATCACCGAGCCTAAGCGCGCCCGCGAAGACCTGGCCGCCGCGCACGACCGCTTCACCACGGTGCTGGAGAGCCTGGACGCGGCCGTGTCGGTGTTGTCGACCGACAAGGCCGAGCTGCTGTTCGCTAACCGCTATTACCGCCAGCTTTTCGGCTGGGAAGCGTTCGGCCACCTGCAGCTCTCCGGCAACGACGTCAACACAGAAGACGTTTCCAGCGATGCACTTGACCTGGTGGATGCCTACGCCGGCCTGCCCGCCTCCGAACTGACCCCGCACGCGGCAGATGCACGTGAAATCTACGTGCCATCGATGCAGAAGTGGTTTGAAGTTCGGCGCCGCTACATCCAGTGGGTCGACGGCCACCTCGCGCAGATGCAGATCGCCACCGATATCACCGTGCGCAAGGCCGCTGAAGAAATGACCCGCCAGCACGAAGAACGCATCCAGTTCACCAGCCGCCTGACGACGATGGGTGAGATGGCCTCGTCGCTGGCTCACGAACTGAACCAGCCGCTGGCTGCCATCAACAACTACTGCATGGGTGCGGTCGGGCGCCTGAAGTCCGGGCGGAGCACGCCGGAAGAGCTGATCCCGGTGCTGGAAAAGACCTCCGCCCAGGCCGTGCGCGCCGGCACCATCATCCAGCGCATTCGCGGCTTCGTGAAACGCAGCCAGCCGCAACGGCGCGAATCCGACCTGCGCGACATCGTGGCCGACGCGGTGGGCCTGGCCGAACTCGAAGCCACCCGCCGCGGCATCACCATCCTCACGCGCCTGCCGGGCGATCTGCCGCATCTGTATGTCGATCCGGTGCTGATCGAGCAGGTGCTCGTCAACTTGCTCAAGAACGCCGCCGAAGCCATGGCCGCCCACCCGCGCCTGCGCGCCGCCAGCGTCCTGCGCCTGCACGCCAACCTGATCAACGACCCGGAAAATTCCGTGCTGATCGAGGTGATCGACCAGGGCCCGGGCGTGGACGACAGCACCAAGGAGCGGCTGTTCGAGCCGTTCTTCAGTACTAAATCCGACGGCATGGGCATGGGGCTGAATATCTGCCGCTCCATCATAGAATCCCACCTCGGCAGGCTTTGGGTAGAAAACAATGCCGATGGCATCGGCTGTACGTTTAAAATCATCCTGCCGCTGAATCCGCTGTAATCGTTTTTAAAACATAGAACGTAGACCGAGGACTCCTCCATGAGCACAACGCCCGCCGCAGTTGCGCCGCGCAACGAAACCGTGTTCGTCGTCGATGACGATGAAGCCATGCGTGACTCGTTGACGTGGCTGCTCGAAGGCAACGGCTACACCGTCCGCACCTACCGCAGTGCCGAAGAATTCCTGGTCGACGACAAGCGTGGCGAAGGCGTCGGCTGTCTGATCCTCGACGTGCGCATGCAAGGCATGAGTGGCCCCGAGCTGCAAGATCGCCTGCTGGCCGAAAACAGCCGCATGCCGATCGTTTTCGTCACCGGCCACGGCGACGTGCCGATGGCCGTGTCGACCATGAAAAAAGGCGCGGTCGACTTCATCGAAAAGCCGTTCGACGAATCCGAACTGCGCGAGTTGGTTGAGCGCATGCTCAGCAAGGCCCGCAGCGAAGACTCGGTCGCCCGCGAGCAAAAAGCCGCCAAGGACCTGCTCGGCCGCCTGACCACACGCGAGCAGCAAGTGCTGGAGCGCATCGTCGCGGGCCGCCTGAACAAGCAGATTGCCGACGATCTGGGCATTTCCATCAAGACGGTGGAAGCGCACCGCGCCAACATCATGGAAAAGCTCAACGTCAACACGGTGGCGGACCTGCTGCGCCTGGCCCTGTCGCGCAACGCCTGATCGGCCGCAGGGACGGCCAGGTGCCCATCAGGGCGATCAGGGCGGCTGGAAGGAAGGCGGCGATTTATAATCGCGGTTTGCCCTCTCCCTCCTCCGCCCAGCCATGACCGCCCAACTCATTGACGGCAACGCGCTTGCCAAACAACTCCGTGCCGAGGCCGCGCAACGCGCCGCCGCCCTGACCGCGCGTGGCCACCAGCCCGGCCTCGCCGTGATCCTCGTCGGCGAAGACCCGGCCAGCCAGGTCTACGTGCGCAACAAAATCAAGGCGTGCGAAGACAACGGCTTTCTGTCCAGCTTCGACCGCTACCCCGCTGACCTGTCCGAAGCCGACCTGCTCGGCCGCATCGACGCGCTGAACCGCGACCCGCGCATCCACGGCATCCTGGTCCAACTGCCGCTGCCCAAGCACATCGACAGCCACAAGGTGCTCGAAGCCATCGCGCCCGAGAAGGACGTCGATGGTTTCCACGTGGCCAATGCCGGTGCCCTGATGACGGGCGCCCCGCTGTTCCGCCCCTGTACGCCGTACGGCTGCATGAAGATGCTGGAATCGATCAACTACCCGGTGCGCGGCGCCAATGCGGTGGTGGTCGGTGCCTCGAACATCGTCGGCAAGCCGATGGCGATGCTGCTGCTGCAAGCCGGCGCCACCATCACGATCTGCAACAGCAAGACGCGCGACCTGGCCGCGCACACGCGTGAGGCCGACATCATCGTGGCCGCCGTGGGCCGCCGCAACATCATCACCGCCGACATGGTCAAGCCGGGCGCCGTCGTCATCGACGTGGGCATGAACCGCGACGATGCCGGCAAGCTGTGCGGCGACGTCGACTTTGCCGGCGTCAAGGAAGTCGCTGGCTACATCACCCCGGTGCCGGGCGGTGTCGGCCCGATGACGATCACAATGCTGCTGATCAACACCCTGGAAGCCGCCGAGCGCGCCGCTGAAGGAGCCGCGCTGGCGGCGTAAGCTTCACCTTGATCCAGTTGGAAACGGAAAAAGCGTCCCCACCTCTTGGATCGGACGCTTTTTTTGTCCCCCGAATTTCTCTACCGAGCCCGCCATGACCGACATTTCGCCCAAGGTTGCCACCCCGGCCAACAATCCGCTGCTCGATTTTTCTGGTCTGCCGCGCTTTGCGGACATCCGCCCCGAACACATCACACCGGCCGTCGACGTGTTGCTTGAGCGTGCCGCATCGGCGGTCGCGCAGGTCAAAGACCCCGCCACGCCTGTGAGTTGGAACACCGTCGTCACCGCACTGGAAGACGCGACCGAGCCGCTGGGCCGCGCCTGGGGCATCGTCAGCCACCTGAGCGCCGTCGCCGATACGCCGGAGTTGCGCGAAGCCCATGCCGCCAACCTGCCCCGCGTGACCGAGTTCTGGTCGGGCCTGGGCCAGGATCTGGAACTGTTCGAGAAGTACAAGGCGATTGCCGACAGCGCGGAATACGCCACCCTGTCGCCCGCCCGCAAAAAGCTGCTTGAGAACGAACTGCGCGGCTTCCGCTTGGGCGGCGCGGAATTGCCCGAAGACCAGAAGCCGCGCTTTGCCGCCATCCAGGAGCAGCAGGCGCAACTGACCAAGGCCTTCAGCGACCACGTCCTGGATGCGACCAACGCCTACGCGCTCGTCATCGACGACGAAGCCCGCCTCGCCGGCCTGCCCGACGACGCCAAGCAGGCTGCGCAAGAAGCGGCACGCCGCGACAATCCTGACGCGACTGGCTGGAAGTTCTCGCTGCATTTCCCGTCGTACTTCCCGGTGCTGCAATACGCAGACGATCGCGCGCTGCGCCGCACGATGTACGAAGCCAACGTCACGCGCGCGTCCGAACTGGGCGCTCAGTACGGCGGCGGCAAGGCCGAGTGGGACAACACCGCCAACATGGCCGAACAGCTCACGCTGCGCACCGAAGAAGCGCACATGCTCGGCTATCGCAATTTCGGCGAGGTGTCGCTCGTGCCGAAGATGGCCGATTCGCCCGAAGACGTGCTGCGCTTCCTGGGTGAGCTGGCCGACCGCGCCCGCCCGTTTGCCGAGAAGGATTGGGAAGAACTCCAGGCATTCGCCAAGACCACGCTCGGCATCGACAAGCTCGAACCGTGGGACATGGCCTACGCGTCGGAAAAGCTGCGCGAGGCACGCTACGCATTCTCCGAGCAGGAGGTGAAGCAGTATTTCCCAGAACCCGCGGTGCTGGACGGCCTGTTCAATGTTGTGCAGACGTTGTTCTCGGTGAAGATTCAGCCGGAGGCGGCCGAGGTATGGCACCCGGACGTACGCTTTTTCCGTGTCGAATCTGCCCAGGGCGAGTTGCTCGCACAGTTCTACATCGACCTGTACGCGCGCGAAGGCAAGCGTGGCGGTGCGTGGATGGACGACGCACGCGGCCGCAAGCTGCTGGGCGAAGCGGGCGTGCAAACCCCGGTGGCTTACCTCACCTGCAACTTCTCCGGCCCGGTCGGCAACAAACCCGCGCTGTTCACCCACGACGAGGTCATCACCCTCTTCCACGAGTTCGGTCACGGCCTGCACCACATGCTCACGCAGGTGGATGAGCTGGGCGTGTCGGGCATCAACGGGGTGGAATGGGACGCGGTGGAGCTGCCGTCGCAGTTCATGGAGAACTTCTGCTGGGAATGGGAAGTGCTTTCGCGCATGACGCGCCATGTGAATTCCGGCGAACCGCTGCCACGCAAGCTGTACGACAGCATGCTGGCCGCGAAGAACTTCCAGAACGGCATGGCGACGCTGCGCCAGATCGTGTTCTCGACGTTCGACATGCACCTGCACACGGACTTCGATCCCAAGGGCACGATGTCGGTGCTGGAGCTGTCGCGCCAGATCAACAATCGCTTCCACGTGGTGCCGCAGGCCGAGCTGTCGCGCTGGCCGAACACGTTCAGCCACATCTTTGCGGGCGGCTATGCGGCGGGCTATTACAGCTACAAGTGGGCCGAGGTGCTGTCGGCAGATGCCTATGCGGCGTTTGAAGAGGCCAGCAAGCTGGGCGGCTCGGTGCTCGATGCGGAAACTGGCGCACGCTATCGCCGCGAGGTGCTGGCCGTTGGTGGCAGCCGACCGGCCATCGACTCGTTCACGGCTTTCCGCGGCCGCGCGCCGAGCATTGATGCACTGCTGCGCCATGGCGGCATGATGTCGGAAGCCGCGTAACTGTCCGCTCCGCCGCCAGGGCAACGCCGCTTCGTGCCTAGCGCCGAGGCGGCGTTTTCATTCGAGCCCGCAGCGCTTGATGGCACAATATCGCACCCCTGAACGGCGCCAAACTGTGCGCCGTCGCCATTTGCAAGGACCGAGCCCTCATGCGAGTCGCAACTTGCGACCTCGATCGGTGCCTCGCTACATCCCACCCCGTTCCACACCTGGCCTGCAGGCCCTTTAAGGCTTGAAGCCCGCTCTCTCTGCGTGCCACCATGCGCCCCCACATCACGCACACAGTGGGTAGCTAGGTGGGTAGCCAGACCGCCACCACTGCCTAACTACCCACCCAACGAGAGGGTCGGCACAGTGGCAAAACTCACGCATCTGCTCAGTGACATTCAGATCCGCGCATGGATCGCGAAAGGCGAGCCCATCGCTCGCTCTGATGGCGACGGGCTGACATTCACGCTTTCCAATGCTGGCACGGCCACTTGGGTTCTGCGCTATCGCATCGGGAACGGCCGTCGCCGCGAGCTCACCATCGGCAACTATCCGGACATCTCCCTCGCAGCCGCCCGCGAGAAGGCTCGGGCCGCTCGCGTCGCCATCGATGAGGGGCGCGATCCCGCCATCGAGAAGCAAGAGGAGAAGACCCGCATTCAGGCGGCATGGACCGTGCGCGAGCTGGTCGCCAACTACCGGGAAAAGTGCCTACTCCCTGCCGGGTTGGCACAAGAGACGATCGACTACCGCAACCGCGACTACGACCAGGTCATCCTGCCCTACTTGGGCGCTCGCCAAATCCAGCGCGTAACGTCCATCGACATCGTGTCGATGATGACGGACTGCAACCGTAAGTGGTCGGCATCCAAGCGCGTTCTCACGTCCGTGGCCCAACTGTTCGACCACGCCTGCGGCTTGAAGATCATCCCGGCGAACCCCTGCACAGGCATCAAGCTCTCGGCCATCAAAGGTCCGCGGCCACCAATTCGCCGGCGCGTCATGCTGCAAGAAGAAGAGTTGCGCCAACTGCTGCCTGACATCGATTTGATCGGCACGGAGAACGCTCTGGCGTTCCGCATTCTGCTCGCCACATGCGTGCGCGGCATCGAGCTGGCCAAGGCCAAGAAAGAACATGTCTACCTTGACCGGGCCGTTTGGTGGGTCCCAGACGAGTCGGTGAAAACGCGGAAAGGCTTCCTTGTACCCCTCACGCCGCCAGTGATCGAATGGTTCCGGGGGCTGATCGAGCTTTCCGGCGAGTCCATGTACGTGTTGCCGGCGCGTCACGAGCGGCGGCGACGCAATCAGGGATGCGACACCCATGTCTGCCAAACGACGCTTTGGGCAGCGATCCGCCGCGCCTTCGATCGACATGACCTTGAGATTCGCCGGTTCACGCCGCACGACACCCGGTCGACCGCCAAAGGCCACATGCGCAATATGGGCGTCTCGCGCGAGATCTCCGAGCTCGCTCTCAATCACACTCTGAAAGGCATGGAAGCCATCTACGACGTGCGGGAGGAAATTCCCGAGCGGCGAGAGGCATTGGAACGTTGGACGGCCTTTCTTTGCGCCTGCGAAAGCGGAGCGGCCACGCCAGAGTTCGTTAAGCCAGCGCGAAACAGTAATGTCATTCCGATGCTGTCAGCGGCGTAGGAACCGAAGCCGGGTATCTGACACGCACAGGAACACTTCTCGCGTCACCGCGGCAACCGGTCACCGAAGCTGGATCAGCGTGAAACGCTACACGTTCTTTCGGGATGTCGGATATCAGCTCGACAGGGGCGGGAGCCAGGAAACGTGGTATCCGCCCATACCAGCGCCTGAACCGATATCCAGGCGAGGTAAAGATGAAGCTCGATATGGCCAAACCTACCGAACGGCGAATTCTCGCTCAAGGTCAGCCATCTTAAAAAACCTAATTGATGACTTAAATGAAAACTGCTTGGCGAGTTCTCTTGTACGCTGTACAAGTCGCTCCACCTTTTCGAGTTTATCGGGATCAGTACTATCAGTGACTATTGCCATGACCAGCTCCACCCGCCCTTGAAGAGAAATCGGCAGTCCATCTGAAAATTTCTGAACCATTTCAAAATAGGATTTCATACGTTCTTGTGAAACACTCCCATTTCTCGTGAATCTCGTTTCCACGACGATTGCTCGATCATCAAGTATTGCGACTGAGTCGAATTGCAGGTTTGGGTGCCCCTTGACCGCCATATCCCGCTGAAAATCAACCCCCAACTCTTTGCTCAACCTTGCGCTGACAAGTTCTTCTGCAAGCAGGCCATTCCCACGGAAACTCCTCTTGAGTGTATCGACTGCCGAAACGGAACTCGAGCTCAACAGGCATGCATCATCGAGATGTTTGATCGGTTGCCCCGTCGGATCTTCAGCGATAGCCTCACCTGCAGCCGCAGCGGCCCCATCTCCGGAGTCATCAACTTCAACACCACGAGCTCGCAATTTTTCAGCAGATGGTATTGTCTCAAATAGTCTCGCAAAAGTTTCATCACTATTAAAATCCTTTGGCGCATAAAGGACGTAGTGCTTCTTATAGAGAACAAAAAAGAAAAGAGCCACCAAAAAAATCGGGAAGAACATCAAGAATAAAACATACTCACCCTGAACATCCCCCTGAAGAATTGGTAAAACTACCGTTCCACTAATCTCCGCCAACCCCGCAAATATAGCTATAACCGTCAGCGGGTTTCTTACGTGCCCGATCTTTTCCACCATAGTTTTCTGCGCCCCCCCCGAAACCCACTTTAATATCTATACATTACCCATGACCGACTCAACTCAATCATGTTGAGCATCAAGTTTAGCTTCTGACCCAACAATCCTCAGCCACCTCGCCGTTTCAAACTCACTGCTTGGCGGAAAGCTACGGGGAATATCCTTGTTATAAAGCAGGTCGACTCGCCCGTCATCGTCGGCAAATGGAGTTACAAAATAAACAAACTCGAAGGGGTGTGGAACATCTGCGAAGCGCCGCGCAAGCGCCCAGAGTGCCGCATCTGTCGGATTGTATTGTTCGTGCGTCGTGTAAAGCAGCAGGTCAATAGGAACTTCATGCCGCAAGCCATACTTGGCAATTTTCCTTCTGACGCCAGCAAACACCCGATCCGCATATGGGCCTGCCTCAAACCACGCATGCCCCCCTTGGAAGGGAAGTTTCTGCGGGGGCACAACCGCCTCCATCAGCTCCATATGAGCCTTTCCTCGGGGGTACTCCAGCAGGAAGTCCAACTCCTCGGTCCCACCGTCCGTCACCTTAGGCAAAGGAACCCCGTTCTTCTTCCAGTCGCGGAGCAGATATTCAAGGATTTTTCGTTCGATACCCTTCTGATCGGCCGGCCATTGGATCGTTATGTGGTCAAGCCGGGGCCCCTCGGGCCCAACCGACATCCGGACAGGCCCCGTAACGCCGGAAGGTTTGCGCGCCATGGATTCCCCCTATTTATCCCTGAACAGGAGACTACTCCGTCATGTCTTGAATGTCAGCCGTTGACCGACGCGGGCGCCGAATGGATACTGTATAAACATACAGTATTCGTACCATGCCCTACCCCCTCCGCATCCAGTACCCCGCGCTCACGACCGAGCAGCTCACGACCATCGGCGACCGCTATGGCCACGACCCCGTCGTGCGGCGGCTGGTGATGGAAGTGCAAGCCCTGCGCAACCTCGTCTTTCGCGCGCACCAGGTGGCGGAGGCGGCCGGGCCGGGTGGTCGAACAGACGCGTTCGGCATTGCCGTCGAGGCGCTGCACCGCGAGCTCGAGGCGGAGACATGGTTCCACGAGGACCTCGCTGAACGCGAGGCCTACCGCGCCGCCCTCCCCAAAGAGCCCACCCCCCCAGACCGCCGGGCCAATCGC
>NZ_JBGLYZ010000068.1:0-12735 GCF_047304345.1 Ralstonia sp. Ralssp135
GGTGCGGGGGCAGCGGACGGTGCGGCTTGGGGCTTGTTGTCACTCATGATGTTGGCTCGAAAGAATGCGGTGGAACGTTCGGTTCAGTTCAATTCAGTACAGCTCAGCCATGCGATGCGGCGGCCTCGGGCTTGGCGCCGGGGAGGTCTTCTGCCGTATAGCCGCCGCCGAGGGCCTTGATAAGGGCCATCTGCGCGTCGAGTCGGCGTGCCTGTAGATCGGTCGCGAGCTTGCGTTGCTGCAGCACGGTCGTCTCGGCGTTCAGCACAACCAGTTGTGTACCAAGGCCGGCGCTGTAGCGCGTGCGTGCAAGGCTGTAGGCGCGCTCAGCTTCGCTCAAGGCGGTGCGCTGGATGGCGATCTGCGAGTCAATGCTGTGCAGCGTGGTGATCTGGTCTGCGGTGTCGTGCAGAGCTTCGGTCAGCGTCTGGTTGTAGCTCGCGACAGCCGCGTCATAGTTGGCGTACTTGCCGCGCAGGTTGGCGCGCAGCTTGCCGCCCTGGAAGATCGGCAGCTTGAGCGCCGGGCCGATACCGAGCTGACGCGATGCACCAAGCAGCAGGTTTTCCGGCGCAATCGAAGCCAGCCCCAGGAATGCAGTCAGGCTGATATCCGGCAGGAATTGCGCCTTGGCGACGTCGATATCCTTCGACGCGGCTTCCACGCGCCAGCGCGCAGCCACGAGATCCGGGCGACGGCCGATCAGGTCGATGGTCAGGTTGTTCGGCAGCTTGGGCGTGGTTTGCGCGAGCAGCGTCGGGCGCGTGATTGAGAGGCCGCGGTCGGGGCCCTTGCCCAGCAGCGCCGCCAACTGGTTGCGTGCCAGCGCGATCTGCTCGTCGACTTGTTCAAGTTCCGTCTGTGCGGCGGCCACATTGGCGCGGGCCTGCGTGGTTTCAACTTGCGTATCAAGGCCAGCACGCACGCGTTGGCCTGCAAGGTTGGTCAAATCCTTGCGCTGCACGATTGCACGTTCGGCCACGTCGCGCTGCGCGTAGAGCGCGGCCAGCTTGGCGTAGGTGCGTGCCACCGTGGTCGACAGCACCAGTCGCGAAGCCTGGCTTTCCGCTTCCATCGATTTGTCATCGGACAGCGCAGCTTCCAGCGCAGAGCGATTCTTGCCCCAAAAATCCAGGTCGTAGCTCACACCCAGCTGGATCTTCGATTCCGTGAACCAGCGACCAGCCAGTGGCGTGCCTTCAAACATGTCGTATTCCGACAGGCGCTGACGCGTCATGTCGGCATCGAGACCGACGCTCGGATACAGATTGCCGCGCACCACATCGGCCATCGCACGCGAAGCGCGCACGCGGGCAAAGGCGACTTGCAGGTTCGGGTTGTCCTTGATGGCCTCATCCACCAGCGCGCGCAGTTGCGGATCGTTGAACTGATCGACCCAATTCTGCGACGGCCACTGGCCGCCTTGAGAGGGCAACGATTGCGCGCTCGCCAACTGGCCCGGCGTTGTCAGCGTCTGCGTGCTGTGCGAATTGCCGAGGTTCGCGCAACCAGCCAGCACGGCCAGCGTCACGGTGGAAAGCGCCACACCCAGGCGTGCCGGCCATTGCGCGCGCGGACTGCCGGCGCGGCTTAGGGGCGAAAGTGCCTGAGGGGCGGAATTCAAGGCGTTCATGTTGTTTGATGGGTCAAGCGATCAAGGGGGCGGGAAGCGTTCGGTGCTGCAGGTGCAATTCGAGCGGGGCGGCGTCAGTGGCCGGCGGGGCGCACGCGGTGCCCCTCCGTGGCGGCGCCGTTGTCGAGAATGCGCTTGAGGAGTTCGCGCAGCGTATCGACGTCGCCCGGCGTGAAGCCAGCAAAAAAACGGTTCAGCACGTGCGTATAGATGGCTGGCATGCGGTCAGCCAAGTCACGGCCGGCTTGCGTCACCTCCAGATGCACGACGCGGCGGTCGGACTCGCTGCGCACGCGCTCGATCAGGCCGCGCTTTTCCATGCGGCTGAGCATGCGCGTGAGCGAACCGATGTCGGTGTTCAATTCGCGGCCCAGATCGGTAGCGGTTTGGCATCGGCCGTTGGCGAGCAGCACCAGGCAACTGGCCTGGGAATGCGTCACATCCATCGCGGCAACTTCCTGCTCGATGGCCATGGACAGCGCCGTCTTGGCGCGCCCGACGAGGTAGCCCACGCTTTCGCACATGCGGTAGTCCTCCACCCGGAAGAGCGTTCCGGCAGCAACTTCGGTGGCGGGTCTTGTTTGTTCGGACATCTTATGTATGCACAATCATTGTCCGGACAAATATACGAATCGGCGCAGCAAACAGCAAGGTACTGAATGTGCGATTCCATTTTTAGAAATAATCGGTGATCTATGATGCACTCGAACTGTGCTCCTTCATCGATTCGTCAAGGAGTGTCATGTCTTGCGCATCGCAGCATGCTAGAATGTCAGGTTATTCCGCGAGCTGAATTTGGGTACTGTCCCGGGCTCGTGTCACGTCTTTTCGAGTTCACATCCCATGCGCGCGCTTCGCAACATTGCCATCATTGCCCACGTTGACCACGGCAAAACCACACTGGTCGACCAGCTCCTTCGCCAAGCCGGCACGTTCCGCGAGAACGAGCAGATCGCCGAGCGCGTGATGGATTCGAACGACATCGAAAAAGAGCGCGGCATCACGATCCTGGCCAAGAACTGCGCGGTCGAATACAACGGCACGCACATCAACATCGTCGACACGCCGGGGCACGCCGACTTCGGCGGCGAGGTGGAGCGTGTGCTGTCGATGGTCGACGGCGTGCTGCTGCTGGTGGATGCCGTGGAAGGCCCGATGCCGCAAACGCGTTTTGTGACGCGCAAGGCGCTGGCCCTGGGCCTGAAGCCGATCGTCGTGATCAACAAGGTGGACCGCCCGGGTGCGCGTCCGGAGTGGGTGATCAACCAGACCTTCGACCTGTTCGACAAGCTGGGCGCCAACGACGACCAACTCGACTTCCCGGTGGTGTACGCCTCGGGCCTGAACGGTTACGCCGGTCTGACCGACGACGTGCGCGAAGGCGACATGAAGCCGCTGTTCGAGACCATTCTCGACAAGGTGCCGCAGCGTAACGACGACCCGAACGGTCCGCTCCAGCTGCAGATCATCTCGCTGGACTACTCGAGCTACGTGGGCAAGATCGGCGTGGGCCGCATTACGCGTGGCCGCGTGCGTCCGCTGCAGGACGTGGTGGTGAAGTTCGGTCCGGAAGGCAACCCCATCAAGGGCCGTATCAACCAGGTGCTGAAGTTCCGCGGCCTGGAGCGCGAGCTGGTGCAGGAAGCCGAAGCCGGCGACATCGTGCTGATCAACGGTATTGAAGAACTGGGCATCGGTTGCACCGTGTGCGCTCCGGACGCCCAGGAAGCCCTGCCGATGCTGAAGGTGGACGAGCCGACGCTGACGATGAACTTCTGCGTCAACACCTCGCCGTTGGCTGGCCGCGAAGGCAAGTTCGTGACGAGCCGCCAACTGCGCGATCGTCTGGACCGCGAACTGAAGTCCAACGTGGCCCTGCGCGTGAAGGACACCGGCGACGACACGATCTTCGAAGTGTCGGGCCGTGGCGAACTGCATCTGACGATTCTGGTGGAAAACATGCGCCGTGAAGGCTACGAGCTGGCTGTGTCGCGCCCGCGCGTGGTGTTCAAGGAAATCGACGGTGTGAAGTGCGAGCCGTTTGAGCGCCTGACTGTGGACGTGGAAGACGGCCACCAGGGCGGTGTGATGGAAGAGCTGGGCCGCCGCAAGGGCGAGCTGCTTGACATGGCGTCGGACGGCAAGGGCCGTACGCGTCTGGAATACCGTATTCCGGCCCGTGGCCTGATCGGCTTCCAGGGTGAATTCCTGACGCTGACGCGCGGCACCGGCCTGATCAGCCACATTTTCGACGACTACTCCCCGGTCAAGGAAGGCGACCTGGGCGAGCGCCATAACGGTGTGCTGATCTCGCAGGACGACGGCGCTGCCGTGGCCTACGCGCTGTGGAAGCTGCAGGATCGCGGCCGCATGTTCGTGTCGCCTGGCGATGCACTTTACGAAGGCATGATCATCGGCATCCACAGCCGTGACAACGACCTGGTCGTCAACCCGATCAAGGGCAAGCAGCTGACCAACGTGCGTGCGTCGGGCACCGATGAAGCTGTGCGCCTGGTGCCGCCGATTCAGATGTCGCTGGAATACGCGGTGGAATTCATCGCCGACGACGAGCTGGTGGAAGTCACGCCGAAGAGCATCCGCCTGCGCAAGCGTCACCTGAAGGAACACGAGCGCAAGCGCGCATCGCGTGAAGAAGCGGTCTGATCGCCAGTCGATCTGCCAAAACGACGCCCCGAGATTTCGGGGCGTTTTTTTTTTGCTCGGCGATGACGCTGGCGTTATGCCTGAACGCGCGCGAACGCTTGTGCCAGATCGTCGATCAGGTCTTGCGGGTCTTCCAGTCCGATATGCAGGCGCACGATCGGGCCGGCTCGGGACCAATCCGTGCAGGTGCGGGTGCCCGCCACATTGCTGACCGTCGCAAGGCTCTCGAAGCCGCCCCATGAGGCGCCGATGCCAAACAGCATGAGGGCATCGACGAAGCGCCCGGCGATTTGCGCATCTGCTTGGGCGAATTCGAACGAGACCAGTCCGTTGGTGCCGCTGCAGTCGCGTTGCCACAGCGCGTGTCCGGGGTCTTCCGGCAGCGCGGGGCAAAAGACACGTGCCACTTCCGGACGCGCCACAAGCCAGCGCGCAATCTCAAGCGCGTTGCGTTCGTGCATGGCAAGGCGCGCGGCCAGCGTGCGCGTGCCGCGCAGCACGAGGTAGGCATCGTCGGGGCTGACAGCCACGCCTTGGGCGTCGCTCATCGTGGCGAGCGTTTGCCAGCACGCCTGTGTGGTGGTCACCGTGCCCATCATCACGTCGGAGTGGCCGCTCAGATACTTGGTTGCCGCCATGATCGATACGTCGGCACCCAGTGTGAGCGGGCGGTATTGCAGACCCGAGCCCCACGTGTTGTCGGCGATGACCAGGGCCCCATGGCGATGCGCAATCTCAGCCAGCGCGGGCAGATCGCACATCTCATAGACGAGCGAGCCGGGGCATTCCACGTAGACGAGCTTGGTCGTCGGTTTGAGCTGCTGTGCGACATCGCTGCCGTCGGCGCAGAAATACGTCACCTCCACGCCCCAGGGGCGCAGGAACGTATCGACGAAATGACGCAGCGGCTGGTAGACGCAATCGGCAATCAAGACGTGATCACCCGGGCGGGCGAAGGCCAGGAAAACCATCGAAATGGCGGCCAGGCCAGTCGGGAAGAGCCGCGTGCGATAGCCGCCTTCGAGTTGCGCGACAACGTCTTCCAGCGCAAAGCCCGTCGGGTTGCCGCGCGCGCCGTAGGTAAACATGCGTTCGGTGCCGCGACGGCGGCGCGCGTCGTTCATCTCGTCCATCGACTCGAACAACACGGTGGAGGCGCGCACGACGGGCGGGTTGACGGCTCGGCCGCCTTCAAAGGCGGGCGATGTGCCACCCTTGACGAGGCGTGTTGCGACTCGGGTTGCCAGCCGTGGCTCGGTTTTCTGCGATGACATGGTGCGTGGGCCTCGAGGGTTGAGCGTCATGACTGCGCGGCACCAGCGCCCACGCGAAAGGCGCCAAGTTCTTGCGCATCGAGCTGGGCGAGCAGGCCGGTTTCCCAGGCCAGGTATTGCCTTGCCGCAGCCTTGTTGCCGTCATGCCGATCATGCACGAAGAAGAGATAGTCGATGCAATCGGCGTCGGGCGGGACGTTCTCGGAACCTTCGGTGACGTAGCCGGCAGCAGTCCACGCGGCGACGCTTCCGGCGAGCAACTTTAGACGCGATGCGGCATGCGGCGCGCCCGTGCCCAAATCTGCCGCCGCGAGTGCTGCGATGCGCGGGTCGTCAGCGATCAACACGGTATCGCGGTCGGCGGCCAGGGCCGGCAAGCGCGGACGAATGGCCCATGTGGCGCCAGGCACGTGGGCGCGGCGGAAGGCCATGCTGGGGCGCAAGTCGATCACGTGTGCGGTGCCGGCCGCGAGCGCGGTGGAGAGCGCTTGCGCACTGATTTCCGGTAACGGTTGCGGCAACGCGGTTGGGGCCACCGGCAGGCTCGCGTTGCTGTTCAATCCCTCGCGCAGCACATAGGCATCGTGGCCGAGTTGCCGCAGCCAGCTCGCAACGATTGGCGCCCGCACGCCGTCGGCGTCGAAGAGCACGAGGCGGGCATGACGCACGCCGACGTACTGATCGGTTGCCTGGATCAACTGGCCGCCCGGTGCATGCTGTGCACCTGGCAGGCTGCCGCTGGCGAATTCCTCGGGGGTACGGACATCGCACAGGAAGACGCTGTGTTCGTCGTGTGCACCCCAACGTGCGAGCGATTCTGCATCGACCTCGGGCACTGCAAAGCGGGCGGCGAGTTGCTGACTGGCCTCGCGCATGTCCTTGACGGTAGCGGGCGTCACGACGTCGGGATAACGGCGCGTGCTGCCGTGCTCCAGAGGCAGGTCTTCGAGGTACCAGCCTTGCGTTCCGTTCTCCAGCGCCATCACCGGGTTGGGGATGCCCAGGTTGATCAGCGTTTGCGCGCCGATGATGCTGCGTGTGCGGCCCGCGCAGTTGACGACGATCGGCGTGGTTGCATCGGGGACAAGCTCGCGGATGCGCAGCCCAAGTTCGCCGTTCGGGCAGCAGATCGACGACGGGATCGTCATCTTCAGGTATTCGCTGACGGGTCTGCCGTCGACGATGACGACGTCGTCGCCGCGTTCGCGCATGGCCGCAAGCTCGCGCGCGGTGACGCGTGGCGTGTGGTACGCCATCTCGACGAGTTCGCCGAAGGTTTTGGATGGTACGTTGACGCCGGCAAATAGCGTGAAGCCTGCGTGCGTCCAGCCTTGTGCGCCGCCTTGCAGCACGTGCACGTTGGTGTAGCCGACGGCGCTCAGGCGTTCGGCCGCGCGGTCGGCAACGCCATCGTTGTCGTCATAAACGACCATGCGCACTGCGCGGCGGGGCGCGAGGCGCGGGGCATCGATCTCAAGACGGCTGTACGGCAGCGGGATGGCGTAGAAGAGGTGGGCTTCACCGTACTGGCCGTGCTCGCGCACGTCGAACAGCGCAATCTCGGCGCCGTCGTGCAGCCACGCTTTCAGGGTCTGGGCGGTAACGAACGATGTCATATCGATGCGAAGCGAATCAAAAGGGTGAGCGCGCCCCTCCGCGCACGCAGCGCGGATTGCAGGCAACGCGATTCGGGTTGAGGCTGGGCGGTTAGCGGCGCGTCTTCACGCCGATGCCCATGGTCTGGTAGCGGCCGGTCGCCAGGTCGAACGTAATGCGCTCGGTCAGCGTTTCGAGCGCGCGTCCGTACATGTGCAGATGGCGGATCGGCGCCTCGCCCTTGATCTCGACGGCGTGGATGTCTTCGGCCGCCAGCGCGATGCCGGTACCTGGTTCGACGACGACGGTGTCGGTCATTTCCAGCGTCCCGACGCCGGGCGTGGCGCGGTCGTCGGTGCGGCGGTAGACATAGTTGTATTCCGTGCCGTCCACGGCGGCGATGCAGGCCCACGTGGTGTGGTTGTGCGGCGTGATCTTCTTGCCCGGGCGCATGACATTCAGGTACAGCGCGTAGGTCTGGTTTGCATCTTCGTGGATCAGGTAGCGGGCTTGCAGCTCGCCGTCGCTGGGAGGCGGGAAGTCGGTTTCCTGCCAGAACTCCGTGCGCGCGGCGAGGCCTTTGACCTGTTCGAGCACCTCCGCGAGCGCGGGACGCGTTTCACCTTCGGGTGCGAGTGCGGCTTTCATGGCGGCAATCGCATCATTGACTGCCGCTTGGCGTTGCTGAGGAAGAGATGTGGACATGGGTGGATTCTCCTGAGGTATGGGGGCGCCTTGTTGTGTTACGTGGCGTTGTTATCGTTGTTGGTGTCAGGCGACGAGTTCGGCAATGCGCGGCGCAGGCCGCAGGACGTCTTGCAGAAAGCGCTGCGCACGCGCGTGCTTCGGTCGGCTGAAGAACTGGTCGGGCGGCGAGTCCTCCAGCAACTCGCCCTGGTCCATGAACCAGACACGGCTGGACACATCACGCGCGAAGCCCATCTCGTGGGTGACGATCATCATCGTGAGACCGTCGTCTGCCAGCGCGCGCATCACGTGCAGAACCTCTTGCACCATCTCGGGGTCGAGCGCGCTGGTCGGCTCATCAAACAGCATGAGGGGTGGCTTCATCGCCAGCGCCCGCGCAATGGCCACGCGCTGCTGCTGGCCGCCCGAGAGGTTCGCGGGCATCGCATCGATCTTGTGGGCAAGGCCGACCTTGGCAAGCAGCGCTTCGGCCTGCGCCGTCGCTTCGTCGCGCGACAGACCGAGCACCTTGGTCGGCCCGAGAATCAGGTTCTGCCGCACCGACAGGTTTTGGAACAGGTTGAAGTTCTGGAACACGAAGCCAATGCGTGCACGCAATTGGTTGACGCGCACATCGCGTGCATGGACATCGCACCCTTCAAAGCGGATGCATCCGCCGTGGATGCCCTCCAGCCGCGTGACCGTGCGGATCAGTGTGGATTTGCCCGAGCCCGAGGGGCCGCACACCACAACGACTTCACCGCGTTCGATGGTGGCGCTGATGCCTTTGAGCGCGTGGTAGTCGTCGTAATACTTATCGACGTTTTCAAATGCCAGCATGGGATGTTGTCTCCGGCAAGGGTTTGTTCCTAGGCAAGCCCCGCGCGATGGCGGGCAATGCGGCGCTCCAGCTGCCCCGCGAAGCGGGAGATGGCGAAGCACAAAACGAAGTAGAAGGCTGCCAGCACGAGGAAGGTCTCCAGCGGCTTGGTCAGCGTGATGGTGTTGACCTGCGCCGCTGAGTACGTCAGCTCCGGCACGCCAATCACATAGGCGAGCGACGTTGCCTTGATGATCGACACGAACTGGTTGACGATCGACGGCAGCATGTTGGTCAGCGCTTGCGGCAGTTGCACGTAGCGCATGCTCTGCAGCCAGGACAGGCCATTCGAGCGCGCGGCTTCCATCTGTCCGCGCGGCAGGCCCTCCAGCCCCGCACGTACGATCTGCGAGAGGAATGCGCTCTCATAGACGATGATCGCGCAGACCGCCGTGGTGAACGCCGACACTTCCTTGCCCACGAGCAGCGGCACCGCAAAGTACGCCCAGAAGATGATCATCAGCAGCGGAATGCCGCGCACCAGGCGAGACCAAACACCGGCAATACGACGCAGCCAGCGCCAAGGGCTCACGTGTGCCAGACCGATCAGCACTGCAATCGGGAACGACATCACCAAGCCCAGCACCGAAAGCACCAGCGTCACCGCCACGCCACCCAGTGGCCCGTTCGGCCACGACCCGACCAGGAACAACGCCAGATAGTCATGCAGGATTTCAAGCATGCGTCAGACCCCCAGTGGCGTCGTACGACGCTTGGCAACGCGATCCGACAGCGACATCAGCGCAAGCGTGCCGAGCAGATATAGCAGCGTGGCGACGAGGAACACGTCAAACGTGCGGAAGGTGAGGTTGTCGATCTGCCGCGTGCGGTAGAGCAATTCGTGCACGCCGATGGCCATCGCCAGCGAGCTGTTCTTGAACAGCAACAGCGCCTGGTTGAGCAGCGCGGGCAGCGCCACGCGAATCCCCTGCGGCAGGATCACGTAACGCAGCGCCTGCAGATGCGTCAGCCCGATCGACCACGCCGCCTCCTGCTGCGTATGCGGGATCGCACGCAGGCCCGATCGCAGGTCTTCGGAGATGAACGCGCCCGAGTTCAGCGCCAGGGCAATCGCGGCGAAGAGGAACTCGGTGTTGCCGGCGTTGATCCATACCTTGAGCGATTCCGGCAGCAACTGCGGGACGCCGAAATACCACACCAGGATCTGCACCAGCATCGGCACGTTGCGGTGGTATTCGACAACCACGATGACGAACGCCTTGAACACGCGCACCGGCAGCGCACGCAGCGTTGCCAGTGAAACACCAACGGCGATGGCCAGCAGGCCCGAGACGACAAACAGACGCAGCGTGGTCAGGATGCCGTCTCGCAAGAGGCGCAGATAGCCGTCTTCGAGCAGGAACGAGAGATCGAACATGTCGGCCGCCCTGGGCTTACTGCGGCTTGATCGGTTCGACCTTGTAGTCGCGCGAGAACTTGTAGACCGACTTGGCGCCGAGCCACTTGTCGAAGCTCGTCTGCAGGCCGCTGGACTGGTCGTAATCCGCCAGCACCTTGTTGACGGCCGCCATGAGCGCGGGCTCGTTCTTGTTCGTCACCACGCCCCAGCGCTCTTCGTACACGGGCGCGGTCAGCAGGCGATATTGCTGGCCGCCTTTTTGTGCCGCCTCGTTGGCAAAGCGGGCCAGCACCAGTTGCCCCGCCACCAGCCCATCGACCTTGCCTTGCTGCAAAGCGAGATACGCCGACGAAATATCGTGGAATGTCAGCAAGCGCGAATCCGGCAGGCGCGTGACTGACACCGCTGCCGAGCTTGAACCTTCGGATGCGGCGATCTTCTTGTTGGCAAGCTGATCGAGCGTCTGGATGGGCGAATCAGCGCGCACCAGCACGCGGATCGGCGCAACGAAATATTGGTTGCTGAAATCGACTTGCGCGGCGCGCGCCGGCATCCACGCCACAGCAGCGGCCAGCACATCCACGCGATGTGTCTTCAGTTCGGGAATGCGTGCGTCGGTTGACAGCGCGCGGTGCTCCAGCTTGACGCCCAGACCCTTGGCCAACGCGCTGCACACATCCACGTCAAAGCCGACGATCTGCCGCGTGGCGGCGTCGGGAAAGGCGTAAGGCTCGCTGGCGTTCTGGGTGCCGCAGACCAGCGTGCCGCGAGATTTGATGTCCGTCAGCGCATCGGCGTGCGCCACTCCTGCCACGCCCAGCGTGCCCAAGGTGAGCGTCGCCGCGGCTTGTGCCCATTTCCATACCCACATGGTGTTCCTCCTTTGTATGAAACCGATTCAATGTCGGACCGCGCTTCCCCGCGGCTCAGGTGTCTGTCTGAACGTATTGTTCGTTCAGTGTTATTTGTATTTCCGGCAGGTTATCGGCCAGAATTGCGCAGAACAATTTAATTCTTGGTTGGAATTGATTAGGGTTTCTGAAGTATCGGGATCGAGATGCGAAATCTGGACATCGATTTGCTGCGCACATTCGTAGCGATTGCGCAGCACGAGACGTTTGCCGCGGCAGCGGCACGGGTGGGGCGCACGCAGTCTGCGGTCACGCAGCAGATGCAGCGGCTGGAGGAGGAAATGGGCTGCGCGCTGTTCGAGAAGCGCGGCCGCCACAAGATGATGACGCCCGATGGCGTGCGGCTTGTCGCCTATGCGCACAAGATCCTGGCGCTCAACGACCAGGCCGTGCAGGTGATCCAGACGGGCGGCCCGATCGAGAAAATCCGCATCGGCTCACCGCATGACGTGGCCGATTCGATCTTGCCGAATCTGCTGCGGCGGTTGTCCAAGCTGTCGCCAGAATTGCAGATGGAAATCAACGTTGGTCGCAGCCCGTTCCTGATGGACGCGTTGCGCGACAAGACGCTCGATCTGGCGATCTCCACCCGCTATGACGATGCTTTTCCCGGTATCAAGCTGCGCACGTCGCCGATGGTGTGGATCTGCGCGGAAGATTTCATCTTCAACCCCGCCGCGCCGGTGCCGTTGGTCATGGCCGACGAACTGAGCCTGTTCCGTCAGCTGTCGATCGAATGCCTGGATGCGCACCACATTCCATGGCGCACGAGTTATCTGTCGCCCACGCTGACGGGCATCAAGGCTGCGATTAGCGCGGGGCTGGGCGTGACGGCGCGCACGACCGAATTGCTCGACGCCAACATGCGTGTGCTGACCGAAGCAGATGGCCTGCCGCGACTGCCGGAAGTGGCGTTTTACCTGTACGTGCAGCCGACGTGCACCAGCGCCGTCCTGCGGGATCTGTTCGATTCCACTGATCGCGTCGCCACGCGCTTCGGGCCGCCGTTCATGTGAGCGGCATCGCCTCGACCGTTCCCGCAGCGCGCGGGCTGCGCCACTCGGGCGGTTTCCACAGGTAGCGAATGTCCCGATCGCGGAACACGTCTGCCCACATGTCGCGCCATTCGTGGAAGGTGAGGGTGATCGGGTTGTGCGTGTGGACTTGCCGCGTGATGCCGAAAACGGGCGCGTCCTCCTCTGGCACGAAGCTGCCGAACATGCGATCCCAGATGGTCAGCACGCCGGCGTAGTTTCGGTCGATGTACTGCGGGTTCTTGGCGTGGTGAACGCGATGCACCGACGGCGTATTCACGTATTGCCCGAGCCAGCGCCAGAAGCCGGCGTAGCGCGAATCCAGCGCACCCAGCCGCGTATGCACGAAGAACTGGAATGCCAGGTTCAGGCCCACGGCGAGGATCACCCAGTCCGGCGTAAAGCCGATCCAGGCAAGCGGAATCCAGAACAGCCACATACCAGAAATCGGATAGGTCAGGCTCTGGCGGAACGCCGTCGAAAAGTTCATGCCTTCCGACGAGTGGTGCGTTACATGCGAGGCCCACATCCAGCGCACGCGATGGCTCGCGCGGTGGAAGAAGTAGTACAGAAAATCCTGCAGCAGCAAGAGCAACACGAATGACCACCACGTCTCGGGCACCGCGCGCAAGCCGTGGCTGTACGTCCACGAGTAGACCGTCTTGATCATCAGCCACAGGAAGAACGCGTCCGACG
>NZ_JBGLYZ010000069.1:0-11108 GCF_047304345.1 Ralstonia sp. Ralssp135
GGGTCAGCCCAGGCCGTCCGCGCGCGAGGTCTGCGCCGACGCGCAAGCGCCAGTCGCGCGCTTCGCTGCGCAGCAGGCGCGCCGTGCGCCAGACGGCCCAGCACGTCAGCGCCATCCAGAACAGCACCGCCACGCGCACCGCTTCGTGCGGCGGCATGTCGGGCAGCGCCAGCGCGGCCAGCGCGCCCGTCCAGTACATCAGCGGGGGTTTTTCGACGAACGGCTCGAAGGCGACGTTGGGGACGACCCAGTCGCCACGCTCGATGATGTTGATGACGATGCCGAAGGAATACGGCTCGTCGGCCTTCCAGGGTGCGCGCCAGAACGTGCCCGCAACGAAATACGCGCACAGCATCAGCAGGACGACGGCACGCCAATGCCGCACCAGCAGTGCCGACAGGCGGCGCGGGCTGGCGTGCGTGCCTGCGTCTGCGGGAGCGATCGGCATCAGCGGGATGGAGCGAGGGGGCGCACCGGCGTCGGCAGGCATGGGAACGCGTTCAACGCTGCGGTACCGCGTCGCGTTGGTGCTTCTTGAGCTTGGAGCGGATGCGCGTCTGCTTGAGCGGCGAGAGGTATTCGACGAAGACCTTGCCCATCAGGTGATCCATCTCGTGCTGAATGCACACCGCCAGCAGGTCGTCTGCCTCCAGCTCGAAGGTTTCACCCTTTTCGTTCAGTGCGCGCACGCGCACGCGGGCCGGACGGTCGACCTTGTCGTAGATATCGGGCACCGACAGGCAGCCTTCGTCCCAGACCTTGTGCTCATCACTTACCCAGATGATCTCCGGGTTGATGAACACGCGCAGTTCGTCGCGCGATTCCGACACGTCGATGGTGATCACGCGCTCGTGCACGTCGACCTGCGTGGCGGCCAGGCCAACGCCGGGCGCCTCGTACATGGTCTCGGCCATGTCCGCCACGAGTTTGCGGATGCGGTCATCGACAACGGCGACAGGCTTGGCGACTTTGTGCAGCCGCGGATCAGGGTATTGCAGGATATTCAGTAGGGCCATGATGCTTGGCAACAACGGTTGCAGAAGGCCACGCTAACGAGGGGTTGCCTTCAATTGCGATCGCTTGGAATGTCATGCAGAATCGGGGGCGCTATCCGCCACATGGCTTAGGAAAAAGCCTGACGAATGTTGGATGTCATACCCCTCTTGCTGCGACGCAGAACTGCGTACAGCTGCGGCGGTGAGGCGTCGAACAGGCACGCGGACCACTCGCCGATTCTTCATAGAATAATGCGCCATCGTAACACACCGATGCTCTCTCAGCCCGCCATGCAAACCGCCACGAAAGCGCGCCAGCCTTACGTTTGCGCCCTGTCGGCGGTTGCCGCGGCAGCGCTTTTCTGCATGGGCGCCGCCCACGCCGCCGAGCGCACTGTGACGCCGGCGCAACAGGCGCAGGCCGCGACGGCTGCCCAAGCGGGCATCCCCGAATCCGAACTGTCCGCCACCGCGCCCGCGCAGTACACCGTGCGCCGTGGCGACACGCTGTGGGCAATCTCGGGCAAGTACCTCAAGCGGCCCTATCGCTGGCCCGAGCTGTGGGGCATGAACCGCGAGCAGATCCGCAACCCGCATCTGATCTATCCGGGCCAGATCCTGTATCTGCATCACGCCAATGGTCGTGCTTGGCTGTCGAGTTCGCCGGCATCGGCGGATGGCAGCACGGTGCGCCTGTCGCCGCATACCCGCGTGTCGGGACAGGATGGCGACGCCATCTCCAGCATTCCTTCCGCCGCCATCGAGCCCTTCCTGACCCAGCCTATCGTGGTGGATGAACAAACGCTGGCCACGCCGGCGCGCATCTTCTCGCTGCCCGAGGGCCGTGTTTATCTGGGCAAGGGCGAAAACGCCTACGCCCGCGGTTTGCCCGCAGGTGAAGGCGGCCAAGCCGGCGCCGAATGGCAGGCGTATCGCCCGGTCCGGCCGCTCAAGGACCCGGTGACCGGCAACGTGCTCGGCTATGAAGCAGACTTCCTTGGCACGCTGCGCGTGGTGCGCGCGGCGACCGGCCCGCAGGCGGTCACCAAGATGGAAGTGCTGTCGTCCAAGGAAGAAATGGGCGTCGGCTCGCAACTGATGCCGCTGCCCCCGCGCGTGCCGGTGCGCTATGTGCCGCATGCGCCGGAAGGCGACGTGCACGGCGCGGTCGCCAAGGTCACCGGCGGCGTGCGCTTTGGCGGCACCGACCAGGTGGTTGTGCTGAACATCGGCAGCCAGCAGGGGCTTGAGCCGGGCCACGTGCTGTCGCTGGCGCGCGCTGGCTCCGTCGTGAAAGACGCGACGGCCGGCAACGAGGCCGTGCAACTGCCCGCTGAGCGCTACGGCCTGGCCTTCGTGTTCCGTGTGTTCCCGCACGTGGCCTATGCGCTGGTGACGGACGCATCGAACGCCGTGGAAGTGGGCGACAGCGTCAGCAACCCGATGTCGCCGCAACCTTGAACTACGCGCTAACGCAGTCCTTGATTTGACCGATGCATCCCAGGTCGCGGCGCCCGCCGCGGCCGATTCGACAGCTTCCCTCTCCTGTACGCGCGATCCGGCCGAACTGGCCGCGTGGCTGCGTCTGACTGAAACCCCCAGCGTTGGTCCCGTTGCTGCGCGGCAGTTGCTCGCGGCCTTCGGCTTACCGCAAGACATCTTTGCCCAGCCATATGCCGCGCTCGCCAAGGTGCTGCCCGAGCGGCAAGCGCGCGCGGTGCTCGCCGAGCCCGACGACACGCTTGCGGCGCTGATCGAGCGTACCGTCGCCTGGGTGAACGAGCCCGGCAATGCCATCTTCACGCTGGCCGATCGCGGCTACCCGCCCCGCCTGCTCGAACTGCCGGACCCGCCGACCTTGCTGTACACCAAGGGTGACGCCTCCTTGCTGCGCGCCGCAGCGGTGGGCGTGGTGGGCGCGCGCAGCGCCACGGCAGCCGGCATCGACAACGCGCGGGCGTTTTCCCAGGCGCTGTCGGCAGCGAGCGTGACGATCGTGTCAGGCCTGGCGCTCGGCATTGACGCGGCGGCGCATGAAGGCGCGCTTGCAGGCCCGGGGAGCACCATCGCAGTCGTGGGTACGGGGCTCGATATTGTTTACCCGGCCCGCAATCGGGCGCTGGCGCATCGCATTGCCGAGGCTGGCGTGATCATCTCTGAATACCCGCTGGGGATGGGCGCACGCGCCGAGAATTTCCCACGCCGCAATCGTCTGATCTCGGGTTTGGCGCGCGGGCTGCTGGTGGTGGAAGCGGCGGCGCAGTCCGGCTCGCTCATCACCGCGCGGCTGGCGGCCGAGCAGGGGCGCGATGTGTTTGCGATTCCGGGGTCGATCCATTCGCCACTGGCCAAGGGTTGCCATCTGCTGATCAAGCAAGGCGCCAAGCTTGTGGAAACCGCCGCCGATATCCTCGATGAACTTGGCTGGGGGCGTGCTGCTGCGCCGGCCAAACGTGCGACGCGCGCGGCCACGGTCCAGGTAGCCGAGGCTGTGCCGGCTCCCGTCCGGGCGGCGCCGAGTGCCGCTGAAACGGCGCTACTCGACGCGCTCGGTTTCGATCCCGTCGATCTGGATACCTTGTGCGAGCGCACCGGTCAGGCTGCTGCTCCGCTATCCGCACAGCTTCTGGCGCTGGAGCTGGATGGCCGCGTTGAGCGTCAGCCCGGCGGGCGCTTCCTGCGGCTTCCGTGAAAGCGTGCCTACAATAAGCGCGACCCCTTCGTCACCCCGCTGGTCGCTTAGCGCCTTTTTTCATGCCACTGCTCTCGCCTGACATCGACGCCGCCACGCTGCACGCGCGCATGCGCTTGGGGCAACTGCTGGTGGCGTGCCTGTGCGCCGAGTGGTGCGGCACGTGCCGCAGCTATCGCAAGACCTTCACCGAACTCGCCGAGCGGCATCCGGAATGCTGCTTTGTCTGGGTCGATGTGGAAGACCACGCCGATGCGCTTGGCGATTACGACGTCGAAAACTTTCCGACCCTGCTGGTGCAGCGTGGGAACGATGTGTTGTTTTTCGGCCCTGTCTTGCCTCACGCAGGTGTTGTTGAGGGATTGCTTTCGCGTGATCTGGGCGTTGCTCCGGCGGTGCCATCGGCCCCGGACTTGCGAGGCTGGCTGCTGGAATTGGCGTGATCGCTGGTCTTGACAACACTAAGCGATGCATGCGCCACTCTATTGCGCCTGAAAAGGAACCGCGCTTATGATTGGCGGCCAAATTTGGGACCGACCGGTGATTGATGGCCTCCCAACGGGCGCGCTGACAAGCGCCCGCGGCACTTGAAGTCGGCAGGCGTTGCCATAAGACTCTAAAAAAAACACGCGAACGGTCGCTATAGAAAAGCGACTTCTTCTTTACCCGATTACTTGCGATCGCCAGGATCCGCTCACATGTCCAAGGCTCTCATCATTGCCGAAAAACCGTCGGTCGCCGCTGATATCGCGCGCGCGCTGGGTGGCTTCACCAAGCACGACGAGTACTTTGAGAGCGACGACTACGTCCTCTCGTCGGCGGTCGGCCACCTGGTCGAGATTGCTGCGCCCGATGAATACGAAGTCAAGCGCGGCAAATGGAGCTTCGCTCATCTGCCGGTGATCCCGCCGCACTTTGATCTGCGCCCGATCGCCAAGTCGGAATCGCGCCTGAAGGTGCTGACACGCCTGATCAAGCGCAAGGACGTGACAGGCCTGATCAACGCCTGTGACGCGGGGCGCGAAGGTGAATTGATCTTCCGCCTGATCGCGCAACACGCAAACACCAAGCTGCCGGTGAAGCGGCTGTGGCTGCAATCGATGACGCCGCAGTCGATCCGTGATGGCTTTGGCAAGCTGCGCAGCAACGAAGACATGATGCCGCTGGCAGATGCCGCACGCTGCCGTTCCGAGGCCGACTGGCTGGTCGGTATCAACGGCACGCGCGCCATGACCGCGTTCAACAGCAAGGGCGGCGGTTTCTTCCTGACCACCGTGGGCCGCGTGCAAACGCCCACGCTGTCGATCGTGGTGGAGCGCGAAGAGAAGATCAAACGCTTCGTCCCGCGCGATTACTGGGAAGTGCGCGCTGAATTCATCGCCGCCGCCGGCCTGTACGAAGGCCGCTGGTTCGACCCCAAGTTCAAGAAGGACGAGTTCGACCCCGAACGACGCGATTCGCGCCTGTGGAGCGAGGCCGAGGCCAAGAGCATCGTGGCTGCGTGCCGCGACAAGCCGGGCACCGTGACGGAAGAATCGAAGCCGTCGACACAGATGTCGCCGGCGCTGTTCGACCTGACGAGCCTGCAGCGCGAGGCCAACGGCCGCTTCGGTTTCTCGGCCAAGAACACGCTGGGCCTGGCGCAGGCGCTGTATGAAAAGCACAAGGTGCTGACCTATCCGCGTACCGATTCGCGCGCGCTGCCCGAAGACTACTTAGGCACGGTCAAGCAGACGCTGGACATGCTGGGCGAAAGCTCACCCAACTATCTGACGCACGCGAAGAAGATCCTCGCCAACCAGTGGGTCAAGCCGAACAAGCGGATCTTCGACAACAGCAAGATCAGCGATCACTTCGCCATCATCCCGACCCTGCAGGCACCGAAGAATCTGTCGGAGCCGGAGCAGAAGCTGTACGACCTGGTGGTGCGCCGCTTCTTGGCGGTGTTCTTCCCGGCGGCCGAATACCAGGTCACCACGCGCGTGACCGAGGTGGCCGGGCATCACTTCAAGACCGAAGGCAAGGTGCTGGTGAACCCGGGCTGGCTGGTCGTGTACGGCCGCGAGGCGCAAGGCGAAGATGCCAACCTCGTGCCGGTCGCCAAGGACGAGAAGGTCAAGACGGACAAGATCGAGCCGGTCGGCCTCACCACCAAGCCGCCCGCACGCTACAACGAAGCGACGCTGCTCTCCGCCATGGAAGGCGCCGGCAAGCTCGTCGACGACGATGCGTTGCGCGAAGCCATGGCAGGCAAGGGCCTGGGCACGCCAGCCACCCGCGCGGCCATCATCGAAGGGCTGCTGACGGAAAAGTACCTCGTGCGCGAAGGCCGCGAACTGATCCCGACCGCCAAGGCGTTCCAGCTGATGACGCTGCTGCGTGGCCTCGGTGTGGAAGAACTGACGCAGGCGGAGTTGACCGGCGGCTGGGAGCACAAGCTTTCCCTCATCGAGCGTGGCCAGCTGGAGCGCGACGAATTCATGCGCGAGATCGCGCAGATGACGCAGCAGATCGTCAAACGCGCGAAGGAATACGACAGCGACACCATCCCCGGCGACTACGCAACGCTTTCTACGCCGTGCCCGCAATGCGGCCACGTGGTCAAGGAAAACTACCGCCGCTTCGCCTGCAGCCACTGCGACTTCTCGATCAGCAAGATTCCGGGTGGCCGCCAGTTCGAGCTGGACGAGGTGGAAGAGCTGCTGACCAACAAGACCATCGGCCCGCTGCAGGGCTTCCGCAGCAAGATGGGCCGGCCGTTTGCCGCCATCCTCAAGCTGGCGCAGGAAGACGGTCACTGGAAGATGGAGTTCGACTTCGGCCAGAACGATGAAGACGATGGCGAGCCGGTCGATTTCTCCGGCCAGGAAAGCGTCGGCCACTGCCCGAAGTGCAACGGCAGCGTCTACGAGCACGGCCTGAAGTACGTCTGCGAAAACGCTGTGGCGCAGCCCAAGACCTGCGACTTCACCACCGGCAAGATCATCCTGCAGCAGGAGATCAGCCGCGAGCAGTTGGCCAAGCTGCTGGCCGAGGGCAAGACCGATCTGCTGACCGGCTTCAAGTCGGCGCGCACGGGCCGCAACTTCAAGGCGTTCCTGGTCAAGCAGCCGGACGGCAAGATCGGCTTCGAATTCGAGCCGCGCGGCGAAGGCAAGGGCAAGCCCGGCGCCAAGACCGCGGCGAAGAAGACGACCGCTGCGGCTAAAACGCCTGCCGCCAAGAAGGCGCCGGCCAAGACCGCAAGCAAGACGGCCGCCAAGAAGGCCCCGGCGCGCAAGAAAGCCACTGAAACCGAGGCTGACGAGGAAAGCACCAGCGAAACCTGATCGCGGTTTCGCAGGCACCAACGCAAACGGGAGGACACTGTCCTCCCGTTTTGCTTTAGCGATGGCGATGCAGTTTGGCTTATGCGGCTTCGCTCAGGCCTCGGCCGGCGCGCGCCTCGCTGTGCTTGACCTCCATCGCCTGGGCGAGCATGTAATCGATGAACGTGCGCACCTTTGTCGGCAGGAACTTGCGGCTCGGGTACACCAGCGACAGCGACCGATGCGGCAGCTTGTATTGCGGCAGCACGCGCACCAGGCGTCCGGACTCCAAATCCGGCCGGGCCATGTACGACGACAGAATCGCGATGCCCATGTCGGCGAGCACGGCGCGGTGCATCAGTTCGGCATTGCTCGTGACGAGCGAGGGCTGCACCGGCACCGAAATCGACTGGCCGTCGACGGTGCTCATCTCCCACTCGTGACGCAGTTGCGGGTGCCACATCGCAATGACGCGGTGCTCGGCAATGTCTTCGGCGCGCTGCGGCGTGGAATGCTGGCGGAGGTAGGCCGGGGTGGCCGCCATGACCATCTCGGCGGAAATCATGCGGCGTGCGACCAGGTGCGAGCCGAGGCCAAGTTCCGAGACCATGATGCCGACGTCGCGGCCATCCTCGACGATGTCGATCGGGCGGTCGGACAACGCCACGTCAAACGTCACTTCGGGATAGAGCTGCTGAAAGCGTGCGAGCAGCATCGGCAGCACGTGCAGTCCGAACATGACGGGGGCGACGATGCGCAGGCCACCGACCAGCGCCTGGCTGCGCGAAGTGGCCAGCGATTCCGCCTCGTCAATGTCGAGCAGGATCTGCGCACAGCGCTGCAGGTAGGTTTCGCCCACGTCGGTCAGCGACAGGCTGCGCGTGGTGCGGTTGAGCAGGCGCGTGCCGAGATGCGCCTCAAGGTCGGCCACGTAACGCGTGACCACGGCATTGCTCATCGACAGATGCTGGGCCGCCCGGGCGAAGCTGCCAAGCTCCACCACCTTGGAAAACACCCGCATCGACTGCAAACGATCCATTCCAGCCTCTCACATAATTTGTTGTCAAAAATAGAACAAATCTGTCGTGACAGCAAATGTTTAATAGTGGCACAAGCAATTCACTGCCTAGGGGCAATCCTTGAATGTGAGTACACGCTCATGTGAGAATCCTGTCCCAGTTGTGTTTGCGATGTTTTATTGCCAGGGCTGCGTATCCGACTTCTCACCGATTGACGCAACAGCAGATTTGCGCCGAGACTCTATACCGAGCGGTAGATTTTTTTTGGGGATTCGTCTTGCGCGAGGTCATGTTTGACCCAAATCATGGGTGGAACGCGGTTTTGCGCAAATCGGTGCGGCGGTGGCCAGATGGCTTCGCCATACTCGAACAATGGATGCCGCGAACCCTGACCCGCATGAGCGCCCCGCAACGAGGGCAGCCATCAGGGCCGATGTGTCGCCTTGCGATGCCGGCGGCCGAGGAGACACCACATGACCATCCAGAACCGTGAACCGGTCAACTATCTGGCGGGCGAGATGCCGCTGCACCGGTATTGCGCCCTCCATGCGCAGCAGACGCCCGAGCGCATCGCCCTGTTGTGGTACGGCCGCACGATCTGCTGGCGCGAGCTGGATCAGGCCTCAACGCGGCTGGCGGTGCAGTTGCAGCGACTGGGCGTGACACGCGGCGATCGCGTTGCGCTGTTTCTGCACAACTGTCCGCAAGCCATCGTGGCCCATCTGGCCACGGCCAAGCTGGGCGGCATCGTCGTGCCCTGCGGGCCGCTGTCGCGTCAGCACGAACTGCGTGACCAACTGGCCGATTGCGGCGCCAAGATTCTGGTGGCGGCGGCAGACCTGATGCCGATTGTCGAGGCCGCCCGGCCGGGCACGTCGGTCACGACCGTCATCACCACGCGCTATGCCGATCTGCAGCCTTCGCAGCCCGCGTGCCGCAAGGCGCTGGCCGTGCCGCCCGAGCT
The DNA here is from genome assembly GCF_047304345.1 of Ralstonia sp. Ralssp135. Lineage (NCBI taxonomy): Bacteria > Pseudomonadati > Pseudomonadota > Betaproteobacteria > Burkholderiales > Burkholderiaceae > Ralstonia > Ralstonia sp. Ralssp135. The sequence goes on from NZ_JBGLYZ010000069.1 coordinate 8,979, forward strand.
GATTGCCGCCGATGCCTCGTCTGCACCGCCGCTCAAGAACAAGCCGGGCGCCGCGCAACTTGATCTGATGCAGCTGATGGCTGAGCCCGTGGATGTGGCCGAGCGCGACGCCGTGGCTGCCATCCAGGTGAGCCTGGACGACGTTGCGCTGATGGTCTACACATCTGGCACCACCGGCCGCCCCAAGGGCGCCATGCTTACGCATCGCAACGCGCTGTATAAGACCGCCGTTACGGTGCAGGTCAGCGGGATCCACGCTTCGGACGTGATGCTGGCGGTGGCGCCGCTGTCGCATATCGCGGGCATGCTGATGGGCATGAACGTGATGCTGTATTCCGGTGCGACGACCATCCTGCTTTATCGGTTCGATCCCCTGGCCGTGCTGCAGGCCATCGACCGCTACCGCGTGACACGCTGGTACAGCATGACGCCAATGAACCTGGCGGTCATGGCGCATCCGGACGCGGCGCAATACCGCATGGAATCCTTGGTGGCCAACCCATGCACCAGTTTCGGTGTCACGCTGACCGAAGCCATTGCCGAGCAGTGGCGTGCTTTTGCCGGCCCCCAGTGCCGCATCTACGAAGCCGCCTATGGCCTGTCGGAAACCCACACCTGCGACGCCATCACGCCTGCCGATGCCCCGCGCTGGGGTTGGCACGGCAAGATCGTCCCGCAGACTGAGGTACGCATCGTCGACCCGCATACCGGCGCCGAACTGCCGCCCGGCCAGGCCGGCGAAATCACCATCCGCAGCCCCGGCGTGTTCCGCGGCTACTGGCAGCGCGACGAGGCCACGCGCGCCGTCCTGCACAACGGCTTTCTGCGCACCGGCGATATCGGCCAGGTCTCGCCCGACGGCTACCTGCAATGGCAGGGCCGCATCAAAGAGATGATCAAGGTGTCGGGCTACAGCGTGTTTCCTGAAGAGGTCGAGGCGCTGCTGTCGCGCCACCCGGGCATCCGCCAAGTGGCCGTGACCCCCATCCCCGATCCCGACAAAGGTGAAGTCGTGTGCGCGCACGTGGTGCCGATGAACGGCGTGACGCTCTCGGAAGCCGAGCTGATTGCCTGGTCGCGCGACAACATGGCGCCGTACAAGGTGCCGCGGCGCGTGAAGTTCCATGATGCGCTGCCCGCTACCGCAACGGGCAAGGTGTTGCGAAGGTTGCTGCGCGAAGAAGCCATCGCCGCCTGAAAGCAAAACGGCCACCAAATTCTGGCGGCCGTTTTGTCAGGTCTGCACGAAGCGTTTCTGCCGGGCGATGCTCATCAGGATGCCGATGCCCATGCCCAGCGTGACAAGCGCCGTCCCCCCGTAACTGATGAGCGGCAGCGGCACACCCACGACAGGCAGGATGCCGCTCACCATGCCCATGTTGACGAAGGCGTAGGTGAAGAAGATCAGCGTGATCGACCCGGCCAGCAGGCGCCCGAACAGCGTACCCGCGTTGGCGGCAATAAAGAGCCCACGCAAGATCAGCAGCAGATACAGGAACAGCAGCACGCCGTTGCCCACCAGCCCGAACTCCTCCGAATACACCGCGAAGATGAAGTCGGTGTGCTTCTCGGGGATGAACTCCAGGTGGGTTTGCGTACCCTTCAGCCATCCCTTGCCTGTCACGCCGCCCGAGCCGATGGCGATGATCGACTGGATGGTGTGGAAGCCCTTGCCGAGCGGGTCGGTGGTCGGGTCGAGCAGCGTACACACGCGGTGTTGCTGGTAGTCGTGCAGGATCGGCCAGTTCACGCCCGGGGCGCAGATGCGCGACTCGAACGACACCACCAGCGTGATCGCCGTGACTGCAATCACCAGCACCGGCACGATCAGCCGCCACGACAGCCCGGCAAAGTAGATCACGTAGATGCCTGCCGCCAGCACCAGAAGCGCGGTGCCCAGGTCCGGCTGCTTGGCGATCAATCCCACAGGAATCAGCAGCAGCAAGGTTGCCGCCAGATAGTCATACCAGTGGATCACGCCCTCACGCTTCTGGAAGTACCACGCCAGCATGAGCGGCATGGCGATCTTCATGATCTCGGAAGGCTGTACCACCACGCCGATATTGAGCCACCGCCGCGCGCCCTTGCGGATCAGTCCGAACGCCGCCACGCCAATCAACAGCGCCACGC
>NZ_JBGLYZ010000006.1:0-174516 GCF_047304345.1 Ralstonia sp. Ralssp135
TCCACCACCAAACTCCACCGCCTCAACCTGCGTTTCGGCGCTGTGTTTTGCAGCGAGGGGCGAACTATAGGCGGGTTCCTGGAGGTTGGCAACACCTTTGTCGTGACGGGTTGATGACGAGTTCGTGAAGAATCGCCGCCAGCCCCGTCTGCGCCTAGGATTGCGGCCGCAAAGCACGCGCAAACGAGACCCGAGATACCCGAGATGGTTACTCGGGTATTCCCGAGATCACACCGCTACGCCGCACTTACTGGTGCTTGAACGCCGGTGCGCGCTTCTCGATGAAGGCGCGCATGCCCTCTTTCTGGTCTTCCGTGGCGAATGTGGAGTGGAACAGGCGGCGCTCAAGATGCACGCCCTCGGTGAGCGAAGTCTCGTAGGCCGCGTTGATCGACTCTTTGATCATCATGACCGTGGGTAGCGAGAACGCGGCAATGGTTTCTGCGGCTTGGATGGCTTCGTCGAGCAGCTTGTCGGCGGGGATGACGCGCGAGACTAGGCCGGCGCGCTCGGCTTCTTCAGCGCCCATCATGCGGGCGGTCAAGCAGAGATCCATGGCTTTGGCCTTGGAGACGGCGCGCGGCAGGCGCTGCGTGCCGCCAGCGCCGGGCATGGTGCCAAGCTTGATTTCCGGCTGGCCGAACTTGGCGGTGTCGGCGGCAAGGATGATGTCGCACATCATGGCCAGTTCACAGCCGCCGCCCAGCGCGTAGCCGGCCACCGCGGCAATCACCGGCTTGCGGATACGGCGGATGGTTTCCCAGTTGCGCGTGATGTATTCGTTCTTATAGACCGTGGCGAAGTCGTAGTCGGCCATGGCGCCAATATCCGCGCCCGCGGCGAATGCCTTCTCACTGCCGGTGATGACGATGGCACCGATGTTGGCATCGGCATCGAAGGCGAGAAGCGCGGCGCCAAGTTCATCCATAAGCGCATCGTTGAGGGCATTGAGCGCCTTCGGACGATTGAGCGTAATAAGACCGACGCGACCGCGCGTTTCGACCAGAATGTTTTCGTAGGACATAGAAGCTCCAGTTGGAATGGATGTAATATTAGCCGACCAACCGGTCGGTTAATCAATAAACCGATGACCGAGGAGGAGACAAGATGACTAGCCCGACCATTCTGCTCGACTGGCATGAACGCGTGGCAACCATCACGCTGAACCGGCCCGATCAGCTCAACAGCTTTACGGCCGGCATGCACCGGGAACTGCGCGACGCGCTGGACAAGGTGGAGCGCCAGCGGGCCCGCGCGCTGATCCTGACCGGTGCGGGGCGCGGCTTCTGCGCGGGCCAGGATCTCTCCGAACTCAATTTCACGCCCGGTCAGATGACCGACCTGGGTCAGCTCATCGACGAACAATTCAACCCGCTGGTGCGCCGTCTGCGTGCCATGCCCCTGCCGGTGATTGCCGCTGTGAATGGTGTGGCCGCGGGCGCGGGCGCGAATCTGGCGCTGGCGTGCGACATCGTGATGGCCGCCGAGAATGCATGCTTCCTCCAAGCCTTTGTAAAGATCGGGCTGTTGCCGGATTCGGGCGGGACGTGGTTCCTGCCGCAGCGCATCGGCGTAGCGCGGGCGATGGGGCTGGCGATGCTTGGCGAGAAACTCGACGCCAAGACCGCGCTCGCCTGGGGCCTGATCTGGGGCGTTTATCACGATGCCAAGATCCTGATGACCGAAGTGAATTGCATGGCCGACCACCTGGCCAAGCAGCCGACGCGGGCGCTGGCCGCCATCAAGCGTGCGATGCATGCGGCGCCCACTCAGTCGCTCGACGCCCAGTTGGATCTGGAACGCGACCTGCAGCGCGAACTCGGCAACTCCCATGATTACGCCGAGGGCGTCGACGCGTTCCTCAACAAGCGCGTGGCGCATTTCACCGGCGAATAGAGGAATCTGCATGACCGAGACCACCCTCCACGATGCGCAGGCCCTGGCCGAAGCCGCCTGCAAGAGCATGTTTGACGCCGATGCCTGCACCCGCTGGCTCGGCATGCACGTGGAGGCGGTCAGGCCCGGCTTTGCCCGCTTATCCATGACCGTGCGGCCGGAATTCCTGAATGGCCATCGCACGTGTCATGGCGGGCTGATCTTCACGCTGGCCGATTCTGCCTTCGCGTTTGCCTGCAACAGCCACAATCACAACACGGTGGCGGCTGGGTGCAGCGTCGAATTTCTGCGGCCGGCGCATGGCGGCGATGTTCTCGTTGCCGAGGCAACCGAGCAGGTTTTGTCCGGCCGGCATGGCGTGTACGACGTTCGTGTCTCCAACCAAGCGGGGGAGGTGGTCGCCATGTTTCGCGGCAAGTCCGCGCAGATTCGCGGCCACGTCATTCCCGTTTCCGACAGCAGCGAGGTCTAGCCTCGCCATCGTTATAAAGATCCGAGATCGCGCCACCACAAGAGGACGCCGCATGACGGCGTCCCGAGGAGACCCGCATGCGCCCCCGCTCGACCGACCTGCCGCTCGATCCGATCGAGACCGCCAGCCGCGACGCCATCCAGGCGTTGCAACTTAAACGCCTGAAGCGCAGCTTGGCGCATGCGTATGAGAACGTGCCAGCCTACCGGGCCAAGTTCGACGCGGCGGGCGTGCATCCGTCGGATTTGCGATCGCTTGCCGATCTGGCGAAGTTTCCATTCACGACCAAGGCGGATTTGCGCGACAACTATCCGTTCGGCATGTTTGCGGTGCCACAGGATCGGATTGCGCGCATCCACGCGTCGTCGGGCACGACGGGCAAACCCACGGTCGTCGGCTACACGCTGGCGGATATCGATACGTGGGCCGGGTTGGTGGCGCGCTCGATTCGTGCGGCGGGGGCACGGCGCGGCGACAAAGTCCACGTGAGCTACGGCTACGGGCTTTTCACCGGGGGCCTAGGCGCGCATTACGGTGTGGAGCGCGCTGGGCTGACGGCCATCCCGTTCGGCGGGGGGCAGACCGAGCGGCAAGTGCAGTTGATCGTCGATTTTCAGCCGCAGATCATCATGGTCACGCCCAGCTACATGCTGGCAATTGCCGATGAGTTCGAGCGGCAAGGCATGGACCCTGCCGCGTCGAGCCTGCAGATCGGCATCTTCGGCGCCGAGCCATGGACGCCCGAAATGCGCAGCGCTATCGAAGCGCGCATGGGGCTTTCAGCGGTCGATATCTACGGCCTGTCAGAGGTGATGGGGCCAGGCGTGGCCAGCGAATGCGCCGAGACCAAGGACGGCCCGACCATCTGGGAAGACCACTTTTATCCGGAGATCATCGATCCGGACACGGGCGAGGTGCTGCCCGACGGCGAATTCGGCGAACTGGTGTTCACGTCGCTGACCAAGGAAGCGATGCCGGTGGTGCGCTATCGCACGCGCGATCTGACGCGCCTATTGCCGGGCACGGCACGTCCGGGCTTCCGTCGCATGGAGAAAATCACCGGCCGCTGCGACGACATGATGATCGTGCGCGGTGTGAACGTGTTCCCATCGCAGATCGAAGAATTGATCCTGAAGCACGCGGCGCTTTCACCGCACTATCAATGCGTGCTCGGCAAGGAAGGGCCGCTGGATACGCTGACGGTGCGGATCGAGGCGGCGCTGGGTGCGCCGGCGGACGAAGCCCAATCGGCGAGCCGTCAGCTGGCGCACGACATCAAGTCGTTGATTGGTGTAACGGCCGCGATCGAGACGCTGGCCAGCGGCGGGATCGAGCGCTCGGTCGGTAAAGCGCGCCGCGTGGTGGACTTGCGGCGCGGTTAGTCCCTTTCAAGCACCTCTCTTTAACGGGCGGCGACGCCGACGCTGCCACCCTTCGGCACAAGCACCCAAAGGCGGCCCGCCTGCTTCATGCGCCCGGCCAGATCGCCCGCGGCATCGCCATGGCCGAAGTAATAATCGGCACGCACCGCGCCACGAATGGCCGAACCCACATCCTGCGCAAAAACGAGTTTCTGGATGGGATCGGTCGACAGCGGCTTGGTGGTCGACAGGAACACCGGGGAGCCAAGCGGAATGTAAGTCGGGTCCACGGCAATCGAACGCTCGTCCGTGAGTGGCACGCCGAGCTTGCCGATCGGGCCGCCCGTGTTGCCAGGCGTCTCTGCAAAGAAAACGTAGCGCGGGTTGATGTTGAGCATCTCCTCGACGCGGCCCGGATTGGCGCGTGCCCAGGCCTTGATGCCCTGCATGGTCGCCTGCACCGGCGTGATTTCACCCATGTCGAGCAACCAGCGGGCGAACGAGCGGAACGGTTGATTATTGGTCCCGCCCACGCCCAGGCGCATGATGCCGCCCTCTTCCAACTGAACCTGGCCCGAGCCCTGGATCTGCAGGAACGCAGCTTCGACCGGGTCGTCCACCCAGACAATCTCTTGTCCCTGGAGCGCCGGACTGCGGATTAATTGCGCGCGGGCCGGCAGCGTCTTGCCGCGCCACGCAGCGGGCATGCGGTACAGCGGCGTCTGATAGGCCCCGTGGCGGGTGCGGGAGCCGCGCAGCAGCGGTTCGTAATAACCGGTGATGAGGCCACTGTCGGTGCCGTCGTCCTTCACGACCCGATACGGCGTGAAGTTGTCTTCAAAGAAAACGCGCATGGCAATCGGGTCACCAGCATCGACCATCAGACCGGCGGAGCACACGCGCGACCATTCGGCGCGGCGCTTCATCGCTTGGCAATTCGATTGCAGTGCGGGCCAGGCGGAGGCGAGGTCGTCAGCAGTCCAGCCGGACACATCAGCCCACGCGGCGGGGGCCAGATGGCCGCCGAGCGTGCCGGTGGGCGCTTGCGGCGTTTCGACGCGCGGCGGCGGTCCACTCGTGCAAGCTGCCAGCATTGCGGCGACGAGGGCCGCGGCCAGGGAACCCATCCGCGCAGCCCATCGGCGGTGCAGGGCGTTGCCGGCTCGTGTCAATGCGTCCAAGGTTGCTGCTGTCATGCGTGTTCCATCCTGTCTAGAACGGGCGCGGGCTTGGCTACAATGCCTCGCACCCGACCTTCCCGCCGTTGACCATGAGCGAATTCTTTGAAAACCATCCAATGATGCTGTTCGGCCTAGAGGCCGGCGTGGCGCTGTTCCTGCTGATCTTCGTCGTGATCTGGACGATGTCGGGCGCCAAGAAGCATCCGCGCCCACTGCGTGCGCCGCCCGAACACCCGTCGCGCCACAGCGACGCTGTCAAACCTTCGGAATCGACCGCCAGCGCCCCGAAAGATTCGCAAGCGGCCAAATCCGACGCGCCCTGATTCCCGATCAGTGCAGCATGCGCGGCATCACCAGCGCAAATTCGGGGATGGGCGCCTCGAAGCGGTGACCGTCTTCGGCCACGCAAAAGTATTCGCCGCGCATCGTGCCCACGGGTGTCTTGATGGTCGCCCAGCTCGTGTATTCGAAAGACTCGCCCGGTGGCAGCAGCGGCTGGTGGCCAACCACGCCCAGGCCGTTCACTTCCTGCACCTGCTCGTCGGCGTCGGTGATCAGCCAGTGGCGGGAAATAAGCTGGCTCGGCACGTCACCGGTGTTGCGAATGGTGATGGTGTAGGCGAAGGCGTAGCTGCCCTGCTCCGGCTCGGATTGCTCCGGCAGATAGCGCGTCCGGACCTGGACGGTGAATTCGTAGCTCGGCATGTCGATCCACAATCAGAATTGGCGCCCATTGTGCGGCATGGCTGTGGCAGCGGCAAGGCGCGGACAGACGGCCGATCCGGCTAAAATAGCGGCCTCCTTTGCGCATCTGCGCGCCTTATCCGTCTCCCATCATGTCCGCAGCCATCGATCCGTCCGGTTTCCGCATCGCCCCGTCCATCCTGTCCGCCGACTTCGCCCGCCTGGGCGAAGAAGTGCGCCGCGTGCTCGAATCGGGCGCCGACTGGATCCATTTCGACGTGATGGACAACCACTACGTGCCGAACCTGACCGTCGGGCCGCTGGTCTGCGAGGCGATCCGCCCGCACGCGCAAAAGGACGGCAAGCCGGTGCCGATCGACGTGCACCTGATGGTCAGCCCGGTCGATCGCATCATCCCGGACTTCGCCAAGGCCGGCGCTGACCTGATCACGTTCCACCCGGAAGCTTCGGAGCACATCGACCGCTCGCTGGCGCTGATCCGCGACAACGGCTGCAAGGCTGGCCTGGTCTTCAACCCGGCCACGCCGCTGCACTATCTGGATCATGTGATGGATCGCCTGGACATGGTGCTGATCATGTCGGTCAACCCGGGCTTTGGCGGCCAATCGTTCATTCCGGAAGCGCTGAACAAGCTGCGCACCGTTCGCCAGAAACTCGATGCATACCAGGACAAGACCGGCCGCAAGATCCTGCTTGAGATCGATGGCGGGGTGAAGGCGGACAACATCGCTGAGATTGCCAAGGCCGGCGCCGACACCTTCGTCGCGGGTTCGGCCGTGTTCGGCAAGCCGGACGCGGATGGCGGCTATCGCGGCACCGTGGGCGCGCTGCGCCAAGCGCTGGCCCCTCTGGCATGACGACGGGCGTGCTACCCGCCGGCCCCGTCCGCGCTGTCATCATCGACCTGGACGGGACGATGGTGGACACGGCGGGCGATTTCCACGCCGCCATCAATGCGATGCTGGAGGCCCTTGGTGCCACGCCAGACATGTCGGCCGAGGAAGTCGTCAGCTACGTCGGCAAAGGCTCAGAAAACCTCGTGCGGCGCGTGCTGGATGCGCGCTTGCCACCTGCTCAGGCCAATAGCCGCTTTGCGGAGGGCCTGGAGGCATACCAGCGCGCCTACATCGCCATCAACGGCCAACACGTGAACGTCTATGAGGGCGTGCGCGAAGGGCTGGCTGCATTGCGCGGCATGGGCGTTCCCCTCGCCTGCGTGACGAACAAGCCACACGACTTCACGCAGCCGCTTCTGGCCCAACTCGGTCTGAACACGTATTTCGACCTTGTGTACCCCGGGGACGCCTTTCAATATCGCAAGCCCGATCCGTACCCCATGCTGCGCGTGGCGGAGGCATTTGGCGTGACACCGGCCGAAATCGTGGCCATTGGCGACTCGGAAAACGACGCCCGCGCGGCCCGTGCTGCCGGCATGCGCGTGCTGGCGGTGCCGTATGGCTACAACCACGGCCAGCCTATACAGGGCGCAGGAGCCGATGCTATAGTCGACACACTTTTTGCGGCAGCTGAGCTGATCCGGCCGTATGCAGAGCCACACAGCCTCGTTTCTGCCGCTTCCAACTGACGATCCATGTTCCTGAATCGCAAACGCGTCGACGCTGGTGGTGACCGGGGGGCCTGGCCCTGGCGGCCCTGGCACGCCCTTGTCCGGGCGTAAGCGTTTGCACGGCTGCTGATCGTTCTTCCTCGGTTTCGGCACTCTGGCGCGTCACGAACGCGCCGCCCGAACCACCCTCGTATCTCCTGCCCCAAACGCTGACCGCCCGTCGGTCTTCCGCTGGCCTGCTATCGGCTGCGGACGGCCCTTGCGGGATCGCACGGTCGCTTTTACGACGTTCGCGCGTTCCCATCCCTGATGTTCTGCTAACGTTCCGACGGCATCATTGACGCTCTTGCGTTTGCCGTGGAGCGAACGCATGCCGATGGGCGCGCAACCGCCCGCCTGGCGAATCGACCTGACCGCTCATGACCGAACTCGAATTCAAATCGCTGGCCGACCAGGGCTACAACCGCATTCCGCTGATTGCCGAGGCATTGGCCGACCTGGAGACGCCGCTGTCGCTGTATCTGAAGCTGGCGCAGTCGCACGACCGCGGCACGCACACGTTCCTGCTGGAATCGGTGGTGGGCGGCGAGCGCTTCGGGCGTTACTCCTTCATCGGCCTGCACGCGCACACGCTGCTGCGCGTCAAGGGCAACCACACCGAAGTGGTGACCGACGGCAAGGTGGTGGAAACGCACGACGGCAACCCGCTGGACTTCATCGCCGCGTTCGAGCGCCGTCAGAAAGTGGCGCTGCGCCCGGGTCTGCCGCGGTTCTGCGGCGGCCTGGCGGGTTACTTCGGCTACGACGCCGTGCGCTTCATCGAGCCCCGCTTGGCTGAAACCGCTCCACCCGACGATCTGCAACTGCCCGACATCCAGCTCATGCTGTGCGAAGAGCTGGCCGTGATCGACAACCTGTCGGGCAAGCTCTACCTCATCGTCTACGCCGATCCGTCCAAGCCCGAGGCCTATTCACGCGCCAAACAGCGCCTGCGCGCGCTGCGCACGAAACTGCACCAGCCGGTGGATGTGCCGGTGACGTCGCCGTCGGTGCGCACCGACACCATCCGCGAGTTTGACAAGGCGGACTACATCACCGCCGTGCTCAAGGCCAAGGAATACATCGCCGCCGGCGACATGATGCAAGTGCAGATCGGCCAGCGCCTGGTCAAGCCGTTCCGCGACGCACCGCTGTCGCTGTACCGCGCGCTGCGTTCGCTGAACCCTTCGCCGTATATGTATTTCTACAACTTCGGCGACATGCAGATCGTCGGGGCATCGCCGGAAATCCTGGTGCGCCAGGAAGAGCGTCGTGTGCCGGCTGCTGAAAACAACGGCAACGGCACCGACGAATCCGCCCGCATCGTCACGATCCGCCCGCTGGCCGGCACGCGCCCGCGCGGCAGCACGCCAGAGCGCGATGCCGAATTGGCCACCGAACTGCTCAACGACCCGAAGGAAATCGCCGAGCACGTCATGCTGATCGACCTGGCGCGCAACGACATCGGCCGCATTGCCGAGATCGGCTCGGTCAAGGTGACGGACCAGATGGTCATTGAGAAGTATTCGCACGTGCAGCACATCGTCAGCTCGGTCGAAGGCCGCCTGAAGCCCGGCATGACCAACATGGACGTGCTGCGCGCGACCTTCCCGGCGGGCACGCTTTCGGGTGCGCCCAAGGTGCGCGCGATGGAGATCATCGACGAGCTGGAGCCGGTCAAGCGTGGCATCTACGGCGGCGCCGTCGGTTACCTGTCGTTCTCGGGCGAGATGGACCTGGCCATCGCCATCCGCACCGGCATCATCAAGGACGGCAATCTCTACGTGCAGGCCGCCGCCGGCGTGGTGGCCGATTCGGACCCGGATGCCGAATGGAGGGAAACCGAACACAAGGCGCGCGCCGTGCTGCGCGCCGCCGAGCAAGTGCAAGACGGCCTCGACGCCGATTTCTGAGGTCAAGGAGAACACCATGCTGCTGATGCTCGATAACTACGACTCCTTTACCTACAACATCGTCCAATACTTTGGTGAACTCGGCCAGGACGTGCACACGGTCCGCAACGACGAGATCACGATCGAAGAGATCGAAAAGCTGAATCCGGAGCGCATCTGCCTTTCGCCCGGCCCGTGCACGCCGACGGAAGCCGGCATCCTGGTTCCGGCGCTCAAGCACTTTGCGGGGCGCGTGCCCATCCTGGGCGTATGCCTGGGGCATCAGGCCATCGCCGACGCGTTTGGCGGGCGCGTGATCCGCGCGCAGAAGGTGATGCACGGCAAGGTCAGCACCATCGAAAACACCGGCGTGGGCGTGTTCGCCAACCTGCCGAGGCATTTCAAGGTGACGCGCTATCACTCGCTGGCGATCGAGCGCGAAACGCTGCCGGACTGCCTGGAAATCACCGCCTGGACGGAAGACGGTGAAATCATGGGCGTGCGCCACAAGACGCTGCCCGTCGAAGGTGTGCAATTCCACCCGGAATCGATCCTGTCGGAGCACGGCCACGCGCTGCTTGCCAACTTCCTGAAGGAACGCGTCTGATGCGCCGCGCGTGCGCGGTGGCGCTGGCGCTGGCGATGATGGCAAGCCTGCCGGCAATGGGCGGTACGCTGGAAGCCTGCCGCACCGCCCAGCCCGAAGCCGGCAACGTCGCCCGCTGCGTGCAGGCCGCGCGCAAGTCGGCGCTGGCCGAACTGACCGTTGCTGAATCGGCACGCCGCAACATGCTGCGCGCCCGCATTGCCGACAACCCCGGCACGGACCGTGGCGCCGCCATGGCGTTCGACCGCACCGTGCGCGCACACCAACTCTACCGGCAGGCCGAATGCGACCTGCAACGCCGCCTGGCCCGCAATGCGCCCGATGCCGAACTGGCTGAAGCCGCGTGCGAGGCCGATCTCTCGCGTGAGCGCATCGGCGCCTTGCGCGACGCCGCACAGCCGGCCACCCCGGCTGCGGCTCCGGCAGCGCCCAACTGAATACGGAACGACCATGTCCATCACTCCGCAAGAAGCGCTCGTCCGCTGTATCGAACATCGGGAAATCTTCCACGACGAAATGCTGCACCTGATGCGGCTCATCATGCGCGGCGAGATGTCGCCTGTCATGGCCGCCGCCCTCACCATGGGGCTGCGCGTCAAAAAAGAGACCATCGGCGAAATCGCGGCCGCTGCCACTGTCATGCGCGAGTTCGCCACCAAGGTCGATGTGCCCGCTGAGGTGTCTGATCATTTTGTCGACATCGTCGGCACGGGCGGCGACGGCGCCAACACGTTCAACATCTCGACCGCCTCGATGTTCGTGGCGGCGGCGGCCGGCGCGCGCATCGCCAAGCATGGCGGGCGTGGCGTCAGCTCCAAGTCGGGCAGCGCCGATGTCCTGGAAGCGCTGGGCGTGAACATCATGCTCACGCCCGAGCAAGTGGCCGAATCCATCGAGACAGCAGGCATCGGTTTCATGTTTGCGCCCAATCACCACCCCGCCATGAAGAACGTCGCCCCCATCCGCAAGGAACTGGGCGTGCGCACGATCTTCAACATCCTCGGGCCTCTGACCAACCCGGCCGGCGCGCCGAACATCCTGATGGGCGTGTTCCATCCGGACTTGGTCGGCATTCAGGTGCGTGTGATGCAGCGCCTGGGCGCCAAGCACGCCGTGGTTGTCTACGGCAAGGACGGCATGGACGAGGTCTCGCTGGGTGCCGCCACGCTCGTCGGGGAACTCAAGGACGGCGTGGTAACCGAATACGAAATCCACCCCGAGGACTACGGCATGCAGATGGTCTCCAACCGCAGCCTGAAAGTGGCCGACGCGGAGGAGTCCAAAGCCATGCTGATCGACGCGCTGGAAAACAAGCCCGGCACCCCGCGCGAAATCGTGTCGCTCAACGCGGGTGCAGCGCTGTACGCAGCCAACATCGCCGGTTCGATCGGTGACGGCATGAAGCTGGCCCGCGAGGCGATCGCCTCGGGCGCAGCGCGTGCCAAGCTCGACGAACTCGTGCGCGTCACCAACCAGTTCAAAGCCTGATATGTCCGACATCCTGCAGAAAATCCTGGCCGTGAAGGCCGAAGAAGTGACCGCCGCACGCAAGCACCGCGACCTCGCCAGCGTGCGCGCCGAAGCTGAAGCCAACCGCAACGACAGCGCGCTCGGCCCCCGTGGCTTTGCCAAGGCAATGCGCGACAAGATCGCTGCCGGCAACGCCGCCGTCATCGCTGAAGTGAAAAAGGCTTCGCCGTCCAAGGGCGTGCTGCGCCCGAACTTCAAGCCCGCCGACATCGCCCGCAGCTATGCCGAGCACGGCGCCGCATGCCTGTCGGTGCTGACCGACGAGCAGTTCTTCCAGGGCCACGCTGATTACCTGCGCGAAGCCCGCGCCGCCTGCACGCTGCCGGCACTGCGCAAGGACTTCATGGTCGACCTGTACCAGGTGTACGAAGCGCGCTCGTGGGGCGCAGATTGCATCCTGCTGATCGTTGCTGCGCTGGATCAGGGCCTGATGGTCGAACTCGAAGCGTGCGCGCTCGAAATTGGCCTGGACGTGCTGGTGGAAGTGCACGATGGGCGCGAGCTGGACCGCGCGCTGCGTCTGCAAACGCCGCTGGTGGGCGTGAACAACCGCAACCTGCGCACGTTCGAGACCTCGCTCGACACCACGCTCGACCTGCTCAAACACATGCCGGACGATCGCATCGTCGTGACGGAATCCGGCATTCTCACGCCGGACGACGTTCGCAAGATGCGCGCCGCCGCGGTCAACGCATTCCTCGTCGGTGAAGCCTTCATGCGCGCCGAAGACCCGGGCGCCGAACTCGCCCGCCTGTTTGCCTGATCGATGGCCCGCGAAGTTGAATTGAAGCTGGCCGTGTCGGCCGGCACGCACGACGCGCTGGTCGGCTGGCTGGACGCCCATGCGCAGGCAGCCGGCTCGGTGGAATTGGGAAACGTCTACTACGACACGCCCGACCAGGCGCTGGCACGCAACCGTGCCGCGTTGCGCGTGCGCCGTCAGGGCAGTCAATGGCTGCAAACGCTGAAGACCGCAGCAGTGAGTACGTCCGGTTTGAGCGCCCGCCACGAATGGGAGGTGCCGCTGCCGAACGATGCGCTGTCGGTCGATGCCTTTGTCGCCAACAACGCCGCTGAAGCGGCCGATTATGTTCGGCCACATGCAGCCGCGCTCGCCCCGCTGTTCCGCACCGACTTCACGCGCCGCCTGTGGCATGTCGCAGCAGATGGCGGTGAGATCGAGATTGCACTGGACGCCGGCGCCATCCTCATCCCCGGCACGCAAGCACGCGAGCCGATCGACGAGCTGGAACTGGAATGGAAGCCGGCCGCCGACAGCACGCTCAGCGAAGACGCAATCGCCGAGCGACTGCATGCGTGGACCGAGACGCTGCGCGCCGCCGTGACCGGACTCACGCCGCTCGACATCAGCAAGGCGCAACGCGGCTACCAGTTGCGCGCGAAAGCCATCGGGGGCCAGACATGACGCGACGCGCCAATCCGGCGCAAGCCGCGCTCTTCGATGAACCTGCGGTGGACACCCCCGCTGGGGATTTCATCCCGCTGGCCCGGCAGTTCGACGCGCTGCCCGCCGATTGGAAGGCGGTGCTGACGCCTTGCATCGCGCAGGCCAACTGGCCCGAGTTGTGCGCCTTTGTCGATGGCGAGCGCGCGGCGGGCAAGCCGATCTTTCCGACCGATGTCTTTCGCGCGCTGCACCTGACATCGGTAGACGATGTGCGCGTCGTCATCCTCGGTCAGGATCCGTATCACGGCACGGGCACCGTCGATGGCCACGAGATTCCGCAGGCGCATGGGCTGGCATTCTCAGTGCCCGCGGGCGTGCGCGTCCCGCCCAGCCTGCGCAATATCTACAAGGAAATCGAAGCGGAATTCGGCTGCAAGCTGCCAAGCACCTCCGGCAACCTGGAGGGCTGGGCACAGCAAGGCGTGCTGCTGCTGAACACGGTGCTCACTGTCGAACAAGGCCAGGCCGCCAGCCACGCCAAGCGCGGCTGGGAGCGCATTACCGATTGCCTGCTCGAGCAACTGGCGCGCGTCGGTCACAAGCGCGTGTTCATGCTGTGGGGCAGCCACGCGCAGGCCAAGCGCGCGCTGCTGTCGGACGGGCATCTCGTGCTGGAGGCGCCGCACCCCTCGCCGCTGTCAGCGCATCGGGGGTTCTTGGGATGCGGGCATTTCAAGACGGCCAATGATTGGTTGGCTGCGCAGCACCAACCCACCATCGACTGGCTGAAACCGCAGGCCGCTTGAACCGCGCGGGCCACGCGGCCCCATCGACGAGCCCCAAAGCATCGGCTTTGAGTGCCTGGAAGCCGGGTTCGACGCTCCAGGACTCAACGTTGAATCTCCGAGGCCCGGCTTCGACTCTCTGAGGCTCGACTTTGACTCTCCGAGACTCGACTTTGACTCTCCGAGACTCGACTTTGACTCTCTGAGACTCGACTTCGACTCTCCGAGACTCGGCTTCGACTCTCTGAGGCTCGACTTTGACTCTCCGAGACTCGGCTTCGACTCTCCGAGGGTCGGCTTCGACTCTCTGAGACTCGACTCTTTGACCCTCCGAGGCCCAACGTCGACGCTCCGAAGGTCACCTTTGACTGTCTGAGGCTCGGCTTCGACTCTCTGAGGCTCAAATTCGACTTTTTCTCGACTCGAGTTTGAGCCTCCGAGATCCGTCATCGGCCCTCCGAGACTCGACTTCGGCCCTCTGAGGCCGACCTTTGACGCTCGGATACTGGATGTCGGCTGTCTGTAGCTGGACGTCGGCTCTCTGAGCCCCGTCGTCGAGGGTCCAGGGCTCAGCGCAGTTGCGGTGGAAGATCGCCGCCCGAGCGAAGCCTTTCAGCCACCAGCCGCGCTAGTCCTTCGAGATACGCAGCGCGCGTCCGAGCGCACCACAGCGCAATGCAATCTTGGCGGTATCGGCCCGCAGCGCCTGCAGGCGCCGCTCCAGCAAGTGCATCGCCGATAGCGAATCTGATTCTGCTGCCGCATCGACCATGCGGGAACGGGCGGATTTATCGGCGAAATCCGCAGCGCCCAACTCTTGCGTGTCGCGCGGACGCACGCCCCACCCGCCTTCATGCACAGCCTGGTCGAAACGCTCCTTGGCGCGCGCGAGGCTTTCGAGCGCGGCTTCGGCGGTCTGCTCGACCAGCGCGCGGGTGTCAGCTTCGTCCAGTTCCTGCGCGCGCTGACGCATCAGGATGCGCACCGCCGCCACATGCGCGGCCACCAAGTAGTTCTGGACGATGAAGCGGTTGAGGTTGTCGACGGCGCGGTGGCGGCTCTTGGGCTCGTCCAGCATGCGCGCGAAGGCGGAGATCAGCCCCGTGAGCGATTCCATGTATTGCTTGCGCTGCACGCGATAGGCGAAATCATCTTTGAGCGTGCCGAGCAGCAGCTCGCGCGCGGCCTCAATAAAGCGCCGGTTCGTGCGCAGCACGTCATCGACCAGCTTGGGCAGGTTGCGATATTCCCAGGCGGGCAGCACGTAGCTGAAGGCGGTGGCGATGGCCGCCCCGATCAGCGTATCGACCAGCCGTTCACCAATGGCGCCCTTGCTGCCCGGGAGCAGCAGGTTGATCTGGATAAGCACCTGCACGCAGGCGGCAATGGCCGTGTAGCGGTAACGCACGGTGACGAACGCCGCGCTGGCCGCTGTCGACAGGTACAGCACGCCCATCAGAATCCAGGTCGAATGGGTGAAGCGCAGAATCACCGCCGCGATCACGCAGCCGATGAGCGTACCAAGCA
This sequence comes from Ralstonia sp. Ralssp135, assembly GCF_047304345.1. NCBI lineage: Bacteria > Pseudomonadati > Pseudomonadota > Betaproteobacteria > Burkholderiales > Burkholderiaceae > Ralstonia > Ralstonia sp. Ralssp135. The sequence goes on from NZ_JBGLYZ010000006.1 coordinate 14,971, forward strand.
CCCGGTCGAAGTTGCGCTGGCGCGTCATGCTGAACGTCGGTTTGAGGATCACGACAATGGTCAGCAATACCCAGTAGCCGTGCGACGCATATGGCAGGTGGTCGGCAATCCACAACCCGGCAGCCACCGCCATCGAGATGCGCAACGCAAAGCGCAGCACCGGAGACCGCCAGGTCAGTTCTTCCAGCACCAGGCGCAGTTCGTATTTCTGGCGTGTGAGGAACGGCGTCATGTCCGGACGCAGCAGCACCTGCGACGGCTCGACCTGCGTGTCGGTGGCGGCATGCAATTGCGCCATCAGGCGGATCGCGCCGCGCACCGTGGCCACCGATTCTTCCAGCGCTGCAATGGCTTCGATCGGCACGCCATGGTGGTCGCGTTGGAGTTCGAGCAGCGCTGCCTCAATGGCGGCCATCTCCTTGTCGTACGACATCGGCGTAGGCGATGGCCGATCACGGCCGACGGCATAGGCGACGCCTTCGATGTCCAGGCGCATGCGCTCGATCAGCTCGCGCAGCAGACGCAACACCTCGGCATCGGCCAGCCATTGACGCAGCACGACATAGTCGGTGTTGGACGACAGCAGGTACTCGTAGATGTCGAGCATCCGCATGTGGATCTGCACGAGGCGCCCGTCGCTGGAGGTGCGGTTATCGCGGAAAACAAAATCGCGCGCCACCTGCTGCTTGTCGGCCACCGAAATCTGCTGGCGCACGAGCGCATTGAACTGCTCGTCGAAATCCTTGGATGCGTCGTAGAAGCCGGCCTTGCGTTCCACGTACACGGCCAGTTCGTACAGGCATTCGGCCAGCACCTGCTCTTTGATGCGTCGCCGCTGGCCCCACGCCACCGCCATCGCAAAGGCCATGTAGCCGATGGCGCCGAGGAAGAACTGCAGGGTGTGTTCCACCGCTTCGCGAAAAGCGAATTCCTCGGTGAACGTGAGCGTCATGACGAACAGCGCCGCAAACTGCAGCGGCATCGTCTTGTTGCCGTACGCCACCATGAGCCCCGCCAGGAAGCTCACCACCACGATGACCGCCGGCAGGATGGCGTACGGCGTCACCACCGCTACGAGAAAAGTGACGGCGGTGGTCAGCAGCACGCACGCCATCATCTCGTTGAACTTGTGCCGCAGCGGGCTGGGCAAATCCATGAGGCTCGTGCACAGCGCGCCGATCGACACCACCATCGCGCCCTGCAGGTCCATCACCAGCAGCGCGAGCAGCGTCAGGCCGATCACGCCGGTGGCAGTACGGATGCCGCGCGAGACGTAATGGCTGTAGAGGAAGGTGCGAGGATCGTGGACGTAATCCATCGGATCAGGCGGCGCGCGTCAGGCCGATTTGCCGCGCGCCACCTTGCGCGCGGCCGCCCGCTTGCCCAGCCACGCCGAGCGCAGCGGCGAAGGCTCCGTGGCCAGCGCCAGGGTGAACTGCGGCGTAGCATCGGCGGCGAGCGTCACGTTCAGCGTCATCAGTTCGTCGCGGCGGAACACGTGCACCGGCACGGTATCGCCGGCGCGATGGCGCGTGAGTGTCTTGTCGAGCTGGCCGGCCGGCACACGCAGGCCATCCACCGCAACGATCAGATCGCCGGCAGACAACCCGCCGCGCTGCGCCGGGCTGCCGTCGAATACCTGCTGCAGCTTGACGAAGCCGTTCTCGGCGGCGGTCTTGACGCCCAGCGCGAGCGCCGTATCGGCAGCCTTGCGCGTGGCGCTAACGCCCATCGCCTTGAAGAGCGCGGGCAGCGGCGGGTCGTCGCGGCCCTCGCTCAACTGGCGCACCAGCGTGCGCAGGCGCACACCGGTGGTTTCTTCCATCAGGCTGATCAGCCCGGCTTCAGTCACGCCGCGCTGCGTGTGCCCGGCGGCATAGAAATCACGGCCGTACGTCACCCACAGGGCGCGCATCACGTCGTCGAGCGAACGTTCGCCGTGGGTCTGCGTGCGGATCGTCAAGTCCAGCGCCAGCGCCACCAGGGAGCCCTTGGTGTAGTAGCTGACGATGGCGTTGGGTGCGTTTTCGTCCTGGCGGTAGTACTTCGTCCACGCATCGAACGAGCTTTCGGCCACGCTCTGCTTCAGTCGGCCGCTGCCGCGCAGCACGCCGTTCCACGTCTTGCCGAGCATCTCCAGATACTGCGCTTCGGAGATCAGGCCCGAGCGCACCAGCATCAGGTCGTCGTAGTAGCTGGTGAACCCTTCAAACAGCCACAGCAGCGGTGTGTGGACCTCGCGGTCGAGCGCGTACGGCACGAAGGTGGCCGGCTTGATGCGCTTGACGTTCCAGGTGTGGAAATACTCGTGGCTGACAAGACCAAGGAAGGTGCGATAGCCCTCGGTGGTTTCGTCGCGGCCGGTCACGGGCAGGTCATTGCGCGCGCACATCAATGCGGTGCTGGCACGGTGCTCCAGGCCGCCGTAGCCGTCGGTGGTGACCATCGTCATGAAGACGTAGCGGCGGTTGCTGTCGAGGAACGGCGCCGTGGCAGTGTGCGGCTCGAACAGGCGGATCTGCTCTTCGCAGATGCGCTTGAAGTCGCGGGCAATGCGTTCCAGATCGAGATTCGGCACACGGCCGGTAAAGACGGCGTCGTGCTGCGCGCCGCAGGCCTCGAACGACACCAGCTCGAACGTGCCCATCTCGACCGGGTGGTCGATCAGTTCGTCGTAATCGGCCGCTTCGTACCAGCCGAAGCCGTAGCGCTTGGCACCAGCCTTGCCCTGGACGCGGCCAGTGGCCTCGCGCAGCGCGGTGGCCACGCGCCAGCCCCGGTAGGCATCTCCGGCGGGCGGCTGGATGTCGACCAGGCACCGCTGGTCATCCGCGCCTTCCACACGCAGGAATACCGACGTGCCGTTGAAGAAGCCGTGCGTGGCGTCCAGATGCGCGGCGCGCACCGACAAGTCCCACGCATAGACGTCGTATGAAACCGTCAGCGGCCCGCTGCACGGGGCGGCCCACCACGTGTGCTTGTCGACCTTGGTCAGGCGCACCGGCCTGTCAGCCGACGATGCCTCGATCCGCACGATGTTGCGTGCGAACTCGCGGATCATGTAGCTGCCCGGAATCCACGCCGGCAGCGAAAAGCGCTGGCCTTGGCTGTCAGGCGCGTCAACCGTGACGGTGACGGTGAAAACGTGCGCTTCAGGCGCGGTGGGGGCGATGGTGTAGCGGATCGGCTTCATGGCGGACATTGTAGCGTTGCCGTCCCACGCTGCCGAAGGCAAATCGTCCGCAAACCGGCCTGCCAGCCTATCGGTTGACGTCGACCACGACGCGCCCGCGCATCTTGCCGGCCATGATGTCGTGTGCAGCGTCGATGGCCCCTGAGAGCGTCACTTCGCGCGTGATGGCGGCCAGGCGATCGGGCAGCAGATCGGCGGCCAGGCGCTGCCACGCGGTCTGGCGCAACGCACGCGGCGCCATCACGCTGTCGATCCCGCACAGCGTTATGCCACGCAGGATGAACGGCGCGACGGTGGCCGGAAAATCCATCCCCTGCGCCAGCCCGCACGCCGTGACGACGCCGCCGTAGCGCACCTGTGCGCAGGCGTTGACCAGCGTGTGCGAGCCCACCGAATCGACCACCGCGGCCCAGCGCTCCTTCTGCAGCGGTTTGCCAGGGGCGGACAGCTCGGCGCGGTCGATCACCTCCGCCGCGCCCAGCGCCTGCAGAAAATCGGCCTCGCTCGTCTTGCCGGTGGACGCCACCACGCGGTAGCCCAGCTTGCCGAGCAGCGCGATGGCGATCGAGCCCACGCCGCCCGAGGCGCCGGTCACCAGCACCTCGCCGTCGCCCGGTTTCACGCCGGCGCGCTCAAGCGCCAACACCGAGAGCATCGCCGTGTAGCCTGCGGTGCCGATCGCCATGGCCTGGCGCGCATCGAGCCCCGCCGGCAATGCCACCAGCCAATCGCCGGAAAGCCGCGCCTGCTGGGCAAGGCAACCCCAGTGCGTCTCGCCGACGCCCCAGCCGTTGAGCACGACCGAATCGCCCGTCCTCCAGTCCGGGTGCGAGGAATCGAGCACCACGCCCGCGCCGTCGATACCAGCCACCATCGGCCACTTGCGCACGACGGGGCCTTTGCCGGTGATGGCCAGGCCGTCCTTGTAATTGATGGTCGACCAGTCCACGCGGATCAGCACGTCGCCAGCGGTCACGTCGTTGGCAAGCGCTTCGGGCGTGGACAACGCCGCGTCATCGAGGTCGACGATGTGGGCCAGCGGCCCGCCATCCTGCTTTTCCAGCATCAGCGCGCGAAACGACATGCCAAGTCTCCGAGGGTGAGGTGAATGCAAGCGCCCAAAGAAAAAGCGCCGGATCTACCGGCGCTTCCTTCGTGCGAATTACGACTTCTTGAGCGCGGCGAACTTGCGCTCCAGCGTAGCCGCGTCGATCAGGCCGGGGGCCCGGGTGCCGTCCGGGAAGATGATGGCCGGCGTGCCGGTCACGTTGAGCTGTTGGCCCAGCTTCAGGTTGGCTTCCAGCGGTGTGTCGCAGGTGCCGGCGCCGCCCGGGGCGGTCTTGGCGGTCATCCAGTCGCGCCAGGCCTTGGCGCGGTCAGCCGAACACCAGATCTGCTTAGCCTTGGTGTTGGAGTCTTCCGACAGAATCGGGAACAGGAAGGTGTAGACCGTGATGTTGTCGACCTGCGTGAGCATCTGCTCCAGCTTATGGCAGTACGGGCAGTTCGGATCGGAGAACACGGCGATCTTGCGTGCGCCGTTGCCCTTGACCCACTTCACGGCGCGGTCCAGCGGCAAGTCGGACCACTTCACGCGGTTCAGCTCAGCCAGCCGCTCTTGCGTGAGGTTGGTAGCGGTCTGCGTATCAAGCAGGTCGCCGTTGAGCACGTAGCGGCCGGTGGCATCGCTATAGACGACCTGGCTGCCTAGGTTGATTTCGTACAGGCCAGCCAGCGGCGACTTGGTGACGCTCTTGATTTCCACGTTCGGGCCCAGGGCCTTCTGTACCGTGGCCTTGACCTTGTCCAATGCGGGCTCGGCAGCACCGGCGCTCAACACATAGCCCGCGCCAATGGCTGCCACAGCCACCGCAGAGGCGATGGCCGCCACCCGAATACGAAACGACATAACGACTCCTGGAACCCCGAAAAACCACAAACCCGCTGAGACAGCCTCAGCCGAGTGCGTGCTTGATCAACAAGCGTTTGATAAATGGCGTCATGCCCACCATGCGCATCCCCGCGTTGCGTACCGTGCGGGGCAGCGCGCCCGGCAGGGCGAACAGTTTGTGCAGACCATCGGTAGCGGCCGTAAGCGAAAGCAGGTCTTCGCGGCGGGCGCGCTCGTAACGGCGCAGCAACCTCAGATCGCCATGATCGCGCATGGTTTCACGTTCCGCCATCACCCGGCCAATTTCGGCCACATCCCGAAGCCCGAGGTTCATGCCCTGCCCGGCCAGCGGATGGATCACATGCGCAGCGTCGCCCACCAGCGCCACACGCGGCGCGACCGCCCGGCCGGCGTGTTGCAGCACGAGCGGGAAGCCCTGCGCAGGCGTGATGTTCGACAGACGACCAAAGCGTGCGGCGATGGCGCCACCGGCCGCGGCTTCCACGGCGCGGCACAGCGCCTCCGGCGACAGCGCGAGCAGCTCGCGGGCGTGGTCTTCGCTGGCGGACCACACCATCGACATGCGCCGATCGGGCAACGGCAGCATCGCGAGGATCTCGCCGCGCAACGGGGCGGTGTCATCCGCTGCGGCGGCCTGCTCGGCAGATGCACCGAGGAACCATTGCCACGCGGTGTCCTGATGCCAGCGCTCGGCCTGGAAGTTGGCAACCACGCCAAGCTGTCGATACGGCTTCGCTTCAGCCTGGATGCCGGCCTGCTGGCGCACCCACGAATTCTTGCCGTCGGCGCCGATCACGCATTCCGCGCGGATCGTCTGCCCGTCGGCCAGCGTCAGCCGCACGGCATCAGCTTCCATTTCGAAGCCGGTGGCGGCGTGCGGGAAGGTCTGCACCGTATGGGCGAAGCGCAGCGCCGTTTCCAGCGCGCGCTCGACGAGCGACGATTCGGCAATCCACGCCAGTTGCGGCGTGCCGGCTGCGTAGGCGGAAAAATGCAGGTCGGGGTGGGCGTGCTCGCCGCGTGCTGCAGCGTCGTCGCCGAAGATCCGCATGTCGTGCACAGGCTGCACGCGCGTCATGTCGAGCGCCGGCCAGATGCGCAGCTGCTCCAGCAGCGCCTGGGAGCTGGACGAGAACGCGTAGACACGCGCATCCCAGGCATCCGGCCCAGCGGGCGCGGAGGCTGGAGCGGGCGGTGCGATATGCGCGATGCGCAAGCCGATCTGCGCCAGCCGCAGCGCGCAGGCGCGCCCGACGATGCCGCCGCCCACCACGGCTAAGTGGTAAGGCGCTGCCTCTTTGGGCACAGCCTTGGAAGAGGAAAACGCGGGTGTATTCATGGTGCGCCGATTATAGCGGCGAGGGGTCTTCCAGCCTTGTGGCCGCGCAAATGTGTCACGGCCGACACTTGGCGCCGTGGTATCCCGGCTCGGTGTTTACGCGCAGCGCCGGCCCGGCGAGACGTTCGCATCACCCGGGCCCATTGCAGCGTACAGCGCATATTTGTCGCTTTGAGATGACGTTTGCGCCGCATATGTGCCAAGCACGTCGCCTGCCCACAAACCCGCGATGTGACGCCGTTTTCACCTTGGATCGGGCCCTCAAGCCATCCGTCGGGATGGCCGATAAAAGCTGGGTAATTCGACGTTTTGACACGCACGACCCGCCGATACAGTGCGGGTCCGATCCACGCATTCCTCATCGCCATGTGGACTTTTTCCGAACGCTTCGCCGCATCGCTGACGCTGGCCGCGCTGCTGGCACTGGCCGGCTGCGCGCAAATGCCTGCCCAGACGCCGGCCCCGGTAGCCCGCACCGCGCCCACGGGCGAAGTCATGACCTTCGCCATCCCGCCCGATGCACTGGGCGCGCATGACCCGCAACTGACCGCCGTGCTGACCAAGGCCGGCGCGTTGGCCGCAGCGCAGAAACGCCCGGCGACGATCCAGGTGGCCGCGCTGGCCCAGGATTTCCGCTATCTGAACCAGGCGCTGTGGAACGGCGTGCCCGCGCAGCGCGCCGGCTACGTCCGCCTGGAAAACCTGACCGTCAGCGCCAGCCAGCCTTACAGCGTGACGATCCGCACGCAGGATTAAGAGGAACGTCATGCGTATGACTCATCTGCTTTTTCCGCTCACCGTTGGCCTGCTGGCGACACCGGCCGCAACGGCCTTTGCCGCGCCACCCGACGCACTGATGCCGGCGACGGCCGCGGCGCCCGACCGCGTCTATCCGCCCCTGCCCTCGCTGGCGATGCTGCCGCCCGGCGGCGGAGCCGAAATCGAACCGGCGCCCGTGGCGCGCACGCGCGGCGGCAAGCGCAAGGTCGCGCCCCCACAGTGGCGCAAGGCGACCGAGCCGGTGCCGCGCATGGTGGTGTCGGAGGCATCGCACACGTATCTGGCCGGTATCGAGCGGCAGCTTGAAGTGGCCCTGCAGAAGTAATCGGAAACCGCCGGAGCCGCCATGTCCCTCGCCCGCCCTCTTCGCTTGACCTGCAGCCGCCTTGGCGTGGCGCTTGTGCTGGCCGCCTCCAGCGTTGCTGCGCACGCCGCCTCGGGCGATTGCTTCGAGCAGGCGGGCACCTACCAGGGCGTCAACCCTGCGGTGCTGCGCGCGATCGTGTGGTTTGAATCAAAGGGCGATGCCGGCGCCATCCACCGCAACGCCGACGGCTCGGTCGACATCGGCCAGGCGCAGATCAACTCGATCCACTTCAGCACGCTGGCCCGCTACGGCGTGCCGCGCCGTGCGTTGACCGACGCCTGCGTCAACGTGTTCGTGGCGGCGTGGCTGCTCAAGCAAAAGATGGTGCGCCACGGAAACACCTGGCGGGCCATCGGCGCGTACCACTCGGAAACGCCTGTCCACCGCGACGCCTATGCGCGCAGCATCCAGCGGGTGCTGATGTCGTGGGGAGAATTGCGGGCCGACCGCTGAATCGGGTCCGGTCCCGGAACCGCTCTGCTGCTCAGTAGTACGAAACGGCGGCGTACGCCTGGCGTGCGCCAATGGCGCGGCGCTCGCCGCTGACCAGGCGCATCAGTTCATCCTGGCGCGGGCAGACCAGCGCACGCACGCGGGCGTCGTTGGCCAGAATACGCATCATCAGGTCACGCTTGCGTTGCACTTCTTCGTGCGACAAGGCCGGGCGCAGGCCGTGGCCCAGACGCTCCATGTGGGCCGCGCATTCGCGCTCAAGCAGGCTCACTTCGTCCCAATCGCCGCGTTCGGCAGCATCCACCATGTCTTCGGACAGGCTCGCGATGGCCTCGTAGCTGGCGAACAGGCCGGCGCTGTCGGAAACCGTATGGATCGGGCGGGCGGCGGTGGCGACGGTCCAGGACATGCTGTGCTCCAGAATCAAACGTGTTATTTGCGGGAGACCAGTGCAATAGGCATGCCCGGGCGGCCCGCCGCCGTCTCCAGCTCGCGCGGAAACGGCGCTCAAGCCTTTGCCGGCTTGGCCCCGCAGGATACGGAGGGCATCTGGCGGCAGGCGTCGCAGGCCCGAAAAACGGCCGCTTCAAGCGAATTTGTTACGTTTCTGGAACGTAACGCGTAACGGGGCCCGTAACGCCTTCGCCCCCTCGTCCATGCGGCCGTGGAGCGCCTTGTTTGCCCAAAGCCGCACTCTAGAATGAGGACATCACGCCGCTCGCATGCGGTCTGTTGCTCGGGCCGGGCATCTCCGGAGCGCCGATTGCCCATCGAATGAGAACTCACATGGACCAGACAAACGACGCGCACCCCGCCCTGCGCACGGTGCTGCTCACCTGCATCACCATGGTGGCGTTCGCGTCGAACTCGCTGCTGTGCCGGCTGGCGCTTCAACACGCGGCCATCGATGCGGCGAGCTTTTCCAGCATCCGGTTGGTATCGGGCGCCGCCGTGCTGGCCGTCCTTGCGCGGGCAAGCGCGGGGCAGACACCGCCAGCGCGTGTTGATTGGGCTGCCGCGACGATGCTCTTCGTCTATGTCGTCTTCTTCTCGTTTGCGTATCTGACGCTGAGCGCAGGCACCGGCGCGCTGATTCTGTTTGGCGCGGTGCAGCTCACCATGCTGGCGGCCGGCCTGCGTGCCGGCGAACGGTTCGAGGCGCTTGGCTGGGCGGGTTTTGCGCTGGCGGCAGGTGGGCTCGTCTATCTCGTATCGCCCGGCGTGACAGCGCCGACGCCCCTGGGCGCCGCGTTGATGACGGTGGCGGGCGTTGCCTGGGGCGTGTATTCGCTGCGCGGGCGCGGGCTCGACAATCCGCTGGGTGCAACTGCCGGCAACTTCCTGCGCGCCGCGCCCATGGCGCTCGCGCTGAGCATGTTGCTGTATGACCGCGCACACGCCAGCCCGGCCGGTATCCTGCTCGCGCTTGCCTCCGGCGCCCTCACTTCGGGCATCGGCTATGTGATCTGGTACGCCGCGCTCAAAGGGCTGTCGGCGATCCGTGCGGCGGCGGTACAACTGTCGGTACCGCCCATTGCGGCGTTCGGCGCGGTGCTGTTCCTGGCGGAGCCGCTGACCCCGCGCCTGGCTGCCGCCTCTGGCGCCATCCTCGGCGGCATTAGCCTGGTGCTGGCCAGCCGCACGCAGCGCAAGCGCGCCGAAGCAGCATCGTAGGGCTAGCCCCCATCCGGAGCGGTTACAATCACGCCTTTCCGTGAACGACGCGCACAGCCCGGATTCCGCTGTGCTGCCGCCTCCCCCGCGTCACGCAACCCCTTGATTTAGAGCCTTTTTCACCATGAGCCTCCAATGCGGCATCGTTGGTCTGCCGAACGTCGGCAAGTCGACCCTGTTCAATGCCCTGACCAAAGCCGGCATCGCTGCCGAGAACTACCCGTTCTGCACGATCGAGCCCAACGTAGGCGTGGTGGAAGTGCCGGACGTCCGCCTGCAAGCGCTGGCCGACATCGTCAAGCCCGAGCGGGTGCTGCCGGCGGTGGTCGAGTTCGTCGACATTGCGGGCCTGGTGGCGGGCGCCTCCAAGGGTGAAGGCCTGGGCAACCAGTTCCTGGCCAACATCCGCGAGACGGATGCCATCACGCACGTGGTGCGCTGTTTCGAAGATGAAAACGTGATCCACGTCGCCGGCAAGGTCGACCCGATCGCCGACATCGAGGTCATCAACACCGAACTGGCCCTCGCTGACCTGGCCACGGTTGAAAAGGCACTGCAGCGCTACACCAAGGCCGCCAAGTCGGGCAACGACAAGGAAGCCGCCAAGCTGGTCGCGGTGCTGGAAAAAGCGCAGAAGGTGCTGGATGAAGCCAAGCCGGTGCGCGGCCTGAACCTGACCGACGATGAGTGGGCAACCATCAAGCCGCTGTGCCTGATTACCGCCAAGCCGACCATGTACGTGGCCAACGTGCGCGAAGACGGCTTCGAGAACAACCCGCACCTGGACGCCGTGCGCAACTACGCCGCGCAGACGAATTCGCCGGTGGTTGCCGTGTGCGCCGCCATCGAAGCCGAAATCGCGGATCTGGATGACGCTGACAAGGCTGAATTCCTGGCCGACATCGGCATGGACGAACCCGGCCTGAACCGCGTGATCCGCGCGGCCTTCAAGCTGCTCGGCCTGCAAACCTACTTCACCGCCGGTGTGAAGGAAGTGCGCGCCTGGACGATCCACATCGGCGACACGGCCCCGCGTGCCGCTGCGGCCATCCACACCGACTTCGAACGCGGCTTTATCCGCGCCCAGACGATTTCGTACGACGATTTCATCCAGTTCAAGGGCGAACAAGGTGCCAAGGAAGCCGGCAAGATGCGCGCCGAAGGCAAGGAATACATCGTCAAGGACGGCGATGTGCTGCACTTCCTGTTCAACGTCTGACCAGCACAAGCACAACGAAAAAGCCCCGCAATCGCTGCGGGGCTTTTTTCATGGGCGACGCGAAAATGCAAGCCTGGGCAACAGGGCTGCGCGGGGCACCGTCCAGCCTTGTAACGTTGAGGCGGCCCAGCAGCACTTTTTTACATGCAGGAAGGGACGACAACGCTGCTTCGGTGCTCAACCGGGCGCATCGCCATGCCGTTTTCGCGTGTCGGGCACGTCGCTTGCGTAGGAACCTGGCAAATACGCTGAACCCCGGCAGGCCGCTTCCGCCCGGGGCAGCCCGCCGCCCCCGCCAAGCATTCAGCCAAGGCCATCGGGGTGGCGCACTCGCCCGACGCCATGAGTTCGCAATCGCCTCCGCCCTTGTCCGTAGTGGACGACATCGACGACGCCATAGGTAGTGGCAGCAACGCCGCCATCCAGTCGCGCGGGGTGTTGCTGTGCCTGTCCGAACCTGATTTACGCATCCGTCAGGTGAGCGAAAACCTGGAGGCGGCCCTGGGTACGCCACTGGCCACTGCCCTGCACGCACCCGTCGACCGTGTGATCGGCACCGCCGGCCGGGAGGTGCTGGAGCGCGCCCTGGGCACATACAGCATCGACGGCCATCCGCTGTATATCGGCACGCTGCAGACGCCGCACGGCCACGCGCTCGACGCGGTGATGCACCGGCACAAGCGCACGCTGATCCTGGAGCTGGAACCCGCGGTGCATGCGGCCGACGGCGCGTTTGCATCGATGTACCCGCTGGTGCGCACGTTCGTCGCCAGCCTGCAAGCGGCCAGCACGGTCGATGCGCTGACGGACTTGGCCGCGCGCGAAGTCCGCCGCCTGACCGGCTTTGGCCGCGTCACGATCTACCGCATAGACCGCGATGGTTCCTTGCAGGCACTCGCAGAGGCGCGCGACAACGCCTATGACACGCTGGTCGGCACGCACCTGTCCGGAGCGGGCGTGACGCCCGAACTGCACAGCCTGTATAGCCACAGCCCCTTGCGCCTGGTGGCAGACGTGGACGACACGCCGGTCGGGCTGGTGCCGCCGCTGCATCCGTCCACGGGGCGCGCGACTGATCTGACGTACGCTGCCCTGCGCGCTGCGTCCGAGGCCCAGCGCGAAACCATGCGCCGTATGGGCGCCAAGGCCTCGCTTACGCTGGCGCTTACGGTGCGCGGCAACCTCTGGGGCTTGATCGCCTGCCACCATGCGACGCCCTGTTCGCTGTCGTTTGAGGTGCGCACGGCATGCGAACACCTGGCGCAGATTCTGTCGCTGCAGATCGAAGCGAAGGAAGACCGCGCCGAGATCGCCCACCGGCTCGAGCTGCGACGCATCCTGGTGCGCCTGCTGGCCGCGATGGCCGACCGTGACCATTTCCAGGATGGCCTGATCGAACATCCCGCCGATCTGTTGCGCTTTGCCTCGGCCAGCGGCGCTGCCATCGTGCGCCAGGGCGAGTGCATGCGCATCGGTGCCGCGCCTGACGAAGACAGCATCCTGCGCCTGACCGAATGGCTGGCCAATGAGCACCCCGGCGAGGTCTTCCACACCGACCGCCTGGCCGCCACCTATGCGGACGGCGCCGCGCTGCTGCCCCAGGCCAGCGGCGTGCTGGCCGTGCAGGTTTCGCAGCTGCATCGGCACTACGTAATGTGGTTCCGCCCCGAAACCCCGCACACCGTGCGCTGGACGGGCGACGCACCGGACCTGGCCACCAGCCACGATAACGAGCATATGCTCGGCCGCACGCGCCATTGGCAGGAACACATCGCCCACACCTCGCGCCCATGGCGTACGAGCGAAGTGGAGACCGCTGCGGAGTTCCGCTACGCCGTCCTCAACATCGTGCTGCGCCGCGCTGAAGAAGCCGCGGAGTTGACCAGCGAGTTGCGCCGCGCCAATCACGAGCTGGAAGCGTTCTCGTATTCCGTTTCACATGACTTGCGCGCACCGCTGCGCCACATTGCCGGCTATGCCGAACTGCTCGACGAGATGGAGGGCCAGCATGTCTCGGCGCGCGGGCGGCATTTTCTGCAGACGATCTCGGAGTCGTCGCGCTTTGCGGGCAAGCTGGTCGACGATCTGCTGACCTTCTCGCAGATGGGCCGGGGCGCGCTCCACCTGACCGATGTCGATCTCGCCCAGCTCGTGCGTGGCGTCGTGCGCGACATGACGATCGACCAGGGACGCCGCCATATCGAGTGGAGTATCGCCGCGTTGCCCGTGGTGTGCGCCGACCCGGCATTCTTGCAACTGGCGATGCGCAACCTCCTCTCCAACGCCGTCAAATACACGCGTGACCGTGATCCGGCGCGTATCCATATCGACGCCGAACAGACCGACGCCGAAACCATCGTGCGCATTGCCGACAACGGCGTGGGCTTCTCGATGGAATACGTGGCCAAGCTGTTCGGCGTGTTCCAGCGGCTGCATCGCATGGACGAGTTCGAGGGCACCGGCATCGGCCTGGCCAATGTGCGGCGCATCATCGATCGCCACGGCGGCCGCACCTGGGCCGAGGGCGAGCTCAATCGCGGCGCGACGTTCTACTTCGCGCTGCCGCGCACGCCCGACCCGCAGGCGGTATCCGAGGCAGGCCTCAGCACACCCTGACTCGCGATGCCTGATCGTTCTTTCCACGTTCATTGTCACCATGCTCAAACCCATCCTGCTCGTCGAAGACAACCCAAACGACCTCGAGCTGACCCTGCTGGCGTTGGAGCGCAGCCAGCTTGCCAACGATGTGGTCGTCACCCGGGACGGCGCTGAAGCGCTGGATTACCTGCACGCACGCAACCTTTACGCGCAACGCGTACCGGGCAACCCCGCCGTGGTGCTGCTCGACTTGAAGCTGCCGAAGGTCGACGGCCTGGAAGTGCTGGCTGAGATTCGCGCAACGCCGGTGCTCAAGAGCCTGCCGGTGGTCATGCTGACCTCGTCGCGAGAAGAAACCGACCTCCTGCGCAGCTACGAGCTGGGCGTCAATGCCTATGTGGTCAAACCGGTGGAGTTTCGCGCGTTTGTCGATGCGATTGCCGACCTGGGCGTGTTCTGGGCGGTGCTGAACGAACCGCCGCCGGGCTCCACCCGGGCACGCCGCACGTTGCTGCCGGCGAGCTAGCCGCCAATCCGGAGCATTCGCCCCCATGCCCAATCTGCAACTGCTGCTGGTCGAAGACAATCCGCTCGACGCAGAACTGACGCGCGCGCGTCTGGAAACCGCCAACCTGCAGGCCGACACCACGCTGGTCGACAACGAGACCGACTTCATCGCCCAGCTCAGCGCACGGACCTTCGACGCCATTCTGGCCGACTACATGCTGCCGCAATTCACGGGCGTGGAAGCGCTCGATATTGCGCGCCGCATGGCGCCGCAAACGCCGTTTATCTTCGTATCGGGTGCGCTGGGCGAGGAGCACGCAGTGGACATGCTCAAGCGCGGCGCCACCGATTACGTCATCAAGCAGCGCTTGCAGCGCCTGCCCGTGGTGCTGTTGCGCGCGCTGGCCGAAGCCGCCGAGCGCCGCCAGCGCATCGCCGCCGAAGCCGCCCTGCGCGAGGCGGAGACGCACTTTCGCCTGCTGATCAACGCACTCAAGGAGCACGCCGTGCTCTCGCTAGACCCGCAGGGCATCGTGCGCACCTGGAACGCGGCGTCGCGCAGCATTCTCGGCTATGCACGCGAAGACATCCTCGGCAAGTCGGCCGAGATTCTGTATCCGCAGGCCGCGCGCGAGGCCGGTGAATTCCAGCGCAAGCTCGAACGCGCGCGCCGCGAAGGCAGCCTCACCGACGACCGCTGGATGCTGCGCAAGGACGGCACGCCGTTCTACGCATCAAGCGTGGTCACCGCCATCCACAACGAGACCGGGCAACTGGTCGGCTTCTCAAAGATCATCCGCGACTCCACGGAAGAACGAATCGCTGCCGACGCCCTGCGCCGTGCCAAGGAAGAAGCCGAGACCGCCAACCACGCCAAGGACCACTTCCTGGCCGTGCTTTCGCATGAACTGCGCACGCCGCTCACGCCCATCCTGACCGCGGTGCACCTGCTGGAACTGCGCCAGGATCTGCCGGCGTATGTGGTCGCACAACTGGAAGTCGTGCGCCGCAATGCAGAGCTGGAAGCGCGCCTGATCGACGACCTGCTCGACATCACCGGCATTGCACGCGGCAAGCTGGCGGTCAGCTTTGCGCTGGTCGATTTGTATCCGCTGCTGGAAAGCACACTGGAGATGTCGCGCAACGACATGCAGGCCAAGCGGCTGTCGCTCAAGACGCGCTTCGAGGCGGGCCGCAGCCGGCTGTATGCCGACGGCGCACGCATCCAGCAGGTGATCTGGAACCTGGTGCGCAACGCCGTCAAGTTCACGCCCGAAGGCGGCGCCATCGAGGTGCGCGTCTGGAACCCGTCGCCCGCCACCGTGGCCGTGGCGGTGAAGGACAACGGCATCGGCATCGAACTCGACGCACTGCCGCGTATCTTCTCGGCGTTCGAACAGGCCGACGCATCGATCACGCAGCGCTTTGGCGGGCTGGGCTTGGGCCTGGCGATTGCCTACGCGCTGGTGCAGAAGCACGAGGGGTCATTGATTGCCGAGAGCGCAGGCCGCCACGAGGGCGCTACGTTCACGCTCACGCTGCCCTTGGCCACCGAGATGGTGCAGCCCGAGACACCCCCCTCGCCACCCTTGCCGCGCGCCCAACCGACGCGCGGCCTGCACGTGCTGCTGGTCGAAGACAACGCCGATACGGCCGAAGCGATGTCGCAAATGCTGGAGATTCTCGGTCACAGCGTCGCCGTGGCCAATAGTGCCCGCACGGCCATGCAAGCCGCTGAATCTGGCACGTTCGATCTGCTGATCAGCGATATTGGCCTGCCGGACGGCAGCGGCCTGGACGTGGTGCGTATTTTTGCCGAGCGGCAAGCCGCACCGTCGATTGCGATTACGGGCTACGGCATGGAAGAAGACATCGCCCGCTGCCGCGACGCGGGCTTTACGGATCACCTGACCAAGCCGGTTGACTTCAAGCGGCTGGAAACGCTGATGGCCGGCTACCTGGCCGCGCGCGATGCGCGCACTGCCGACGTGGGCGCGGGCTGAGCCGCGCCAGAACGCCGCAGGACACTCGCCCTAGCGGCGCAGCAGGCCCCAGGCGGCGGGCAGCAGCATGGCGCCCACCACGGCGGCCGTCCAGGCCATGATCTGCCCATCGGCATAGAGGTGGGCAAACTGGCCGCTGTAGTAACCAAACAACGCGCCAATCCCGCCCGTCACGAGCGCAGCCGCCCACCCCAGGCGTTTGCCTGCGGGATGCAGCCAACGCGCCGCCACGCCCACCGCCAGCCCGATCCATAGCGGCCCGATCCACCCCATGCCTGTTCTCCGTATTGCCCTTGAGCGATTCAACTGGACGCGTACCTTAGCGCAGGACGGTGCAGAAGGCCACGGTGGCCCACCACGCGGTGCGTGACGAATAATCGACATTCGTCCACACATGCCACCAGATTTGACCTGGGTCCTGCTCATCCGGAGGCCGGGCGTTATAATCCAGAGTGCTCAAAATTCGTGCCGTCCCCAATTAACCGGCCGCCCCACATGCAGTTGCTGACCCTCGGAATCAACCACCACACTGCGCCGCTTTCCCTGCGCGAGAAGGTGGCGTTTCCGCTCGAGCAGCTCAAGCCCGCGCTGGGCACGCTGCGCCAGCACCTGCCGCACCTCAGAAGCACGGCCGAAGCGGCCATCCTTTCCACCTGCAATCGCACCGAAATCTACTGCGCCACCGACGGCAACCTGCCCGAGCAGACCGCGCACGAGCATGCGATTCGCTGGCTGGCACAGCACCACAACATCGACCCCGGCGAACTCGCGCCCCATGTGTATTCGCTCGGGCAATCGCTGGCGGTACGGCATGCTTTCCGCGTGGCCAGCGGGCTCGATTCCATGGTGCTGGGTGAGACGCAGATCCTCGGCCAGATGAAAGACGCCGTGCGCACCGCCACCGAAGCGGGCGCCCTCGGCACGTACCTGAATCAGCTATTCCAGCGCACCTTTGCGGTGGCCAAGGAAGTGCGCGGCACGACGGAGATCGGCGCGCATTCCGTGTCGATGGCCGCTGCCGCCGTACGCCTGGCGCAGCGCATCTTCGAATCGATCGCCGATCAGCGCGTATTGTTCATCGGCGCCGGTGAAATGATCGAGCTGTGCGCCACGCACTTCGCAGCGCAGACGCCGCGTGAGGTAGTGATCGCCAACCGCACGCTGGAACGCGGCGAGAAGCTCGCCGAATCGCTGTCGAACCAGGGCCTGAACGCCCGCGCCGTCCGCCTGGCCGAACTGCCGACCAAGCTCGCCGAGTTCGACATCGTTGTTTCGTGCACGGCCAGCACGCTGCCCATCATCGGCCTGGGCGCCGTGGAGCGCGCCATCAAGCAGCGCCGCCACCGCCCCATGTTCATGGTCGACCTGGCCGTGCCGCGCGACATCGAACCCGAAGTCGCGCGTCTGTCCGACGTATTCCTCTACACCGTGGACGACCTGGGCGCCATCGTGCGCGAGGGCAACGCGCTGCGGCAGGCCGCCGTGGCGCAGGCCGAGGCCATTATCGAAACGCGCGTGCTGAACTTCATGCACTGGCTCGATGCGCGCAGCGTGGTGCCCATCATCCGCGATCTGCATGCGCAGGCCGAAACGCTGCGCCAGGGTGAACTGGAACGCGCCCAGCGCATGCTTGCGCGCGGCGATGATCCGGCGCTGGTGCTCGAAGCGCTGTCGCAGGCGCTGACCAAGAAATTCCTCCACGGCCCGACGCATGCGCTCAACCACACGCAGGGCGAAGGCCGCGAACAGCTCATCGACCTGCTGCCGGCGTTGTTCCGCCAGTCCAGCCACTCCGAGCGCTAGCGGCCAGCGCATCGCACGCGCGCGCCGCATGTTTTCACTCCGGCACGCAACTTCTGGCGCGGTATCATGCGCCGCCCTCGCTTCCAGCGTTTCCCTCCGCGACTGCCCGAATGAAGCCCAGCATGCTGTCCAAGCTCGACCAACTGGCCGAGCGCATCGTCGAAATCAACGCGCTGCTCGCGCGTGAAGACGCCACCGCCAACCTCGACCAATATCGCAAGCTCACGCGCGAGCACGCCGAACTGGAGCCCGTGGTCGCACAATTTGCCGCGTGGAAGCAGGCCGACGAAGACATCGCCACCGCGCAGGAACTGGCGGCCGACCCGGACATGAAGGCGTTTGCCGAAGACGAACTCCGCGCCGCGCGTGAGCGCATGGAATCCCTCGAAGGCGAGCTGCAGCGCCTGCTGCTGCCCAAAGACCCGAACGACCATCGCAACATCTTCGTAGAAATCCGCGCAGGCACGGGCGGCGATGAATCCGCTCTTTTTGCCGGCGACTTGCTGCGCATGTACACGCGCTACGCCGAACGGCAGCGCTGGCAGGTGGAGATCGTGAGCGAATCGCCCTCGGACCTGGGCGGCTACAAGGAAGTGATTGCGCGGCTGGTGGGCGAAGGTGCGTACTCGCGCCTGAAGTTCGAATCGGGCGGCCACCGCGTGCAGCGCGTGCCGGCCACCGAGGCGCAGGGGCGCATCCACACGTCGGCCTGCACCGTGGCGATCATGCCGGAAGCCGATGCGCTGGCCGACATCCAGATCAACCCGGCCGATTTGCGCATCGATACGTTCCGCGCGTCCGGCGCGGGCGGTCAGCACATCAACAAGACGGATTCGGCCGTGCGCATTACCCACCTGCCGACCGGCTTGGTGGTGGAGTGCCAGGACGACCGCAGTCAGCACCGCAACAAGGATCGCGCCATGCAGGTGCTGGCTGCGCGCCTGAAGGATCGCCAGGAGCGCGAAGCGCAAGCCAAGGAAGCCAGCGCCCGCAAGAGCCTGATCGGCTCGGGCGACCGCTCCGACCGCATCCGCACATACAACTTCCCGCAAGGCCGCGTGACCGATCACCGCATCAACCTGACGCTGTACAAGATCGACGCGATCATGGACGGCGACATCGACGAACTCGTGGGCGCGTTGGCGGCCGAGCACCAAGCGGAACAGCTCGCGGCGCTGGGCGAAGACGCCTGATCGCTCAATCGTTAAAAAGCGCGCCTTCCGTAACATCCGCTTGCGTTTGATACAGCTTTGCGCGATGGCGAGCCGGCCTCGCGTTCCTATAATCGATCTCGATCACGCCGAGTGCATCGCCGGTCGCATCCGGCGCGCACTCATCAACAAGCGCGGCAACATCACGATTAGGAGAATCGCAATGCGTACCCAACTGCTGGCCATCACTGTCGCTACCACCCTCGCACTCGGCCTGGCCGCCTGCGGCAAGAAAGACGACGCCACCGACCAGGCTGCCAAGAGCGCGATGGAGCAATCGAAGGACGCCGCCAAGCAGGCGATCGACAACGCCGGCACCGCCGTGAGCAAGGCCGCCGACGCCGCCAAGGTGGAACTCTCGCAAGCCGCTTCGGATGCGCAGGTCTCTGCATCAGGTGCGCTGGCACAGGCCAAGGATGCCGCCAAGACCGCAGCCGACAAGACGGCCGACGCCGCCAAGGTTGCAGCCGACAAGACCGCAGACGCCACGAAGGAAGCGGCCGACAAGGTCAAGGACGCGACCAAGCAATAAACGCTGTTTAACCAAACCGACCCGCTCGCGGGCCCGCGCCACTTCGGCCGGGCCCGTGTTATTTTGTGCGCCCGATCTTCGCTGCTGGTCTGTTGCCGTGTCGTCTGCTTCCGTCATTTCGCCCGAAACCCTGGCTCGCGTGTCCGACGCGCTGACGGCGCTGGCGCGCGCCGGCTTGCCTGCTCTGGAAGCACGGATGCTGGTCTCGCACGTGACGGGCCTGTCGCGCGTGCAACTCATCACGCAAGACACGTGCGCCATCGACGTGGCCGCGCGCGCGCAAATCAGCGACCTCGCCACCCGCCGCCTGGCCGGCGAGCCGATGGCCTATCTGCTGGGCGAACGTGAATTCTTCGGCCGCACGTTCAAGGTGACGCCAGCCGTGCTGATTCCGCGCCCCGATACGGAATTGCTCGTTGAACAGGCGCTGGACCGTCTGGAAGAACGCGATGCGCCCGCCGTGCTCGACATGGGCACCGGCAGCGGCATCATTGCCATCACGATTGCGTTGGCGCGACGCGACGCGCGCGTATGGGCCACCGATGCCTCCGCTGATGCGCTGGCCGTGGCAATCGGCAACGCCGAGGCGCTGGGGGCCGCCAACGTCCAGGCTGCGCTGGGCGACTGGTATGGCGCGCTGGCCGAAACCCATGCGCCACACGCCTTCGACCTGATCGCCAGCAACCCGCCCTACATTGCCGCCACCGACGCGCATCTCGACCAGGGCGACCTGCGCTTCGAACCCGCCAGCGCCCTCACCGACCACGATGACGGCCTGCGCCACCTGCGCAGCATCGTCGCAGGGGCGCCTGCACGGCTTGCCTCCGGCGGCTGGCTGCTGCTCGAACACGGCTACGATCAGGGCGAACCCGTGCGCGCGCTGCTGAGCGGCGCCGGCTTCGCCAACGTCTTCACCGCGCAAGACTTGGCCGACCACGACCGCTGCAGCGGCGGGCAATGGCTGGATCAAAACGCCAGCGCGCGTTCCTCGCTAAAATAGGCAGGTTTTCCAATGCGGATGTCAGCTCGGGACACCCAGCTGCCGCCCCTCACCAAATCGAGTCTCCCCATGAGCACCACGCACGAAAAGATCGATCAGATCGTCAAAGGCCACCCCGTCGTCCTCTTCATGAAGGGCACGGCGCAATTCCCGATGTGCGGCTTTTCGGGCCGCGCCATCCAGATCCTGAAGGCCTGCGGCGTGGACCGTCCGCACACCGTCAACGTGCTGGAAGACGATGAAATCCGCCAGGGCATCAAGGACTACGCCAACTGGCCGACCATTCCGCAGCTCTACGTCAAGGGCGAATTCATCGGCGGCTCGGACATCATGATGGAGATGTACCAGAGCGGCGAACTGCAGCCGCTGCTGGCTGCTTGAGCTCTGTTCTCGTTTCAGCGTGACCTCAACCCTCAACGCAGCGGCCCAGACGCCACCTGTGCGCCGCATCATCGTGGCCATCACGGGGGCGTCGGGGGCAATCTACGGCGTGCGGCTGCTGCAGGTTCTGCAGGGCCTGCGTGAATCAGCGGGGGTGGAATCGCACCTGCTGATGTCGCCCGCAGGGCTGATGAACGTGCAGCACGAGCTACACATGGCACGCGAAGAAGTGGAAGCGCTGGCGCACGTCGTGCATAACGTGCGCGATATCGGCGCGACCATTGCCAGCGGCTCGTTTGCGGCGGAAGCGATGGTGGTGGCGCCCTGCTCGATGAAGACGCTGGCGGCCGTCGCGCACGGCCTGTCGGACAATCTCATTGCCCGCGCGGCCGACGTCACGCTCAAAGAGCGTCGCCGCCTCATCCTGATGGTGCGCGAAACGCCGTTGAATCTAGCGCATCTGCGCAACATGACGGCCGTCACAGAGATGGGCGGAATCGTGTTCCCGCCCGTGCCGGGCTTCTACCAGCGCCCCAAGACGATCGACGACCTGGTCGACCACACGGTCGGGCGCGTGATGGATCTGCTTGGCTTGCCGCAGACATTAGCGCCGGGCTGGCCGGGCTTGCGTTCAACGGACTAGACGCAGATCAGCCAACGGGTGATCAGCGGTGGTGGTAATTGAAGTACACCGAAGGTCCACCCCAATAGCCGCCGTAATAGGCCGGATAAGCCGGTGCAGCATAGACAGGCACAGGCGCCACGGCTACCGGTGCCGGATACACCGCGCAACCCCCAAGCGTCGCGGCCAACAAGGCCAGAGCCACGATTTTCATGATTAGCGTCCTTCGGCCCCGCTAGTGGAGCCACGTGGACGTTATAAGCCGACGCGAGCGACGCCGGCGTCATGCGGGTGTAAGCGGTGTAACCGAAAACTACGAACGTGTGTCCGTAAGTTCACTGCTTAGGCGCCGGTTTGCCTGCAGAGGGCTTAGCCGTCGCGGCGGGTGCCGAGGCCGCCACACCGGACGCAGCAGCCGGCTTGGGGGCATTCGGATCGACTTCGGCACGCATCTGATCCATTACTGCCCCGGCGCGCGGTGCCCAAAGGAATTCCACCGTGCCGTTCTGCGGCTCTTCGGGAATCGCGTACATCGTGATGATGGTCTGATGGCCTGCCCAGCGTGCGCGCAGCGAATCGACCGTCTTACCAGACTTGAGCTTGAGCGGCGCCTTGCCTTCCTGCGCGGGCTTGCCGTAACGATCGGACAGGGCCTGGAAGACGCGCTGTTCGGTATCGACGCCGCGTGTCGGCACGAACATGCCGGCGATGTTGCCGTCCTGGTCAATCAGGAGCACGGCCTGCGGCCCGTCCATCAACTCGGGGCGCGATGCCTGCGGCACGCCCAGCGAGCGCGTGCGGCCATGCGATTCAAGCGCGTCGGAGCAATATTCGGCGACGTCCTTGCCGCCATTCGCGCGTACGTCTTCGCACGAGGGCAGTTTGCGCAGGGGCTTGCCGAGCGGGAAGGCATCGAGCAGCACCGCCACGTCGCCGGGATCGCGCACTGCCTTGGCAGGCGCTGCAGCCTTTGGAGCCGCCTTGGCTGCGGGTGCGGCAAACGCCACAGGCGCGAGCAACGAGGTCGAAAAGGCAAGCGCGGCAGTTGCCGTGGCGCGTCGCGTCCAGCAGGTCATGCGAACTCCATGGAGGAAAAAGCCGAGAGTGTGCCATGCGGAAATCCCGGCACACAGGAAAGCGGTTCTGACCGCTAGCCGGCGGTGTGCGTTCCCCTCAACCGAACGGTTGACCCGCCACAGACCGCCTGATTACACGCCATTTGACGCCGATGGCGGTCCGATACGGCCAGAAACATTATCAAAATGTTGCCGGTTTTGATCTCGCAAAGGTACGGCGGGTAAAATCTCGGCGGCACAGACGAATGACCGGCAGGACCGAAGCGTCACGTTCCTCGGCCCGCCGCATAGACGCGATCTCATTTTGAACATTCCCTCCGCTGTTTCCTCCCGCACGCCGGGGGCCGCTCGCGCGGCACGCAACCGTTCGGTAGCCGGCTATGCGCGGTTGGCCGTGGGCCTGCTGGCACTGGCTTCGGCGCATGCTGCGCTGGCCTTCGGCTTCAACGATGTGGCCGCACGCGCCAAGCAACTGGCCTCCAAGCCGTACCAGGCGCCCGCCGAAACCCTGCCCCGCGAACTTCGCGAGCTGCGCTACGACCAGTACCGCGAAATCCGCTTCAAGTCCGACCAGGCTTACTGGCGCCGCGACAAGCTGCCGTTCGAACTCGGTTTCTTCCACGAGGGTTCGTACTACGACCAGCCCGTGAAGATCAACGAGGTGTCGCCCGCCGGCGTGCGCGAAATCCGCTTCGATCCGCGCCTGTTCGACTACGGCCCGGTCAAGCTCGACCCGAAGCAGTTGCAGAAGCTCGGCTTTGCCGGCTTCCGCGTGCACTACCCGATGAACACGCCCAAGTACAAGGACGAGGTCATCGTGTTCCTGGGCGCGTCGTACTTCCGAGGCATCGGCAAGGGGCAGGTCTACGGTCTATCCGCGCGCGGCTTGGCCATCGACACCGCGCTCAATTCAGGCGAGGAATTCCCCCGCTTCACTGATTTCTGGATCGAACGGCCTGCCGCCAACGCGAAAGAGCTGACGATCTACGCGCTGCTCAACTCGCGCCGCGCCACGGGCGCCTACCGCTTTGTCATCAAGCCGGGCAGCGACACGGCGGTCGACGTCAAGGCGCAGCTGTACATGCGCGAGAACGTGAGCAAGCTGGCCATCGCCCCGCTCACCAGCATGTTCTTCTTTGGCGAGAACCAACCGGCGCCTGCGCTGGATTTCCGCCCCGAAGTGCATGACTCCGACGGCCTGTCGGTGCTTTCCGGAACAGGCGAATGGATCTGGCGTCCGCTGACGAACCCCAAGCGCCTGCTGGTCAGCTCGTTCGGGACGACCAATCCGGGCGGTTTCGGCCTGATGCAGCGTGACCGCGCGTTCTCCAGCTACCAGGAAATCGGCGACCGCTATGAGCTGCGCCCGAGCGCGTGGGTCGAGCCCGTCGGCAAATGGGGCGCGGGCCGTGTGGAGCTGGTACAGATTCCGACGCCAGACGAGACGAACGACAACGTGGTCGCCTACTGGGTGCCAGAGAACCCGCCCAAGCCCCATCAGCCGTTCAATCTCGAATACCGCCTGCTGTGGCAGAAAGACGCCGACAAGAAACCGGCGCTGGCGTGGGTTACGCAGACGCGCCGCTCGCACGGCTGGACGACCAAGCGCCCCGACGAGCGCAAGCCCGACGATACGATCGCCTTCGTGGTCGACTTTGAAGGCCCCGCGCTGGCGAAGCTTCCGCCCAATGCACCGGTTGAGCCCGTTTTCTCGGCAGATGCCAACGGCAAGATCGAATCGATCTTCGGCCAACCCAACACCGCGACCGGCGGCTGGCGCGTGACCGTGCGCCTCAAGCGGGTCGACGACGATAAACCCGTCGAAATGCGTGGCTACCTGCGCAGCGGCGGCACCGGACTTTCTGAGACGTGGAGCTACCTGTTACCTCCGGGCTGAACGTGACGACAGCCCAGACTGACGGTGCCGCTGGCACCGCCCCCTCCACCACCCCTGCCACAGCGCAGTCTGTGGCCGACCATTACCTAGAGGCGCTGCCGCTGGCGGCCGAGGCGCGCGCTGCGCTGCTGCGCACCGCGGGCATCACAGCCGGCGACGATGATGCGGCAGTGCTCGCCAAGCTGCATCGCGCACTGGCCAAGCTCGACCCGGCGCAGACGACCTCGCTCGACGCCGATGCGCCGGCCTACGCTTCTGTAGGCTCGCGTCTGGATGCCGCCTATGGCGCCACGCGCGCCGATGCCGCGTCGACGGAGCCCTCTGCCGAGCCCGCACCGCCGCTTGAACACGACAGCGAAGGCCGCATCCACCTGGATACCGGGCCCACGCCTGCGCGTCGCTCGATGGTGCCGTGGCCCTGGGTGCTCGGGCCGATCTGGCGCACCCGCAAGGCCATCGACCGTTGGATGCACGGCGGCAAGAAGCCAGTGCCGTATGAAGCGCCCGACTCGCCGGACCCGAAGGGCATCTGGCGCTTCGTCGGCTCGCGCCGCCGTCTGACGCTGCTGGCGCTGATGATCGCGCAGACCATCGCTGCCACCTGGGCGATGAGCACGGTGCTGCCGTACCACGGTGCCGACTGGCTCGAAGCCATCATCATCGTGCTGTTTGCTGTGCTGTTCTGCTGGGTGTCGGCAGGCTTCTGGACGGCCATCACCGGCTTCCTGCTGCTGGCCTTCCACGGCGACCGCTTCGTCATCTCGCGCCGCGCCACGCCCGACGCCACGATTCCCGACGATGCGCGCACGGCCATCGTCATGCCGATCTGCAATGAAGATGTGCAGCGCGTGTTCGCGGGGCTGCGCGCAACGTACGAATCGTTGCAGCGCACGGGGCATCTGGAACACTTCGACTTCTTCGTGCTTTCAGACTCCGGCGACCCGGACATCCGCACCGCAGAAGCCGACGCGTGGCTGCATATCTGCCGCGCACTCGATGGTTTCGGTCGCATCTTCTATCGTTGGCGTCGCCACCGCGTGAAGCGCAAGAGCGGCAACATCGACGATTTCTGCCGGCGCTGGGGCGGCAAATATCGCTACATGATCGTGCTCGACGCCGACAGCGTAATGAGCGGCGATTGCCTGACGCGCCTCGTGCAGTTGATGGAAGGTGCGCCAAGCGCGGGCATCATCCAGACCGCGCCGCGCGCCGCCGGCCGCGACACGCTGTACGCACGTATCCAGCAGTTCGCCACGCGCGTGTACGGGCCGCTGTTCACGGCCGGCCTGCACTACTGGCAACTCGGCGAATCGCACTACTGGGGCCACAACGCCATCATCCGGCTGGACCCATTCATCAAGCACTGCGCGCTGGCACCGATTCCGGGCAAGGGCTCGCTTGCAGGTGAGATCATGTCGCACGACTTCGTCGAGGCCGCGCTGATGCGCCGCGCGGGCTGGGCCGTGTGGATCGCCTACGACCTAGACGGCAGCTACGAAGAAATGCCGCCCAACCTGCTCGACGAGCTGGGCCGCGACCGCCGCTGGTGCCACGGCAACCTGATGAACTTCCGCCTGTTCGGCGCGCCTGGCTTCCATCGTGTGCACCGCGCCGTGTTCATCACCGGGGTGATGGCTTATCTGTCGGCGCCGCTGTGGTTCCTGTTCCTGATCCTGTCGACGGCCCTGCTGGCCAAGCACACGCTGATCGCGCCGGAGTACTTCACGCAGCCGCGCCAGCTCTTCCCAATCTGGCCGGAGTGGCATCCCGAAAAAGCCGCCGCGCTGTTTTCCGCTACCGCCACCGTGCTGTTCCTGCCGAAGATTTTGAGCGTGCTCGTTCTGTGGGCCCAGGGGCCGAAGCGCTTTGGCGGGGCGATCCACCTGGCGTTGTCGATGGCGATTGAGGCAGCGTTCTCGGTGCTGGCTGCGCCGGTGCGCATGCTGTTCCACACGCGCTTCGTGACGGCCGCGTTCCTCGGCTGGAAGGTGCACTGGAAATCGCCGCCACGTGAAGACGCGCAAACACATTGGGGCGACGCCGTCCGCCGCCACGGCCTGCACACCGTGATCGGCATCGTCTGGGCTGCGATCGTGTATTGGCTGAACCCGAGCTTCCTCTGGTGGCTTTCGCCAGTCGTGGGCGCGCTGATCGTGTCGATTCCGCTGTCGGTGCTCTCCAGCCGCGTGAGCCTGGGCCGCCGCATGCGGCGCCTGCGCCTGTTCATGATCCCCGAGGAAGTGCGCCCGCCGCGCGAACTTCGCGCCACGCGCAAGCACCTGCGCAATGCGCCGCCAATGCCGGACTTCCGCCAAGCCGTGGTCGACCCCGTCACCAACGCGCTGATGTGCGCGATCGGCACAGCCCGTTTTCCGCACGACCGACGCCTGATTGCCGTGCGTGAAGCACATGTGCGTCACGCACTGGAAGTCGGCCCCGACAGGCTCACAGGCAAGCAGAAGCTGGTATTGCTGTCGGATCCGTTCGCGCTGTCGGCGCTGCACCTGGCGGTGTGGTCGTCACCTGAACAGCGAGCGGCCTGGGAGCCTGCACAGGGCTGAACGAGCCGCCCCACGTGAAATACCGCGCCCCACCAGTGTCTTGCCGGTGGGGCGTTTTACTTCCCGTTACATCCGTAGGATTTGCGTATCACCTGAAGAGCCTGGCGGTTCATAGAATGGCATCACGAACTTGATACACGAAGTCGACGGCACCTCCGCCCCGGCCTCGCAACCGTAAGGAGAAGCATCATGAAACGCACACTGCTCGCATTCGTTCTGGGTGGCGCCGCGCTGTGCGCCTCGACGGCGGCGCTGGCGCATGTGGATGTTGGCGTGTCGATCGGCGTGCCTGCACCGGTGTACGTGGCCCCGGCCCCTGTCTATGCACCGCCGCCCGTGGTGTATCGCCCGGCCCCGGTCTATGCCCCTGCCCCGGTCGTCTATGGCGGCTACTATCGCGACCGCGACGACTGGCGTGAGCGTGAATGGCGCCGTCACGAGTGGCGCGAACGCGAATGGCGTCATGATCACGGCTGGCACCGCGGCTGGGACCGCTAACGCCTGACGCCTAGCGCGAACAGATAACTACATCGCCACGCGGGCCGCTCACACGAGCGGCCCGTTGCTTTTGTACGCTCGAATGCCTGCGCATTCTGCAAACCGACCTATGCTGACGTAGCGGCCACAGCAATCCCGCCGTCGGTCGCACAGCACACGGGAGGACGCCATGTCGATCTCCAGCACCCTCGACGGCTGCCTGCGCAGCAAGGGCTGCCTGTACGAGGTGATTCGTCATCCGCATACCCATACGAGCACTGAAACCGCGCAATCTGCGCATGTCCCGGGCGACCGTCTGGCCAAGACGCTGCTGCTCGAAGACAAGCTTGGCTATGTCGCGGCCGTGTTGCCATCCACGTATCACCTGCATCTGTCCGAGCTGCAAAAGGAATCGGGGCGCATGGACCTGACGCTGGCCGATGAATCCGAGTTGCGCGAAGTCTTCCGGGACTGCGATGCAGGGGCCGTTCCGCCTGTGGGCACGGCCTACGGCATGCCGACCTACATCGACAGCAGCCTGATGACCCACGGCGACGTCTACTTTGAAGCTGGCGACCACGAAAACGTCGTGCATATGGACATGGATCAGTTCATGGCCTTGATGCGCGACGCCAAGCCCGCTCACTTCGCGTATCGCATGCAGGGCATCCTCTTCTGAGGAGGCGGCCATGGCCGACGACGTTGTCATCACGGTCCGCAACAACGGCCCGTATCACATCAAGGGAAGCTTCCGGATCGTCACCCAGGGCGGACGCGAATTACCGGTGGAGGAAGGGCAGGCATGGCTGTGCCGCTGCGGGCACTCACTGAACAAGCCGTTCTGTGACGGCTCGCATAAGCGCGTCGAGTTTGACAGCAACCTCGACGCGCCTGCGCCGGTTGAGGCGGACCGGTCGCCGTAAGCAAGAACGCGGGCCGAAAGACCCGCGTATTTTCGCTTAGCGCGTGACAGGCTTGTAGCGGATACGCTTGGGCTTCGCGCCCTCTTCGCCCAGACGCTTCTTCTTGTCGGCTTCGTATTCCTGGTAGTTGCCCGGGAAGAATTCGACGTGCGAATCGCCTTCGAAGGCAATGATGTGCGTGGCGATGCGGTCGAGGAACCAGCGATCGTGCGAAATCACCATCACGCAGCCCGCGAATTCGAGCAACGCGTCTTCCAGGGCACGCAGCGTTTCCACGTCGAGGTCGTTGGACGGTTCATCCAGCAGCAGCACGTTGCCGCCCGAGATAAGCGTCTTGGCCAGATGCAGGCGCCCACGCTCGCCGCCCGACAGCGTGCCGACGTGCTTCTGCTGATCGCCGCCCTTGAAGTTGAAGCGGCCGATGTAGGCGCGCGATGGCGTCTCATATCGGCCCACCGTAAGGATGTCGGACCCGTTCGAAATCTCTTCGAAGACAGTCTTGTCTGCGGACAGCGCATCGCGGCTCTGGTCAACGTAAGCCAGCTTGACCGTCGGACCGATCTTGATGGTGCCCGAATCCGGCTGTTCCTTGCCCGTGATCATGCGGAACAGCGTCGACTTACCGGCGCCGTTCGGGCCAATGATGCCGACGATCGCGCCCGGCGGAATCGTGAAGCTCAGGTTGTCGATCAGCAGGCGATCGCCATAGCTCTTGCTGACGTTGGTGAATTCGATCACTTCATTGCCCAGACGCTCGCCCGCCGGAATGAAGATTTCCTGCGTTTCGTTGCGCTTCTGGTATTCCTGGCTGTTCAACTCGTCAAAGCGAGCCAGACGCGCCTTCGACTTGGCCTGACGGCCCTTCGGGTTCTGGCGCACCCATTCCAGTTCTTTCTTCAGCGCCTTCTGGCGGGCCGATTCGCTCGACTCTTCCTGCTTCAGGCGCGTCTCTTTCTGGTCGAGCCACGAGCTGTAATTGCCCTTCCAGGGGATGCCGTGGCCTCGGTCGAGTTCGAGAATCCACTCGGCGGCGTTATCGAGGAAGTAGCGATCGTGCGTCACGGCCACCACGGTGCCCGGGAAGCGCGTGAGGAACTGTTCAAGCCAGTCCACCGATTCGGCATCCAGGTGGTTGGTCGGCTCGTCGAGCAGCAGCATGTCGGGGCGCGAGAGCAGCAGCTTGCACAGCGCGACACGACGCTTTTCGCCACCCGAGAGGTGCTCGATCTTGGCGTCCCACGGCGGCAGGCGCAGTGCATCGGCGGCAATTTCCAGCTGCAGTTCCACGTTGTCACCGGCACCAGCGGCGATGATGGCTTCCAGGCGCGCCTGCTCTTCGGCCAGCTTGTCGAAGTCGGCGCCTTCCTCGGCGTACGCGGCGTAGATCGCTTCGAGTTGCTTTTGCGCATCCATCACTTCGCCCAGGCCGCTCTCGACCTCTTCACGCACGGTCTTGGCGGGATCGAGCTGCGGCTCCTGCGGCAAGTAACCGATGTTCAGGTTGGGCATCGGCGTGGCTTCGCCTTCGATGTCCTTGTCGAGGCCGGCCATGATCTTGAGCACGGTCGACTTGCCCGAGCCGTTCAGACCCAGCACACCGATCTTGGCGCCCGGAAAAAACGACAGCGAGATGTCCTTGAGGATCTGGCGCTTGGGCGGAACGATCTTGCCCACGCGGTTCATGGTGAAAACGTACTGTGACATGGCGGAATTGCGGGGGGAAACGCAGAAATGGGGAACCCGGCGAGTTTAACAAAGCCGGGGCATGGCAAACCCAAGGCTCAAGGCCGCCCGAGCAAAAGAAAAAGGCGCCCACCAGGGGCGCCCTTCCGATGCAACAGAGGCCAAGCCTCGTTACATCGTCATCATGTTGGCGTTCATGTTATGCATGACCCACAGCGAGCCGACAATGACGATTGCCAGGATCAGCAGCGTGAACAGGAAGGCCATCACGTTCCAGCGCTGGGCGGACGAGCCATCCAGGTGCAGGAAATAGATCAGGTGCACGACGATCTGCACGACCGCCAGGGCCATCACCGTCACCAGCACCGTCTGGTGCGAGTAGCCGCCGTCCATCACCATCTTGAACGGGATGGCCGTCAGGATCACAGCCAGCACAAAGCCGATCAGGTAGCCCTTGACGGTGGCATGGCCGGCGCCGCCAGCTGCATGGCCGTGGGCATCATCGTGGGCAATGCCCGTCGAAACGTTGGTCTGTTCCATTTACATCGCTCCCAGCAGATACACGACGGTAAACACGCCGATCCACACCACGTCCAAGAAGTGCCAGAACAGGCTCAGGCACGACAGGCGGGTCGATTGCGTCGGGGTCAGCCCTTTGCGGCTGATCTGCCACATCAGGACGATGATCCACAGCATGCCGCTCGCCACGTGCAGGCCGTGCGTGCCGACCAGCAGGAAGAACGACGACAGGAACGCGCTGCGGCTCGGGCCCGCGCCTTCTGCAATCAGGTGATGGAACTCGTTGATTTCCATGCCGACGAACGCGGCGCCCAGCAGCAGCGTGATGCCCAGCCACAGCATCACTTGATCCTTGCGGCCGTTCTGCAGGCTGATCATCACCATGCCGTAGGTGATGGACGACACCAGCAGGATGCCGGTTTCGATTGCTACATACGACAGATCGAAGAGTTCCTTGCCCGTCGGGCCGCCTGCCGTCGCACCGCGCAGGACGCAGAACGTGGCAAACAGCGACGCGAAGATGATCAAGTCGCTCATCAGGTACACCCAGAAGCCGAAGACCTTGGTGTCTGCGGCATCGTGGTGGTGCGCATGGTCATGCGCGTGGTCGTGGCCGTGCGCGTGACCGTGCGCGGCGTGACCGTCTAGAACATTGGAAGCCATGGTTTAAGCCTGCGAACCGATACGTTGGAAGTAGGCCGACTCGGTCTCGTGAACCTCGTGAGCGGGCACGTAGTAATCGATGTCGTCGTTGTTGCTGCGGAGGATGAAGCTGCCGATCATGCCGACCAGGCCCAGCACGGCCATCCACCAGATGTGCCAGATCAGCGCGAAGCCCATCACGATCGAGAACATGCCGATGAAGAAGCCGGCGCCGGTGTTCTTCGGCATGTGGATCTTTTCGTAGCTCGGTGCAACCTGCGTCAGCACTTCACCGCGCGCCTTCATGTCTGCAAAGGCGTCGATGTCACGGATGACCGGCACGCGTGCGAAGTTGTAGTGCGCCGGCGGCGACGACGTCGCCCACTCCAGCGTACGGCCGCCCCAGGGGTCGCCCGTCAGATCAGCCAGCGCATGACGGTTGCGGATGCTCACGAAGATCTGGATGAGCTGCGAAGCAATACCGCAGGCGATGATCGCGGCGCCGATCACGGCAACGATCAGCCACGGTTGCCATGCCGGGTTGTCGGTATGGTTCAGACGACGCGTCATGCCCATGAAGCCAAGCACGTACAGCGGCATGAACGCGGTGTAGAAACCCACGAACCAGCACCAGAAAGCGCGCTTGCCCCACTTCTCGTCCAGCTTGAAGCCGAAGGCCTTCGGGAACCAGTACGTGATACCCGCCAGGTAACCGAACACCACGCCACCGATGATGGTGTTGTGGAAGTGAGCGATCAGGAACAGGCTGTTGTGCAGCAGGAAGTCGGCGCCCGGCACAGCCAGCAGCACGCCGGTCATGCCGCCGATCACGAAGGTGATCATGAAGCCGATCGTCCACAGCATCATCGAGTTCAGCTCGACGCGGCCGCGGTACATCGTGAACAGCCAGTTGAAGATCTTCACGCCCGTCGGGATCGAGATGATCATCGTCGCGATACCGAAGAACGCGTTGACGTTCGCACCCGAGCCCATGGTGAAGAAGTGGTGCAGCCACACCAGGAACGACAGCACGGTGATGCCGGCGGTCGCCCACACCATCGACGTGTAGCCGAAGAGCTTCTTGCGCGAGAACGTCGAGACGATTTCCGAGAACATGCCGAAGGCCGGCAGGATCAGGATGTACACCTCGGGGTGGCCCCAGATCCAGATCAGGTTCACGTACAGCATGGCGTTACCGCCGCCGCCGTTCGTGAAGAAGTGCATGTCCAGGTAGCGGTCGGCACCCAGCAGTGCCAGCGCCACGGTCAGCACCGGGAAGGCGGCCACGATCAGGATGTTGGCGCACAGGGCGGTCCAGGTGAAGATCGGCATGCGCATCAACGTCATGCCCGGCGCGCGCATCTTGAAGATGGTCGCGACGAAGTTCACGCCGGTCAGTAATGTCCCCAGGCCCGATATCTGCAACGCCCAGATGTAGTAATCGACCCCCACGCCCGGGCTGTACGCC
Source organism: Ralstonia sp. Ralssp135 (assembly GCF_047304345.1). NCBI lineage: Bacteria > Pseudomonadati > Pseudomonadota > Betaproteobacteria > Burkholderiales > Burkholderiaceae > Ralstonia > Ralstonia sp. Ralssp135. The sequence continues at coordinate 47,811 of NZ_JBGLYZ010000006.1, forward strand.
AGCTCCGACAGCGGCGGGTATGCCAGCCAGCCGGTGCGAGCGAATTCACCCACGCCCAGCGACACGTTGATCAGCACGACACCTGCGGCGGCCAGCCAGAACGACAGCGTGTTCAGGAACGGGAACGCCACGTCACGCGCGCCAATCTGCAGCGGCACGATCAGGTTGATCAAACCCGTCATCAGCGGCATGGCCATGAAGAAAATCATGATCACGCCGTGCGCGGTGAAGATCTGGTCGTAGTGCTCAGGCGGCAGATAGCCGGCACCACCGCCCGAGGCGACCGCCAGTTGCGAGCGCATCATGATGGCGTCGGCAAAGCCGCGCAGCAGCATCACGATGGCCAGAATGCAGTACATCACGCCGATCTTTTTATGATCGACCGAGGTGATCCACTCATTCCAGAGGTAGGTCCACTTCTTGAGATAGGTGATCAGGCCGAACACGCCTGCGCCACCCAACAGAATGGCCGACACCGTCACGACCACGATGGGCTCGTGCAGCGGAATGGCCTCCAGACTCAACTTGCCAAACATCGTCAACTCCTAGGAATTCTTGGCCGCGCTCTTGGGCGCTGGCAGGGCGGACTGCACCGGCAGCGGACGCGTTGCCGCCTCAGCCGTGGCCGTCGTGCAGTTGGCGCCTTCGAGCGCCTCGTCGAGCGTCAGGACCTTCTCGCCCTCGCCCATCTTGTCCATGTATTTGTGCAGGATGCTGTGATACAGGGTCGGGTCGACCGATGCATACACCGCTGGCGGCACCTTCTCGCTCGGCTTGGACAGCTCGGCGTAGCCTTCCTTGGTCAGGTTCTGCGACGACTCACGAACCTGCTTGACCCAGGCATCGAACTCTTCGTTCGTCATGGCCGTGGCCTTGAACTTCATGCCCGTGAAGCCCGAGCCGCTGTAGTTCGACGACATACCGTCAAACACACCGGTCTCGTTGGCGATCAGGTGCAGCTTGGTCTGCATGCCCGCCATGGCGTACACCTGGCTGCCGAGCTGCGGGATGAAGAACGCGTTCATCACCGTGTCGGACGTGATCTTGAAGTTGATCGGGGTGTTGGCCGGGAACGCCAGCTGATTGACCGTCGCGATCTTCAGTTCCGGATAGATGAACAGCCACTTCCAGTCGAGCGAAACAGCTTCGACCGTGATGGGCTTCACATCCGATTCGATCGGCTTGTACGGATCGAGCGCGTGCGTGGACTTGTAGGTGATCACGCCCAGCACGATGATGATCAGGCAGGGGATCAGCCACACCACAGCCTCGATGGCGTTGGAGTGCGACCAGTCCGGCTCGTAGCGGGCCTTGGTGTTGGTGGAGCGGTACTTCCACGCAAACACCAGCGTCAGCACGATCACGGGGATGACCACTAGCAGCATCAGGCCGGTCGCCACCAGGATCAGCGTCTTTTCTTCAGCCGCAATCATCCCCTTCGGGTCCAGGACCGTCAGGTTGCAACCCGCCAGCAAGAGCGGGAGGCTTGCGGCGAGGAGCCGCTTCATATGTGGAACGAGTGTGTTCTTCATGTCTTGCACAATTGCGCCGGCGATGCTTCCGGACATCACGGGAGCCCAGCAGCCCAGACAGCGGCCACAGGCGGAAAAACGCGGGAAATGAGAAAAGACCGAACTACCGTCACCCCGAATAGGCCTGGGTGCAGCAGCGGATCTTCGATCACATCAGGCGCCGGTCAGGGAGAAGCTGAACCCAACGCCCTCAGTTGGCGAGGCGGGCTTCGCTCATGCCGGGCATGGGCGAAGTCGAGCGCCGCCGCGTCGCACAAAGCGGCGGACGACAGATCGGGGGCGTAAAAGGTCGGAGCAGGCACTACGTCATGCGCCCGTTGGGGGAGCGCGGTTGGGAGTGGAATGCGGGCGCGATCTTACCGCCAGATGGCGCTCCGGATTGCGCTATGTGCTCAGGCAAATAGAAAACGGCGTCGATTGACAAGTGATGCCCTCGCCGTACGGCTAGGGTTTACGTGGCTTTGCGGGTAAGCAAATCGAAAGTGCCTGTTGTTGCACTGCGACAATCAGCCACAGTGGCGCGCACCCGACGTTATCCCCAGATGTGCGCCCAAATAGGCTGCAGATAATAAGAACAATTCTCATCTTGGGGAGCCACCCAGGTGGCTCCCTCGTCCTTCACCGGACGGCGTCACTGACTAAGGAGCCCAACAATCCGCACCAGCACCAGCCCTGCCGCCACAACGAGGTAACCGCGCAGCACAAACATCCATGTGCGTTTGAGTGGCGTCCAGCGCGCAGGCGTGAGCTGCTCGAGGGATGGCATGCTCCAGTGATCACGATCCAGCACACTCACGCGCCGCGGATGGTGCAGCCGATGGGTACGTCGCCCGATACGCCACAGCACGAGCGACATCACCACCGCGATCAGCGTGCCGCCGATCAGGATGGCGCCAATCTCGAATTCGCCAATGCCCGGGAACAGCACAGCGGCAGTGAGGATGACCGACAACATCACCAGCACAGCCACCACACCGCCGGTGAAGATGTTCATCGCGCGACCGTTCGTCCACGGGCCCAACACAGCCTTGTCGTTGCACAGCAGCAGCAGGAACACCGTGGCGCTTGGCAACAGCACCCCTGCCAGCGATTGCACGGCATTGGTCAGCAGACCGAGCGGCACGCCCGGCGTCAGCACCAGCCCTGCGGCCAGCAACGTCAGCCCGAAGTACACGGCATAGAAACCCTTGGCCTCCGTCGGCTTGCGATGCAGGGAGTGCCGGACGGCAAACACATCGCCAATCGCATACGCGGTCGACAACGACACCGCGCACGCGCCGATGATGCTGGCATCCAGCAGCGCAATCGCAAACAGCACGCCGGCCCAGCGGCCCGAGTGGCGCTCCAGGCCGTGCGCCGTGCCGAGCGCATCGGTGTAGTTGCCGAACTCCGGCGTGCCATGAAAGGCTTGCGCGCTGAAGGCGATCATTGCCACCGCGCCAGCAATCACGAGGACAATGCCGAGCCACAAATCGGCGCGTTCATAGCGAATGAAACGCGCGGTGATACGCTTGTCGATCACGTAGCTCTGCTGGAAGAACAACTGCCACGGCGCCACCGTCGTCCCCACGATGGCGATGATCAGCAACATCACCTCGGCCAGCGGTGCCCCCGCCGGCAGCGCCGGCACGAAGAAATCGCGCGCCACCTGCGCCATCGGCGGATGCACCATCACGAACACCGGGATGAGCGTGAGGCTGCCCGCCACCAGCACCAGCGCAAAGCGCTCGAAGCGGCGGAAATCTCCGGTGGACGCGGCCAGCATCACCAACGCCGCCGCCGCGCACACGCCCCAATGCCGCGGGATGCCGAGGTACTCAAGTGCCAGGCTGATGCCAATGAACTCCGTCACGAGCGTCAGCGCGTTCACGAGGAACAGATCGATGACGGAGAAGCTGCCCCAGAACTTGCCGAAGCGCGCAAAGATCAACCGAGCATGGCCAACGCGCGTGACGGCGCCCAAGCGCAGCACCATCTCCTGGTTCACGTACAGCACCGGAATGAGCAGTAATAGCGTCCACAGCAGCGTGGTGCCGTAGTTCTGCCCCGCCTGTGTGTACGTGCCGAAGGCGCCGGCGTCGTTGTCGCCGACCATCACGATCAGGCCGGGCCCGAGGATGGCGAGCAATGTTCGCAAGCGCGCGCGCCAACTATTGCGTGCGCCCGTATCGTGGTGCGCGATGGTGCCGAGCGCGCCGCGAATATCACCCACGTGGGCATCGTCGAGCGCGGCGTGACGTGGTGGCGCGTCGATGCCCGAAGCGAATTGGGTCATATCGACCTCCGTTTGCGTTGTGTTGTCGGATTACCCGCCGTTGAACTACCAATAGGTGCGCGAGAGCCGGATGGCCGCGGCCGCGTAGCCGTGGTTGGAAAGCGTTTGGCCGCCGTCACCGGCGCGCCGGTTGGACGTGGTCGACGCGGCGTCGGCACGCTCGGGCGCACCGGCCCGGGCCTGCACAAACGGCGAACTGAACGGCAGTGCGATCGCCGAGAAACGACGAGTGGGAATATTGAATTTGCGCATGACACTCTCCTCGCCGCGTGCACAGACGCCCGGCACGCAGCAATGGCCGCGCGCGTTGAACACACGCGGCGGCATAGTCGAAACGATCAAGGAGCGATGCAGACACCGCTGCCTTGCCAGGGCGGCAAGTCAGCAGCAGGGAACAACCGTGCGGCGGACTCGCCTAGCAGAGAAAAGACGTTCGGTAAGGTCGACTCGGACTGTCCATATGGGTCCTCCTACGGTTAGAACTCGGCGTGGACGCGTACGCCCACGAACTTGGCCGGACCGCGATCGCGGTTGTAGCCTGGGTTCTGAATGAGCTGGAAATCCGGGCTGATCGCCAGCGCCTTGGTTACCTGCAGGCTGTAGAAAAGCTCGACCACGCGCTCGTGGCCATAGTTCAAGCCGCCATCGCCAAGGAACGCGCCGCTGCCGCCCGCGGCCAGATAGGCGCGGTGATCGGGCCCCAGCATATTCACCGCGACGGCCACGCCCAGCACATCGTTCGGACGGCGCCAAGCAGCACCCTTGAGCAATCCACCAAACGACACGCTCCGGCCAACTTCGGTAAAGGCGTATGTCTCGGTCTTGTCGTCCGACCAATTCAGGCGTGCGAACAGGCCGAGGTTGTCGCTGGCTTTCTGTTCGAACGAAATGCCAACGCCCAGCTTTGCGTGTGCCTTGCGCACCAGCCCAACGTCGGGCGCCGCACCCGTGGCGGCGCCAAGCGCCATCGCATCGTCAAATCGGCTCATATGCGCCTCGTTGCGCCAACCGAGCAACCGCGCCGTGCCTTCCTGGCCGAACAGCGTGTAGCGCTTCTCCAGCTCGAGGATGTCGCCGTAGTGCTTGAGGAATCGCGTGTCGAGCGACAACCCGTTCGATTGTTCCGGCTGCAGGAAGCGGCCAGCGCGCACGGCCCAACCGTTCTCACTGTCGATGTACTCAAGCGCCACGCCCCAGTTGTAGCCACGCGCATCGGCGGGATAGTCGAACGACGGATGCGCCATGAACGACCAGTTCAAGAACTGCGTGCGCGGGTCTTGCGCATACGACACCGCATCGAACACATCGGGCACGGCGAAGTTGCCGGCAGTCAGCACCACGCGGCGCTTGTCGACGACGTTGGCGAACTGGTTGAAATCGGCGTCGACCTTTTCCGTGTTGTCTCCCAGGCCCCACGTCTGGCGCAGGAAAGCGCGGGCGCGGTACAGCGTTGGATTCGTCCCGGCCGTCTTGGCCAGCTCGCCGTTGGGCAAGCCACCGAGGCCATGCAGCTCCGAGAACGCCACGCCCTGCGCGACCTCGGGGTTGAAGTGGAACTCGGCGCCCTTCCACAAGCGCATGCCCAAGTCGAGTGTGGCCGTGAAGGAATAGCTCTTGGCGCGGGCGGCGCCGAGGCTGTTGCCGCCGCTGACCGCAGCGTCGAATGCAGGTTTGCGTTGCCACACGTAGGTGGTTTGGCCATGGAAACCGAAACGGTCGTCCAGTTCGCCGCTGGCAATGCGCGAAACGTCACCCGCTGAAGTGGGTACATCCGCCGCATGCGCCATCGACATCACCGACACAATGGCCGCTGCGCCCATCAGCAAGCGAACCCAAACCAGCGGACGCACCGCCACCCAAACGTACTCCAGCATCGAGAGAAACAGCATGAGACCTCCCCCGCCCGTTTCTCTGACAGGCGTAGGCGAACGCCGGCTACGCCACGTCGTGGCGCGCGCAAACGCACGCAGCCATGGGGCTGTGCCGGATACAACAATCGAATTCAGGAAGGGACTTGCGCAGAGAACCTACGCAAGCGCCACCACCCGCCGTGCAATACGGCTAGGCAGTGGTGAGGCGCGAAGACGGTGCGCCGAGACTGTCTAGCCGTTCAATGTGCGATCGAGGATCGACTAGAACAACTGTCCATGGAGATGCACTCCGTAGCTATGACGGGGCGCAGAGTAACAAAGTCTCGTTGACGGCGGCAAGCGTTTTCTTGGAGCTGTTACGAAGCCCATTGCGCGACGGCAACAACCCGATAAGAGGCGTCTCGCAAGTCGGCATCGATACACTGCAATCACGATCGAGCGCATCACGTGGGGGCGCTCGCCACAGCGATATCAGACGGAGGTTGTATGACGCGCTTAGCAACGCTGCTCACTACGATTGCTGCAATAGCGGGCATGGCCGGCTGCTCGACGGCAGTCTCAGAACAGACCAGGAACGGGGCCGAATCCAAGATGACCGAACACACACCAGCCACGGCCACTTGCCAGGCGGCCGCAGGTCCTGACAACGCCCTGATCGGCAAATCCGAACAGGACGCTGCCGCCCTGCTCAACGGCTGCATCTGGCGCATCAGCGAGCGGGATGGCAGAGCCCTGCCCGGCACCATGGATTACCGGGAAGAACGCCGCAATCTGGGCATTCAGGGCGGCAAGGTGATCTGGGTGCGGCGCGGTTGAAGCTCGCGAAGTTGAACGAGCCGCCGGACAAAAGAAAACGGCCTCCGCAAGGGAGACCGTTTTCGTGATGCTGGTGCCGGCTGCAGGACTCGAACCCGCCACCTGATGATTACAAATCAACTGCTCTACCAGATGAGCTAAGCCGGCAAAGAAACGCGATTCTAACCTAACACGCGTTACTTGACGACCTTTAGTGCGGGCTTGCCACCGATGCGCGGCACATTCGGCGGTGTCGGTTCGTCTTCCGGGCCGGTTTCCGCTTCGACAGGGACCGGCGCAGGCACCGACTCAGAGTCCACCGCGGCCAGCTTGGGCGGCGGATTGTTCTCGCGTTCGGTCGCGGCCTGTGTCGTCGGCGTGCTGCGCTCTACCGGGAATGCCATACCCTGCCCGTTCTCGCGCGCATACACCGCAAGCACGTTTTCGATTGGCACCTCGATCTTGCGCGAGACGCCCGAGAAGCGTGCGTGGAACGTGATCCACTCATTGCCCATGTCGAGCTGGCTGGTCGCGTCAAAGCTCACGTTCAGTACGATCTCGTCGTTCTTGACGAACTCGCGCGGCACGTTGGTGCTCTTGTCGACGAAGACAGCGATGTACGGCGTGAAGCCGTTATCCGTGCACCATTCATAGATGGCACGGATCAGATAGGGCTTGGTGGATGTTTCCGACATGATGAAATCAGTGACCGTTGGGCGCGGCCGCGCACACGTGCAACCCGGGCGAGACCGGCGACCCAGCGGCAATCAGCGGCGCATGACCTTTTCCGACGGCGTCAGCGCTTCAATATACGCCGGACGGCTGAAGATACGCTCAGCGTATTTCATCAGCGGGGCCGCATTCTTGGAGACCTCAATGCCGTAGTGGTCCAGACGCCACAGCAGCGGCGCAATCGCCACGTCCAGCATCGAGAACTCTTCGCCCAGCATGTACTTGTTCTTCAGGAAGATCGGAGCCAGCTGCGTAAGGCGGTCGCGGATGGCCGCACGTGCCTTCTCGTGATTCTTCTCGGCGGCCTTGCCCTTTTCGTTCTCGAGCACGGAGACGTGCGTGAACAGTTCCTTCTCGAAGTTGAACAGGAACAGGCGGGCGCGGGCGCGCTGCACCGGATCGGCCGGCATCAGCTGCGGGTGCGGGAAGCGCTCGTCGATGTACTCGTTGATGATGTTCGACTCGTACAGAATCAGGTCGCGCTCAACCAGGATGGGCACCTGGCCGTACGGGTTCATCACCGCGATATCTTCCGGCTTGTTGAAGAGATCGACGTCGCGAATCTCGAAATCCATGCCCTTTTCGAACAGGACGAGGCGGCAACGCTGCGAGAACGGGCAAGTGGTGCCCGAGTACAAGACCATCATGGTTGTAGTTCCTTGGCGCATGGGCCGGGGGCGGCCCTATGACGGTACAGCCGTGACGACAAATGACATCGCCACGGCACAAAAGCGAAAAGGCAAAGGGCTAGAGCCAGTTCTCCACCGGCCTAGCCCTTGCCCGGAAAACACGGATTTTACTTGATGTCCTTCCAATAGGCCGCATTCAGGCGCCAGGCCAGCACGAAGAACACGCCAATGAACAACAATACCCAGACGCCGAGGCGCTTGCGCAGGTTGCCCGCAGGCTCAGCCATCCAGTCCAAATAACTGACCAGATCAGCCACCGCCTGGTCATATTCGACCTTGTTCATCTTGCCTGGGACCGTCACTTCAAGGCCGACAAGCTTCTTCTCGGCCTCACCGTGCTCGGACTTCACTTCGGCGTACTTCGGCACTTGCTGGCCTTGCAGTTCCCACAGCACATGCGGCATGCCAACCTTGTCGAAGACCAGGTTGTTCCAGCCGGTCGGACGTGTGTCGTCACGGTAGAACGTGCGAAGGTAGGTGTAGAGCCAGTCGCTGCCGCGCGCCCGGGCAATCACCGAGAGGTCTGGCGGTACGGCACCAAACCACTTCTTCGCGTCCTCGCGGTCCATGGCGATGCGCATCGTGTCGCCGACCTTGTCTGACGAGAACAGCAGGTTTTGCTTGATCTGCTCCTCGCTCAAACCGATGTCGCGCAGGCGGTTGTAGCGCATGGCGCTGGCGCCGTGGCAGTTCAGGCAATAGTTGACGAACAGCTTGGCGCCGCGCTGCAGCGCAGACGTGTCGCTGGACTGGTTGGGCGCCGGATCGAGCGGCACGCCGCCCTCATTGGCCATCACAGGCGCGGCAAACACGAGACCGGCCAAGGCGAAAATCGCAAGCAGCTTTTTCATTCTTGTGTCCTTCATGGGTCCTTGTGCTCGGCTCGAATCAGTGCGGCGTGAACGTGACGCGCTCAGGCACTGGCTTGAACGTCCCGATCTGGCTCCAGATCGGCATCGCGAGGAAGAACGCGAAGTACAGAATGGTGCCGATCTGCGAGATGATCGAACCGACCGGGCTTGGCGGCTGAATACCCAGGTAGCCCAGCACCGCAAAGGCGATCACGAAGAGGATCAGCAGCGTTTTGTGGAAGCCCGGGCGATAGCGGATCGACTTGACCGGCGACTGATCCAGCCACGGCAGGAAGAAGAAGATCACCACCGAACCGCCCATCACCACCACACCCCAGAACTTCGCGTCGATGAAAGCGAAGCCCAGCGCGAGGATTACGGCTACAGCCACCGCCACGCCCTTGATCTTCATGCTCTTGGAGCGCACGAACAGCAGACCCAGCATGATCGCGATGAAGCCCCACAGCCACGGCAGGAAGTCCGACGTGGTTGCGCGCAGCATCGAGTAGAACGGCGTGAAGTACCAGACCGGCGCAATGTGCAGCGGCGTCTTAAGCGAATCTGCTGGGATGAAGTTGTTGGCTTCCAGGAAGTAGCCGCCCATTTCCGGCGCGAAGAACACGATCGCGCTGAAGATGAACAGGAACACCGCCACGCCCACGATATCGTGCACCGAGTAATACGGGTGGAACGGAATGCCGTCGAGCGGAATACCGCGCTCGTCCTTCTTGGCCTTAATCTCGACACCGTCCGGGTTGTTCGAGCCCACTTCGTGCAGCGCGATGATGTGCGCCACCACCAAGCCCAGCAACACCAGGGGCACCGCGATAACGTGGAACGAGAAGAATCGGTTCAGCGTCGCGTCAGACACCACGTAGTCGCCGCGAATCCAAAGTGACAGGTCCGGGCCGATCAGCGGGATAGCGGAGAACAGGTTCACGATCACCTGCGCGCCCCAGTACGACATCTGGCCCCATGGCAGCAGATAGCCCATGAACGCTTCGGCCATCAGGCACAGGAAGATCAGGCAGCCGAAGATCCAGACCAGCTCGCGCGGCTTACGGTACGAGCCGTACAGCATGCCGCGGAACATGTGCATATACACGACGATGAAGAACGCCGAAGCGCCGGTCGAGTGCATGTACCGCACCAGCCAGCCCCACGGCACCTCGCGCATGATGAATTCCACGCTCGCGTAGGCGACGGGGATGCCAGCGGCGTTGAGTGTGCCGTCTGGCTTGTAGTTCATCACCAGGAAGATGCCCGTGACGATCTGGATCACCAGCACCAGCAGCGCCAACGAGCCGAAGAAATACCAGAAGTTGAAATTCTTCGGCGCGTAGTACTCCGACAGATGCGCCTTCCACAGCTCGGATGCAGGGAAGCGTGCATCGATCCAGCCCAGCAGCCCGGTTGTCTCCACCTTCTTCTCGGCCATGATCAAGCCTCTCCTTTCTCGTCTTTACCGATCACCAGTTTCGTGTCGGACAGAAACATGTACGGCGGAACGTCGAGGTTTTGCGGCGCGGGCTTGTTCTTGAACACGCGGCCAGCCAGATCGAACGTGGAGCCGTGACACGGGCAGACAAAGCCGGGGTCTCCGGCGAGCTGCACATTGGCGCCCGCGGGAAACGGACCAGACGGGGAGCAACCAAGATGCGAGCAGATGCCGACCACGACCAGCAGGTCTTTATGCTCGGCACGGGAGCGGGTTTCGTTCTTGCAATAGTCCGGCGTCTTCATGGTGAAGGGCACGTCGGACTTGGGGTCGGCGACTTCGTTATCGGTCTTCTTGAGCGATTCCAGCATGTCGGGCGTGCGCTTTAGCAGCCAGACCGGCTTGCCGCGCCATTCCACCACCTTCATCTGGCCGGGGGCCAGGTCACTCACGTCGGCCTCTATGGGCGCGCCCGCTGCACGGGCTTTTTCAGATGGTGCGAATGTGCAAACGAAAGGGGCCGCAACTGCAACCCCTCCCACACCACCAGCCACGGACGTCGCAATCAATAGATTACGGCGACCCTTGTCCACGTTTTGCTGGTCACTCATTCAAGACCCCAGGATGAGAAATCAAGATAGATTCGCGTCAACCAAAAATTATACCCGAGCGTACCGAGCGAACGATAGCGGTCGCCGGGCGCAGCGGTTACGGATATAGTGAACACGCCGATCGCCCGCCAGCCCAATGCTGACAAGGCTTTGGCATGGCTCTTGCAGCCTCGCTTTCAACAATTCAGGTCAACCGTTCGTTAGCTTGACCGTTTGTCTCGAATCAAACAATCCGGAGAAAACCGATGGCACTGATGCAAGACTTCAAGAAATTCGCGATGCGCGGCAACGTGATCGACCTGGCAGTGGGGGTGATCATCGGTGCGGCCTTCGGCAAAATCGTCGATTCGCTCGTCAATGATCTGATCATGCCGCTGATCGGCCGCATCGTTGGCAAGCTGGATTTCTCGAACCTGTTCATCCAGCTGGCAGAGGCGCCAGCGGGCGTGCCGCACACCCTTGTCGATCTGAAGAAGGCTGGCGTGCCAGTCTTCGCCTACGGCAACTTCATCACCGTGGCGGTCAACTTTCTAATTCTGGCATTTATCGTGTTTCTGATGGTGCGCGCCATCACGCGCATGATCGACGCCAACCCGCCGGCAGCACCCGCTGAAACGCCGGAAAACATCCTGCTACTGCGCGAGATTCGCGACAGCCTGAAGACCAAGCCGTAATCGGACGTCGAATCACACCGGATTCGGGATATCGATGAAGGTGTGACGCACGGCGAAGCGCTCGGCCAGGTGATTGCCGAGCGCCTGAACGCCGCCGCGCTCGGTGGCGTGGTGGCCCGCACCGATATAGGCAACCCCCGATTCGCGCGCGAGATGCGTGGTCTGCTCCGACGCCTCACCGCTCAGATACACGTCCACACCGGCGGCCACGGCAGCATCAAACCAACCTTGGGCACCGCCCGTGCACCACCCGACTGTGCGCACCGGGCGATCCTCCTCGCCGATCACGAGGGGCGCCCGATTCAGCTTGGCCGACACCGTCTGCGCAAAAGCGCCCAGCGTAGTCGCTTCGGCAAGCGTACCAATCCAGCCAAGTTCATCGTCGCCGAACCGGCCCTGGGGCGAGATGCCCAGCAACGCACCCAGCTGCGCGTTGTTGCCCAGTTCAGGATGCGCATCGAGCGGCAGGTGATACGCGAACAGGTTGAGATCGTGCGCCAGAAGTTGCTTCAGGCGCGCATGCTTCTGCCCCACGACACGGCCGTCCTCGCCCTTCCAGAAATAGCCGTGATGCACGAGGATGGCATCGGCACGGGCTTCGATGGCGGCTTCGATCAGTGCCAGGCTGGCGGTCACCCCCGTCACGATATGCGTAATGGCGTCGCGCCCTTGTACCTGTAGACCATTGGGGCAATAGTCCCGAAAACGGGCCGCCTGTAACAGGTCGTTCAAGTACAATTCAAGTTCTTTTCGATCCATTTGGACTCAATTTCGCTCTATGTTGCGCCGCTTTTGGCTGTTCTTCGCGCAAGCCGTCACGGTCGTCCTGGCCGTCTGGTTTGTGATCGCCACGCTCAAGCCTGATTGGCTGCAGCGCGGCAAGGTGGCAGTGCAATCCGGCTCGCCAATTGTTGCGCTTAAGGAAGTCGCGCCGCTCGGCCACGGCGGCACCTCCAGCAACTCTTACGCGGAGGCCGCCAAGGTCGCCATGCCTGCGGTGGTCAACATCTTCAGCAGCAAGAACGCGCCGAAGCGCGGCAATAACCCGCAGGCCAGCGCAGATCCGTGGTTTCGCTTCTTCTTCGGAGACCGCGCCCCAGAACAACGCCAGGAACCCACGGCCAGTCTTGGCTCGGGCGTGATCGTCGGCTCGGAAGGCTACATTCTAACGAACCACCACGTGGTGGACGGCGCCGACGAGATTGAAGTCGCCCTGACCGACGGCCGCAAGGCCAACGCCAAGGTGGTCGGCTCCGATCCCGAAACCGACTTGGCCGTCCTCAAGATCAACCTGCCGAATCTGCCCGCCATCACGCTGGGCCGGCTGGAGAATGTGCGCGTCGGTGACGTGGTGCTAGCCATTGGCAACCCGTTCGGCGTGGGCCAGACGGTCACGATGGGCATTGTCTCCGCCCTGGGTCGCAGCCATTTGGGCATCAACACCTTCGAAAACTTCATCCAGACCGACGCGGCGATCAACCCAGGCAATTCGGGTGGCGCGCTGGTCGATGCCGACGGCAACCTCCTCGGGATCAACACAGCGATCTACTCGCGCTCGGGTGGCTCGCTGGGCATTGGCTTTGCGATTCCGGTGTCGCTGGCCAAGCAGGTGATGGAATCGATCATCTCGACCGGTAGCGTGGTGCGCGGTTGGATCGGCGTTGAGCCGCAGGATGTGACGCCGGAAATTGCCGAGTCGTTTGGCTTGTCCCGCAAGGATGGCGCGCTGATTGCCGCCGTGGTGCAAGGTGGCCCCGCCGACAAGGCGGGCCTGCGCCCGGGAGACATCCTCACCAGCGTCAACGGTGAGCCAATCCTGGATACGACGGCGCTGCTCAACAGCATCGCTCAGCTGCAACCCGGCGCGGAAGCCAAAGTAACGGTGTCGCGCAAAGGCAAGGCAGTGGAACTGACTATCGTGGTCGGCAAGCGTCCGCCGCCGACGCGTCGCAACGTACCGATGCCCTCGCAGGACGACGAAGAACAACAGTAAGCAGCAGTTTTGGAACACACAAACGGCGGCCAAATGTGCCGCCGTTTTTTTATGCGCGCACGCTTGGCCATCAAGCCAACATGTTGAGGCGGTGGGCCACCTTGATGCGGCCACGCCCGCTCAACAAGCGATCAGACCAACAGAGGTGCGCGACATCGCTGCGAACTGCCTGCGTCACGCTCTGCTGGGGCGGCGTCGGCGCACCCGGGTTTATGCCGCCACAAGACAGCAAGCGAGACGACTTCCCGCTCGCTTCGCCTGCACTCGCATCATCAACCGAAGCTTGCACATCAAGCCGAGCCATCCTCGGCAGCGTTTCGAGCATGGAGGCACGCTACGGATCGTTCGCACAAAGAAAAACGCCGATCCCTTTCGGAATCGGCGTTTAACCGTTTAATTCGATGCGCCCTTACGAGCGCGTCAAATTAGAACTTGTGACGCAGGCCGACGGTAGCGCCGAACTGGTTGTTGCTGTTGTTCGGGCCCGAGAACACTTGGTTGCCGCCCGTCAGCGTCGTGCCAGCGTAGCCAGTGTCGTTCAGACCCATAACGCCCAGACCCGAGCCGCCGCTGTTCTTAGCATAGGCCACGTTGAAGTAGGCGTCGGTGCGCTTCGACAGAGCGTAGTCGGTACCGACCACGAACAGCCACGGGTTGCCCGTACCGCTGTTCTTGAACTGTTGGTAGTAAGCCGTACCCGTCAGCGACAGAGCCGGAGTAGCTTGGTAACCCAGGCCAGCCCAGTACAGGTTCGAACGCAGGTTGCCGTTGCCAGCAACAGTTGCGTAGTTAGCCTTGTACCAACGGTAGCCAGCGTACAGCTTGGCCGGGCCGAAAGCGTACGTGCCAGCGATCGTGGCGCGTTGTTCGCGGTTGTCGCTACCAACGGTCGTCGAGTTGGTCTGGTCGTACACTGCGCCGATACCCAGCGGGCCGCCAGCGTAGTTAGCACCCAGGCTCCACTCGCGGCCGGTCTTGTTGCTGCCAGCCACTTCGTTGCCGTTGTAGTTGAACGAGTACAGACCGGAGACGCTCAGGCCACCGAACGTGCCGACGTACTTGACGGCGTTGTCAGCACGACCAGCGAAGAACGCGTCTTGCGAGGCCAGCGAGTAACGCGTGGCGATTGCCATCGGGTCATACATCAGCGAGAAGTCATACAGCAGGTTTTGCTGACGACCCAGGGTCAGTTGACCCCACTGGCCTTGCAGACCGACGTAAGCGTTACGACCGAACAGACGGCCACCTTGAGCCGACGTACCCGTGTCCAGGTTGAAGCCGCTTTCCAGGTTGAAGATACCCTTCAGGCCACCGCCCAGGTCTTCAACGCCACGCAGGCCCCAACGCGAGCCCGACAGGCCGCCCGAATCCAGGCCAAAACGCGAGCCGCTCGAACCAGCGGTTGCGCCCGGAACCTTGTTTGCGTAGGTCAGACCAGCGTCGACCACGCCGTACAGGGTCACGGAGGATTGTGCATAGGCGCCACCGGCGGCCAGAGCTGCAACAGCAGCTGCAAACAGTTTCATCTTCATATCGACACTTTCCTTGTCAACTGATTGGGAAATCTTGACTGTCCTTATGGACGACGCAGATACCTCACGTCTGACCGCATTATGTGCCAGCGTTGACTGATTCCGGAAACCCTTTCTGGCTCTGGGCCGCGATTTGCGGCCAAGTTGTTGCTCATGGGCAACACGCGCCAGACCCCGTTAAGAGGGGGGCGCGACCCGCTTTTTGCGCGGTGGCACTGGGGTTGGCGGGCGATTGTCACCCTCTCCCCACCCAACAAATTTGGGGAGTTTGTGCCGGTTCTGAATTGTCGCCTTCGCACCACGTTACAGCAAAAGTGATCGTTTATTCTCTTTTTATCGACCGAGTGCTGCGTGCCATCGCTTTAGGAAATCGGCACGACGGAGCTGATCTTGATGGGCGAGTAAACCCGGGCCGACGGGGATGGGCCGGTGCGTATTTCCAAGTTCGGCGAGCAGGCGCTTGGCAGTGAGCCCGGTCTCGACGTCCTGGCGCAGCGAAAACAGGAATGCGCGGTCTGCCATCACGCTCTGGCCATCACGCGAAAGCATGAAGTCGAGCCAGAGGCGCGCGGCGTTCGGGCGGGCAGCACGCCGCGCGATGAAGGCGACGCGCGTAGCCACCAGCGTGTAGTCGGTGGGCATCTTGATGGCGAGCGCCGGGTTGCGATCGGCGTAGCGCGCGGCGTACGAGCCGATCACGTTGTAGGCGAGCAGGCTTTCGCCGGAAGCGACGCGCTCCAGCATCGCGGCCGTGGTGATGTACAGATTGACGTTGACGCCACCCAATGCCTTGGCAACATCCCAGAACACCGGCGTGGTGCGCGCGTCTTCGGCGGCGAAGAGGAAGGCCGAGCCGGAGTGCTCGATGTCGTACGAGGCGACGCGGCCGCGCAGCAAGTCACGATGGCCATTCAGAATGCGGGCGAAGTCGGCGTGGGTGGAAGGGATCAACTCCGCCGGCAACTGGCGCGTGTTGTAGACGAAGACGACCGGCTCGTAGCTCGTGCCGTAGGCCTCGTTCTTCCAGATGGCCCATGACGGCAGGTACGGCCGTTCGGGCGAGGCGTACGAGAGTGCGTGGCCGTCGTTCACCAGCTTGAACTGCTCGGGCATGGCCGAACTCCAGACCACGTCGGCGCCCGGCGACTTGGCGGCGAATTCAGCAAGGAAGCGGCGGTAAATGTCGTCGCTGTTTTGCTCGCGGTAGTCGACGGTGATGCCGGGGTAGCGCGTTTCGAAGGCGCGGATAAGCGGGTACGCGGCGGAGAAATCCGTCGTGGAATACACCGTGACACGGCCTTCGCGACGCGCGGCGTCGATCATCGCGCCGTAATCGCGCGGGTAGTACGACGGCAGCTCCGGCGCCGGACGGGCCAGCCACTGCGCCTGCGCCCCGCGCGCGACGACGCCGCTTGCAGCCAGCAAGGCGGCGGTCTGACATAGCCAACGGCGACGGGAATTGAGGATGGACGACATGCCTGTCGACGCGCAACTGTGCTGCGCATCAGGTGGACGGTGTGATCGGCGATGTGGCCGAGATCAGGGCGCCACGCATTATCATGAAAAAGTAGCCAGAACGATATTGAGAGACACCCGATGCGGATTTTGCTGGTGGAGGATGAGGAAGAATTGGCCGCATGGCTGGCGCGCGCGCTGGCGCAAAGCGGCTTCGTGATCGAGCGCGCGGCCGATGGCGTCATCGCGGAAGCGTTCCTCGGCTCCGGAGAATTTGACGCGGTGGTGCTGGACCTGCGCTTGCCGCGCAAGGATGGCTTTGCCGTACTGGCCGACATGCGCGCGCGCGACGACCGCACGCCGGTGTTGATCCTCACCGCGCAGGGCGCGTTGGATGAACGCGTGCGCGGCCTCAATGCCGGCGCGGACGATTTCCTCACCAAGCCGTTCGCGTTGTCCGAGCTGGAAGCGCGGTTGATGGCGCTCATCCGCCGCAGCCGCGGCCGGGCGTTCCCGCGTCTGCGTTGCGGGCCGCTGGAGTTCGACACCGGACGCAAGGCATTCCTGCTGTCCGGCGAGCCGCTGTCGCTCACGCCGCGTGAGCACGCCGCGCTGTCGGCGCTGTTGCACAAGACCGGCCAGCCTATCAGCAAGGTGCATCTGTTCGACAAGGTCTTCAACCTGGACAGCGATTCCAGCCCCGATGCAGTGGAGGTGGTCGTGCACCGCCTGCGCAAAAAGCTGGCGGGCACGGGCGTGCAGATCGTCACCGTACGCGGGCTGGGCTACATGCTCGAAGCCGGCGATGGTGAAGCGCCCGCCGCCGGCGATAGCAGCGCATGATGAAGCGGCTCGCCTGGCTTCGGCTGCCGCGCAGCCTGAAACTCACGCTGCTCTGGTTGCTGCTGCCGGGGCTGGTAGGTGTGCTGGCCATCGACATCGTCTCGGCGTACCAGGCGCTGCGTAGCGCGACCGATCGCGCGTACGACCGCGCCCTGCTCGGCTCGGTGCGCGCCATCGAGAACGGCGTGACGATCGAGCGCGGGCAGGTCCAGGTCAACGTGCCGTATGTGGCGCTGTCGATGTTCGAATCGACCGCGCAGAGCAATGTCTATTACCGCGTCGCGTTCGAGTCCCTGCCCGGCAAGGCGCCTGAAGCCGCGCTGACCGGCTACGACGATCTGCCGCTGCCCGTCACGCGGCTGGAAAATGACACCCCGCTCTTCTACGACGCGGTGTACCACGACGAGCCCGTACGCGTGGCCGCCGTGGCCAAGCCGCTCTACCAGCCGGGGCTGCCGGCACGCATCGTCATTCAGGTGGCGGAAACCATCGAGACGCGACGCGCGCTGCAACAGGCGGTGTGGCGCGGTACGCTGCTGCGCGATGCGGCGCTGGTGGCGGTCAGCGCCGCGCTGTTGTGGCTCGGCGTGACCGTCGCGCTGCGCCCACTCAATCGCCTGGCGCGCAGCATCGGCGTGCGGGCGTCGGATGACCTGCGTCCGCTCGACGCCACGGATGTGCCCGCTGAAGTGCGCCCGCTGGTCGACGCGATCAATCACCACATTCATCGCTACGCCGAACTTGCAGAGGCGCAAAGCCAGTTCCTTGCCGATGCGTCGCACCAGTTGCGCACGCCGCTGGCCGTACTGCTCACGCAGGCCGAATACGCGCTGCGCGAAACCGACCCGGCGCGCGTGCGCGAAAGCCTGTCCGCCATCATCGCGCGCCTGCAGTCGACGAACCGGCTGACAACGCAATTGCTCGCCCTCGCCCGCGCACGACATGCCGGACAGGATGCGCCGGCCGAAATCTTTGACTTTGGTGAATTGGCGCGCGACGTGGTGGTAGACGCACTACCGCTGGCGCGCGAAAAACAGCAGGACCTCGGGTGGGATGACGGCGGCCTCGCCATGGCGCTGCCCGTCATCGGCTATCCGGCCTTCCTGCGCGAGGCGCTCTCCAACCTCGTGCACAACGCCATCCGCTACACGCCGGCCGGCGGACGCATCACCGTACGCGCCACGGCGGAAGGCGATGCCGCACTGGTCTGCGTGGACGACACCGGGCCCGGCATGAACGCCGACGAGCGCGCACACGCGTTCCAGCGCTTCCGCCGTGCGCACGAGGGCGGAGGTCGCTCGGGTAAACCCAAGGTCGCGCCTAAAGACGCCCGCTATGCCGCCGAAGGTTCTGGCCTCGGCTTGGCCATCGCACGTGCCTATGCAGCGCGTAGCGGCGGGCAAATCGAGCTGGCCGACGGCGAGCCGAACGAGCACGGTGGCGTCGGTTTGTCGGCGCGGATTCGCGTGCCGCTGGCGACTGCGGCCGCCCCCTTTGAACATGCTGCGATGCAGCAGCCGCAATGAAAGCGTGGCGAAAGCGCGCGATTTCTATAATCCGCCGCACCTGGGGCCATCCGTCCGAGCTACGAGCAACAAGTCATAAGTAGCCGGCCCCACGCCATCACAAGCAAACAGGAGACAAACTCATGCTTCGTGGACGCTTTACGCCTGCGCACGCCGCTCTCGCTTCGATTGCAGCCGCCGCCCTGACCCTCAGCGCTGCCGCCTTCGCACAAGTCCCGGCCGGCTACCCCGCCAACTACGCCGACACCATCGCCGCCGCCAAGAAGGAAGGCAAGGTGGTCGTGTATGCGACGACCGACACCAAGGCTGCAGATCCGCTGATCAAGGATTTCGAGTCGCTCTACCCGGGTGTGAAGGTCGAGTACAACGACATGAACAGCAGCGAGCTGTACAACCGCTTCATCAGCGAGCAGGCAGCCGGTGGCGCCTCGGCTGACATGATGTGGAACTCGTCGATGGACTCGCAGCTCAAGCTCGCGCAGACCTACGCGATGAAGTACGACTCGCCCGAAGTGCCGAACCTCCCGAAGTGGGCGGTCCACAAGGGCATCGCATACGGCACGACGTATGAGCCGGCCGTGTTCCTGTACAACAAGCGCCTCATCAAAGATTCGGAAGTGCCGCAAACGCACGCCGATTTCGCCAAGCTGGTCGCCAGCCAACCCGAGCGCTTCAAGAACAAGGTCACGACGTACGACATCGAGAAGTCGGCCGTGGGCTTCATGATGGCGGCGCAAGACAATCTCGATTCGCCGCAGTACTTCGACTTCGTCAAGGCGGTGGGCCCGAACCTCGTGCTGCAGTCCTCCACCGGCACGATGATGGAGCGCGTGGCCTCGGGTGAAAACCTGGTGGCGTACAACATCCTCGGTTCGTACGCGATTGCACGCGCCAAGAAGGATCCGTCGATCGGCATCGTCTATCCGAAGGACTACACGCTGGTGGTGTCGCGCGTGGCGATGATCGCCAAGAAGGCGAAGAACCCGAACGCGGCCAAGCTGTGGCTGGACTACATCCTGTCCAAGCGCGGCCAGGAAATCCTCGCCAACAAGTCGGATCTGCACTCGCTGCGTGAAGACGTGACGGGCGAAGCCACCGCCGCAGGCCTGAAGAAGATTCTCGGCAACAGCATCAAGCCGATTCCGGTTGACGAATCGATCCTGGCCTTCCTGGAACCCAAGAAGCGTCTGGACTTCATCAAGCAATGGCGCACCGCCGCCGGCCGTTGATCTGATCCGCTGATCATCGGCACCCTTCTCATCTGACCGACCCGCCGGCGCCATCCGTATCTGGCGCCGGTTCCTCCTGGAGGCACCATGCGTTCTCTAGCGCAAGACCGTGCCGCCGCTCGCCAAGTCACCCTCAAGCGCTCGCCCTGGACGCGTGTGGGACAGGCTTTGCCGCGCGGCGTGGTCATTCTGCTTACCGCGCTGGCGATTTTCACGCCGCTGGCGCTGATCTTCTACCAGAGCTTTCTGTCCGCGCCGTTCTTCATGCCCGACGCGCTGGCGGGGCTGGATGCGTATCGCTTCATCTTTACGGATTCGGATTTCTGGCAGGCCTTTGAGAAATCCACCGCGCTCGCTTTCGGCCTGGCGGTGATCTCGGTACCGCTGGGCGGCATCCTGGCGTTCCTGATGGTGCGCTCGGACTTGCCCGGCCGCCGCGTTCTCGAACCGCTGCTGATGATTCCGGTGTTCGTCTCGCCTATGGTGCTGGCGTTCGGCTACGTGGTGTCCGCCGGCCCGGTAGGCTTCTACACCGTGTGGTTCAAGAGCGTGTTTGGCGGTGCACCGTGGAACGTGTATTCGTTCACAAGCATCATCATCATTGCCGGCCTGACGCACGTGCCGCACGTGTATCTGTATGTCTCGTCGGCGCTGCGCAGCCTCGGTTCTGACGTGGAAGAAGCCGCCCGTATCGCGGGGGCATCGCCGCTGTCGGTGGCGCTCAACGTGAGCCTGCCGATGGTGCGCCCCGCCTTGCTGTACGCAGCCGTGCTGGTGACGTTCCTGGGCTTCGAGGTGTTCGGCCTGGTGCTCGTGCTGGGCGATCCGGAAGGCCACCTCGTGCTGGCGACCTATCTGTACAAGCTGACGAACAAGCTCGGCACGCCGGCGTATCACCTGATGGCGGCCGTGGCGGTCTGCCTCGTGATGGTGACGTTCCCGCTGGTGCTGCTGCAACGCTACATGCTGAAGTCGGCCAACCGCTTTGTCACGGTCAAGGGCAAGGTCACGCGCAGCCGTCCGCTGCCGCTGGGCAACTGGCGCTGGCCGGCGTGGGCGGTGGTGGTTCTGTGGTTTTTCGTGACGGTGGTGGTGCCGCTCTCGGGTATCGCGCTGCGCGCCTTCGTGTCGAACTGGGGTGAAGGCGTGTCGCTGGTCGACGCATTCTCGACCACGGCGTTCCAGCAGATCTTCGAGCAGCCGCAGTTCCTGCGTGCGATGGTCAACACGGTGCTGATCGGCGTGATCGGCGGCGCGCTGGCGGTGGGCTGCTACACATGCATCGGCCTGGCCATGCACCGCAAGCCGGATGGCTGGACGCGCTTCCTCGATTACAGCGTGCTGGTGCCTCGCGCCATTCCGGGTCTCCTGGCTGGCCTGGCCTTCCTGTGGGTGTTTCTGTTCGTGCCCAACTGGATCGAGACCGGCCTGACCGACAGCGGCCTGCCGTTCGCCAACTGGATCATCGAGAACATCGTGCCGAGCCTGCGCGACCTGCGCAGCACGATCTTCAGCGTGTGGATCGCCTACACGGTGGTGTGGCTGGCCTATGGCCTGCGGTTGATCTCGGCCGCGCTGCTGCAGGTCGGTCCGGAGCTGGAAGAAGCCGCACGCTCGGTGGGCGCCACCCGTGCCCGCACCACGCGCGACGTGACCGTACCGCTCACGCGCTACGGCCTGCTGGGCGCTTGGCTGCTGATCTTCCTGATTTTCGAGCGCGAGTATTCGACCGGTGTGTACCTGCTGTCGCCGGGCACTGAGACGATCGGCTCGATGCTGGTTTCCCTGTGGGCGGGCGGCGCCATCGATATCGTTGCCGCGCTGTCCTTCGTCAATATCGTGCTGGTGGCCGTCGGCCTCGGCATCGCACTGCGTTTCGGAGTGAAGCTCCATGATTGAACTCACTGTCAACGACCTGCACCTGCAATACGGCAACAACCCGGTTCTCAAGGGTGTCTCGATGCAGCTGCAGAAGGGCGAGGTCGTCTCGCTGCTGGGCCCGTCGGGTTCGGGCAAGACCACGCTGCTGCGTGCTGTCGCCGGCCTCGAGCAAGCGAGCCAGGGCACTGTCCAGATCGGCGATCGGGTCATGTTCGACGGCGCCAAGAAGCTCGACGTGCCGGCCGAAGGGCGCAACCTGGGCCTGGTGTTCCAGTCGTACGCGCTGTGGCCGCACAAGACCGTGTCCGAGAACGTCGCCTACCCGCTCAAGCTGCGCAAGACGCCTGCCGCGCAGATCAAGGAACGCGTGCAAGCGGTGCTGCAGCAACTGGGCCTCGGCCATCTGGGCGAGCGTTTCCCGAGCCAGCTCTCCGGCGGCCAGCAGCAGCGCGTGGCCATCGCCCGCGCGCTGGTCTACAACCCGCCCGTGATCCTGCTCGACGAGCCGCTCTCGAACCTCGACGCCAAGCTGCGCGAAGAAGCCCGCGCCTTCCTGCGCGAGCTGATCGTGCGCCTGGGCCTTTCGGCCCTGATGGTCACGCACGACCAGAGCGAAGCGATGGCCATGTCCGATCGCATCCTGCTGCTGAATAACGGCGTGATCGAACAGCAAGGCACGCCCGAGCAGATGTACGGCGCGCCCGAAACACTCTTCACCGCCGAGTTCATGGGCAGCAACAACCGCATCAACGGCAAGATCGCCGAAGTGCGTGACGGCATGGCGCGCTTGGTGGACGAGACTGGCGGCTGGTCGCTGTGGGGTGTGGCGCGCGGTGATTTGAAGCCCGGTGCATCAGCGCACGGCGTGATCCGCCTCGAACAGGTGCGCGTGGGCGTCGACAACGCCGACAACACCATCCACCTGCCACTCGCTACGCGCATGTATCTGGGCGACCGTTGGGAATGCCTGTTCCGCGCCACCGACGACAGCGGCGCGACCGGCACAGGCCTGCGCGCCTACTCCGCCAGCGCCCCGAGCGACGGCAAGTACGCACTGACCTTCCCGCGCGAACAGTTCTGGCTGTACGCGGCTTGAGGCAACAGCAGCAACTGCGGATTCATCGGCAACAAAAAAGGCAGCCTCGGCTGCCTTTTTCTTTGGCTGACGCTGGGGTCAGCCTGTCAGTCCTTCACCACCGGCAAGTGCTCGGGATTGTTCTCCGCAGCCGTGGCCTGACGCAGGAAAATTGCCGCCAAGATCAGCCCCAGCTCGTACAGCAACCACAGCGGCACGGCCAACAGTAGCTGCGACATCACATCCGGGGGCGTCACCACCGCGGCAATCACGAACGCACCCACCACCACGTATGGCCGTGCCTGCCGCAGCTTATCCAGGCTCACGATGCCAAAGCGCACCAGCACCATCACCACCACCGGCACCTCGAAGGTGATGCCGAAGGCAAGAAACGTGGTCATCGCAAAGCTCAGATACTTGTCGATGTCGGTCGACATTTCGGCACCCAGCGGCGCGTTGTAGTGCGCCATCACCTTGAACACCGTCGGGAAAACCAGGAAATATGCGAATGCCACACCGCACAGGAACAGCACGTAGGTGCTCACCACCAGCGGCATTATCATCCGCTTCTCGTGCGTATACAAGCCTGGTGCCACAAAGCGCCAGATTTGGTACAGCACCCACGGCAGGGCGATGAGGAAGGCGGCCAGCAGCGTCACCTTCATCGGCACGAAGAACGAGCCGGTGACGTCAGTCACGATCATGTGACCGTTCTTGGGCAACGCCTGGATCAACGGCCGCGAGAACAGGTTGAAGATATCCGGCGCCCAGTAGACCAGGCCCAGAAAGACCAGCAGCACGCCTGCACCTGCCTTGACGATGCGCTCGCGCAGCTCGACCAAGTGCGAAATGAAGGTTTCCTGCGCGCCGTCCTCGGGCGACTCTTGCGGATCGAGCGGAGCGGCACTCATGTCGGGTAGGAAAAAGGGAAGTCAGGACGCGGCACCGCAGAAACGGCCCGCGCCCGAAAATCATTCGAAGAAGGAGCGCGCACGCGACTGTGCGGCAACGATGGGCGGACGATGACGCTTGACGCGTGCCGCACCCGATTGCGCCCACATGCGCACGCCTTGCTTCTGGCGGTACCACTTGGGCATCGAGAGTTGCTTGTTGCGCCAGCTGTTGCGGCCATTGCGCGACTTGCCCGGTGCCGGGCGCCAGTCTGGAGCGGAGGTCGCCGTTTGCGCGGGATCACCAAGCGCCTCGTTCAGGCGTTCGTTGATCTCGGTCGTGTGCTTGCTGACCTCCTGGTGGATGGTCTGCTCGACATTGCGCGCGGCCTGCTCGAAGTCGGTGCGCATCTTGCGCAACTCTTCAAGCTCGATTTCGCGGCTGACCTCGGCCTTCACGTCGGCGATGTAGCGCTGTGCGCGGCCAAGCAAGGCGCCAGCGGTGCGCGCCACCTTGGGCAGACGCTCCGGCCCGATGACGACGAGCGCCACCATGCCAATCAGCGCCAGCTTGGAAATGCCGAGATCGATCATCGGTCAGCGCGCGCCGGTTCAGCCTTGCTTGGACTTGTCGCGCGCTTCGACGTCGATCGTCGTCGAATCGTGCAGCTCGCGCGGCGGCTGGCCGGCGGTCTGTTGCGGTTGTTGCGAACCTGCGGGCTTGTCTTCCTGCCCTTCGCGCATGCCGTCCTTGAAGCCCTTCACGGCGCTGCCCAGATCCGAACCGATGTTGCGCAGCTTCTTCGTGCCGAACACCATCATGATGATGACCAGCACGATCAGCCAATGCCAAATGCTAAAGGAACCCATGTCCTACTCCCACGTAAATACGGCTAGCGGCGTCGCAACGGTGGCGACGCCATTGGTTGATTTTACGGATTTGCGTACATCGGTTTGCTGTCATTCAAATACAGCCAACCTTTCACAATACGATACAGCATCCAGATCCCCAGAGCCCACAGGACAGCAAAGCCGATAAAGGCCACGGGAATGAGCAGCACGCCGATCACACCCCACAGTACGCACCACCAGAACGAACGGATTTGCCAACGGAAGTGCGACTCATACAGCGTGCCCCGCACATCGTCCCGCTTAACATACCCGACGATGATGGCAATCAATGCGGTGATACCGCCGGTCAGCCAAAAAATGGCGTAGAGCGCATACAGAATATGCGTCAGGCGACGCAGTCCGGCTAGGCGCTCCGCGTCGTCCGTCACCACCATTGCCGCTCCGTATTTGTCCACGCTGCCTCCCTGCGACGATTCGTCACCGTAGTCAGTCACCCGCCGCGTCGCGCGCCTGCGACTTGCGCAGCGCCTTCTCTTCCAGACCGGAAAGCCCTTCGCGGCGCGCCAGTTCACTGACGACGTCATCCGGCGTGAGGTTGAAGTGCGACAGCAACACCATGGTGTGGAACCAGAGGTCGGCCACCTCATAGACGACCTTGCTGCGCGCCTCGTCGGTCATGCCTGCGGCGCGGGCGTCCTTGGCTGCCATGACCGTCTCGGTGGCCTCTTCGCCGATCTTCTTGAGGATGGCATCGTCGCCCTTGTTGAACAGGCGGGCGATGTAGCTCTTTTCCGGGTCGCCGCCGTTGGCGAGCTTGCGGGATTCGAGCACCTCGCCCAGGCGGCGCAGGGTGTCACTCATGATTGTGGCCGGGCTTGCCGGCGTAGATGTCGTCGGGGCTCTTGAGCACGGGCTCGACGGTGTGCCAGTCGCCGTCCTCCACATTGCCTTCGAACTTCTGGAAAAAGCACGCGTGGCGCCCAGTATGGCAGGCGATGCCACCGATTTGTGTGACGCGGAGCAAGACTACGTCTTCGTCGCAGTCCAAACGGATTTCGTGCACCTTCTGGATGTGACCGGACTCCTCGCCCTTGTGCCACAAGCGCTTGCGCGAGCGCGACCAGAACACGGCCTCGCCGGTTTCCACGGTCTTCTGCAGCGCCTCGCGGTTCATAAAGGCGAACATCAGGACGTCATTGCTGCCCTGCTCCTGCACGATCACCGGTACCAGGCCGTTGTCGTCCCAGTGGACCTTGTTCAGCCACTTCTTGCTCATAGTCCGATCCGTACTGGGATGCCATGCTCCGCCATGAATTGCTTGGCCTGGCCGACGGTGTATTCGCCGTAATGGAAGATGCTGGCGGCCAACACCGCATCGGCGTGACCTTGCTGGATGCCGTCTGCCAGATGCTGCAGGTTGCCGACGCCACCTGAGGCGATGACCGGCACCGGCACTGCGTCCGACACGGCGCGCGTGAGTTCCAGATCGAAGCCGGCCTTGGTACCGTCCCGGTCCATGCTGGTGAGCAGGATTTCGCCGGCGCCCCGCTGGGCCATTTCACGTGCCCACGCCACGGCGTCCAGGCCCGTGACCTTGCGGCCACCGTGCGTGAAGACCTCCCAGCGCGGCGCCTCGCCTTCGCCCGACACCTTCTTCGCGTCGATGGCCACGACAATGCACTGCGCGCCATGGCGAGCGCTGGCGTCTGAAACCAGTTGCGGATTCGACACCGCCGACGAGTTCATACTGATCTTGTCCGCACCCGCATTGAGCAGCCGGCGCACATCTTCCAGCGCGCGCACACCGCCGCCCACCGTCAGCGGAATGAACACCTGCGAAGCGACTGCTTCGATGATGCCCAGCATCAGGTCACGCCCGTCCGACGTGGCCGTGATGTCGAGGAAGGTGATTTCGTCGGCGCCCTGCTCGTCGTAACGGCGTGCAATTTCGACGGGGTCGCCTGCGTCGCGCAATTCGACGAAGTTGACGCCCTTGACCACCCGGCCGTTGGTCACGTCCAGGCAGGGGATGATTCGTTTGGCTAGCATGATGAGTCGGGCGCCGGAGCGCCCGTTGTGCACGGCTGGATCAACGATCAGGCCGCGCCGAGTTTGTCCGCGAGGGCTTGCGCTTCCTTGAAGTTCAGGTCGCCGGAGTAGATCGCGCGACCACAGATCACGCCCTCCACGCCATATTCTTCGACCGCGCAAAGATGGTCGATGTCCTTCAGGTTCGACAGGCCGCCACTGGCGATGACCGGAATCTTCACCGACTGTGCCAACTTGACGGTGGCATCGATGTTGATGCCCTGCAGCATGCCGTCGCGGCCGATATCGGTGTAGATGATGCCTTCGACGCCGTAGTCTTCGTACTTCTTGGCGAGGTCAACGACTTCGTGGCCCGAGAGCTTGCTCCAGCCGTCGGTCGCCACCTTGCCGTCCTTGGCGTCGAGCCCGACGATGATGTGGCCGCCGAACGCCGTGCATGCGTCCCGCAGAAAGCCCGGATCCTTGACCGCCGCCGTGCCGATGATCACGTACGACAAACCATCGTCGAGCCAGCGCTCGATGGTGCCCAGATCGCGGATGCCGCCGCCGAGTTGCACGGGAATCTCATCGCCCACCTCGGCGAGGATGGCCTTGACGGCCGCCTCGTTACGCGGCTTGCCCGCGAAAGCGCCATTCAGATCGACAAGGTGCAAGCGGCGCGCACCCTGCTCGACCCAATGCCGCGCCATGGCTGCAGGGTCTTCCGAGAATACGGTGGCTTGATCCATATCGCCTTGTTTGAGGCGCACACACTGACCGTCCTTCAGGTCGATGGCCGGGATGAGCAACATAAGCGTGACGACAGAGTTGAGGGGAAAAGATTAAAAAGGGCGAAAAATGGATTCGATTGCGACGCCACGGCGGGTGTCACGGATTCCAGTGCACGAAGTTCCGGTAGATCTGCAGGCCGGCTTGCGCACTTTTTTCCGGGTGAAACTGTGTTGCAAAAATATTATCCCGGGCGATGGCGGAGGTAAACCGCACGCCGTATTCGGTCTCTCCGACCGACTCGTCGGCGTTGGCAGGCCGGGCGTAGTAGCTGTGCACGAAATAGAAATAGCTCTGATCCGCCACACCTTCCCATAGGGCGTGGGCACGACTCTGGTGCACGCGGTTCCAGCCCATCTGAGGCACTTTGTACCGTGAACCGTCCGGCTGCAACTGGCCGTCCAGGTCAAAGCGGACCACATCGCCTTTGATGAGGCCCAACCCTTCGGTGTACTGCTGCCCGGGGCGTGCCTCGGTGCTGCGCTCGAGCAGCATCTGCTCGCCCACGCACACGCCGAGCATCGGCTTGCTGCGCGATGCCTCCAGCACAGCGTCGCGCAGGCCGGACTGGTCGAACGCAGCCATGCAGTCGGGCATGGCGCCCTGACCCGGCAGCACCACGCGGTCGGCCGAACGAATTTCATCCGCTTGCGCACTGATGCGCACATCGGCCTCTGGAGCAACGGCCATCAAGGCTTGCGCTACCGAGCGCAGATTGCCCATACCGTAATCGACGATTGCGATCTTAGTCATGACTTAACTTAGGCCCTAAGTACGGGCAACAGGGTTTTCAGCCCATCAACGATGAATTCCACGGCCAGCGCCGCCAGGATCAAGCCCATCAACCGCGTGCCGACGTTGATGCCGGTGCGACCGATCACACGGGCGATCGGCTCGGCCGCGCGCAACACGATCCAGACCACGACTGCGATCGCAACACCGACCCCAGCCAGGAGAAACAGGTCCCACCAATGCTTGGTCTTGCCGGCATAGACGATGACCGTGCTGATCGAGCCTGGGCCCGTGAGCAGCGGAATCGCCAACGGCACAACGGCAATGCTGGCCTTGGCGCCGGCCTCGTCCTCTTCTTCGGGCGTGGCCTTGGTGCGGCTGGTCTGCGCATTGAGCATGTTCAGCGCGATCATGATCATGATGATCCCGCCGCCGACCTGCAGCGAGCCAACCGAGAACCCGAAAAAGCTGATGATCTGCTCGCCGAGCAACGCCGACAGACCAATCACGATCGCCACCGAAATCGACGCGACCTTGATGGTGCGGCGCTTCTCTTCATCCGTCTGGCTCTCGGTCAGGCTGATGAAGAACGGGATCGCCCCGATCGGGTTGATCAGCGCGAGCAGCGAGAAAAAGCTTTTTGTCAGATCCATCGGATCGGCGGCCGGTTTGGGAGTCGGGTAGGCGCGGCCAGGCCGACGCGGTGATTTACAGGGCGCCCTTGGTCGACGGAATCGTACCGGCAGCGCGCGGGTCGATCTCCACCGCCATGCGCAGCGCGCGCCCAAAAGCCTTGAACACGGTCTCGATCTGGTGGTGCGCGTTGACGCCGCGCAGGTTGTCGATATGCAGCGTCACGCCGGCATGGTTGACGAACCCGCGGAAGAATTCGATGGACAGGTCCACGTCAAAGTTGCCGACGCGTGCGCGCGTGAACGGCACGTGGAACTCCAGGCCCGGACGGCCGGAGAAATCGATGACCACGCGCGACAGGGCTTCATCCAGCGGAACGTAGCTATGGCCGTAGCGCACGATGCCCTTCTTGTCGCCGATGGCTTTGGCGACGGCCTGGCCCAGCGTGATGCCGACGTCTTCCACGGTGTGATGATCGTCGATATGGGTGTCGCCGGTGGCCGAGACGTCCAGGTCGACCATGCCATGTCGGGCGATCTGGTCGAGCATGTGGTCGAGGAAGGGTACGCCGGTGTTCAGCGTCTGCTTGCCCGTGCCGTCCAAATCAAGGGCGACGCGGATCTGCGTTTCAGAGGTATTACGAGTGACCTCTACACGGCGGCTCATGGGGCTTCCTGCATCGATGCGGCAAAGGCATCGATAAATTGCGCGTTTTCTTCGGGATTGCTGACCGTCACGCGCAGACAGTTGGTCAGCAACGGGTGCATTTTACTGACGTTTTTAATCAGAATCCGCCGATTGAGCAGGCGCTCGAACAAAGCGGCGGCATCGGGCACGCGCAGCAGGATGAAATTTGCCGCGCTCGGGAAGACCGTCACGCCCGGTTGGGCCGACAGCGCTTCGATCAACTTGGTGCGCTCGGCGCGCAGGGTCGCTGCCTGGGCATCCAGTACATCCACGTGTTCGAGCATGAACTGGGCAGTCGCCTCGGTCAGCACATTCACGTTGTACGGCGGACGCACCTTGTCCAGCTCGGCGATCCACTTCGGGTGGCCGGCCACGTAGCCAAGGCGGATGCCCGCCAGGCCCAGCTTCGAGACCGTGCGCATCACCAGAAGGTGATCGAAATCGCGCAGGCGCGGCATCCAGCTATGTTGCGCAAACGGCTGGTAGGCCTCGTCGACCACCACCAGGCTCTGGCACACCGGGCCGCGTGCGGCGTGGATGATCGCGTCCATGTCGGCCGCGTCGAACAGGTTGCCGGTCGGGTTGTTCGGATACGCCAGGTAGATGACGGCGGGCTGGTGCTCAGCCATGGCGGCCAGCATGGCTTCACGGTCGAGCGTCAGGTCCGCCTTGAGCGGCACGCCGACGAAGTTCAGGCCGAGCAACTGCGCCGACATCGCGTACATTACGAAACCCGGCACGGGCGCCAGCACGGTCGCGCCTGGCTTTGCCGCCGCAATGGCGATCAGGCTGATGATCTCGTCCGAACCGTTGCCGAGCAGTACCTCGGCGCCGGCCGGCACGTGCATCACCTGCTTGAGCTGCGCCTTGAGCGCGTCGGCGGTCGGCACCGGGTAGCGATTGAGCGCGACTTCGGCCAAGCGCTTGCCCAACGCGTCGCGCAGCATCGCCGGCAGCGAATACGGGTTCTCCATCGCGTCCAGCTTGACCATGCCGGTCGCGTCGGGCACGTGGTACGCACCCATGGCGCGAACGTCGTCGCGCACGATGCGGGCGAGCAGGTCATCCAAAGAGGCTTTTGCCGGAGCGGTGGCGGTCATCGTTGTGCGGCGCGTGTTATTCGGAGGCGGGGCGTTGCAGGCGATATTCAGCGCTGCGGGCATGCGCCTGCAAGCCTTCGCCGTAGGCCAGCTCGGCAGCAATCTCGCCCAGCATCTGCGCACCGGCTTCGCTCACTTCGATCAGGCTGGAGCGCTTGATGAAGTCGTACACGCCCAGCGGCGACGAGAAGCGCGCCGTGCGCGAGGTCGGCAACACGTGGTTCGGACCCGCGCAGTAATCGCCCAGCGATTCGCTGGTGTACTTGCCAAGGAAGATCGCGCCCGCGTGGCGGATGCGCTCGGCCCATTGGCGCGGGTTCTCGGCCGAAATCTCCAGATGTTCGGGAGCGATGTCGTTGGCGATGTCGCACGCCTCGTCCATGTCGCGTACTTTGACGAGCGCGCCACGGCCCGACAGCGATTCGGCAATCACGCTGCGGCGCGGCATGTCTTCGAGCTGACGGTTGATGCTGGCTTCCACCTGCGCGATGAACTCGGCGTTCGGGCACAGCAGGATCGACTGGGCCAGCTCGTCGTGCTCGGCTTGCGAGAACAGGTCCATCGCCACCCAATCCGGATCGGTCGTGCCATCGCAGATGACGAGGATTTCCGACGGACCGGCAATCATGTCGATGCCGACCGTGCCGAACACGCGACGTTTGGCAGCGGCCACATAGGCGTTACCCGGGCCGACGATCTTGTCGACGGCGGGGACGGTGTCGGTGCCATAAGCGAGCGCACCCACGGCCTGCGCGCCGCCGATGGTGAACACGCGGTCCACACCGGCAATGCAAGCCGCAGCCAGCACCAGTTCATTGCGCACGCCGCCGGGCGTGGGCACCACCATGATGATTTCCTTGACGCCGGCCACGCGCGCCGGAATCGCGTTCATCAGCACCGACGACGGGTATGCCGCCTTGCCGCCCGGCACGTAAATGCCCACGCGATCGAGCGGCGTCACTTTCTGGCCGAGCACCGTGCCGTCGGCTTCGGCGTATTCCCAGCTGTGCGTGCCGCACTCGATCTTCTGCTTCTCGTGATACGCGCGCACGCGGGCAGCAGCAGCTTCCAGCGCCGCGCGGCGCTTGGGCTCCAGGCCATCGAGCGCAGCCTGCAGCGTGGCGGGCGACAGTTCCAGGGCGGCCACGCTGTCGGCTTCGATACGATCGAAGCGGCGCGTGGCTTCCAGCACGGCGGCGTCGCCGCGCGCCTTCACGTCAGCCAGGATCTGCGCGGCGGCGCGATCAATGGCTTCGTCTTCACTCGCTTCGAAAGCGAGCACCTGGCGCAGTTGCGCCGCGAATCCGGCTTCAGCCGAATCCAGCTTACGGATGGTCAGGCTCATGCGGCTTCCCCAACGCGCGCGTCCGTCGCGGAGGCGCGCTCGAAAGCGTCGAGGATCGGCGCCAGCCGGTCGCGCTTGAGTTTCAGCGCAGCCTGGTTGACGACCAGTCGGGAAGATATCTGCACGATCTCTTCCACCTCGACGAGGTTGTTCGCGCGCAGCGTGCCGCCCGTGCTGACCAGGTCGACGATGGCGTCAGCCAGGCCCACCAGCGGGCCCAGCTCCATCGAACCATACAGCTTGATCAGGTCGACGTGCACGCCCTTCTTGGCGAAGTGCTCGCGCGCGGTATTCAGATACTTCGTCGCCACCGAAAGGCGCGCCCCCTGGCGCACCGCGTTGGCGTAATCGAAGCCCTTGGGCACCGCCACCGACATGCGGCAGCGGGCGATGTTCAGGTCGATGGGCGCATACAGGCCCGCCATGCCGTGCTCCATCAGCACGTCGCGGCCGGCTACGCCGAAGTCCGCCGCACCGTATTGCACGTAGGTCGGCACGTCGGACGCGCGCACGATGATCACGCGCAACGCCGGATCCGACGTCGGCAGAATCAGCTTGCGCGAGGTTTCCGGATCTTCGGTCACCTCGATGCCGGCGGCCTTCAGCAGAGGCAGCGTCTCTTCAAAGATGCGCCCTTTGGACAGCGCCAGCGTGAGCTGGTTGGAGGCGGACTGGAATGCGTTCATGGCCGGCGGGTTCCTTACCTTACGCTTGAATGCGGCGGATCTTGGCGCCGACAGCGGACAGCTTGTCTTCAATACGGTCGTAGCCGCGGTCGAGGTGATAGATGCGGTCGACCAGCGTCTCGCCCTGCGCGATCAGGCCGGCAATGACGAGGCTGGCCGACGCACGCAGATCGGTCGCCATGACGGTCGCACCCGACAATTGCTCGACGCCCGTCACCACCGCCGTCTTGCCATCGATCACGATATTGGCGCCCAGGCGGTTCAGCTCCTGCACGTGCATGAAGCGGTTTTCGAAGATGGTCTCCGTTACCGTGGCAGAACCTTCGGCAATGGCGTTGAGCATCATGAACTGCGCCTGCATGTCGGTCGGGAACGCCGGGTATTCCGACGTGCGGAAGCTCACTGCCTTGGGGCGGCCCGTCATCTGCACACGGATCCAATCGTCGCCCGTGGTGAGCGTTACGCCGGCTTCGCGCAGCTTGTCGAGCACGGCATCGAGAATGCCCGGCGGCACGCCGCGCAGCGTCACGTCGCCGCCGGCCGCAGCCACGGCACACAGGAACGTGCCGGCTTCGATGCGATCGGCAATCACCGTGTGCGCAGCGCCGTGCAGCGCTTCAACGCCCTGGATCACCAGGCGGTCAGTGCCGATGCCTTCGATGCGCGCGCCCATCTTCACGAGCAGGTTGGCCAGGTCGGTGACTTCGGGCTCGCGTGCTGCGTTTTCCAGCACGGTTTCGCCGTCTGCCAGCGCGGCGGCCATCAGCAGGTTTTCGGTGCCCGTGACCGTCACCATGTCAGTGACGATGCGCGCGCCACTCAGGCGCTTGGCGCCTTCAGGCAGCTTGGCTTCGATGTAACCGTGCTCGATGACGATCTCGGCGCCCATCAGTTGCAGGCCCTTGATGTGCTGATCGACCGGACGCGCGCCGATACCGCAACCGCCCGGCAGCGACACGCGCGCATGGCCGAAACGCGCCAGCAGCGGGCCCAGCACCAAGATCGACGCACGCATGGTCTTCACCAGGTCGTACGAAGCTTCCGGCGTGTGGATGGTCGCGGCGTCGAGCGTGAGGTGATGACCGTCAAGCACACCTTCCACGCCCATCTGGCGCAGCAGTTTGAGCATCGTGCGCACGTCCTGCAGGTTCGGCACGTTGCTCAGCGCCAGCGGCTCGGCCGTCAGCAGCGCGGCACACATGATGGGCAGCGCGGCGTTCTTGGCGCCAGACACGCGGATTTCGCCCGACAACGGGCCATTGCCTTCGATCAGCAGTTTGTCCATGAGCGAGACGTCTCGTCGATCACTTTGAGAGGGGCGCTCGGCGAGCGCAAGGTCGGAATCGGTTGAAACGGTAACCGGGGTGGGATCAAGCTCGGCCATCAGGACTGCCACTCCGCCGGGGTGAGCGTCTTCATGGAAAGCGCGTGGATTTCCGCGCGCATCCGCTCACCCAGCGCTGCATAGACGAGCTGGTGACGCTGGATCAACCGCTTGCCTTCAAATTGCGCGCTGACGATGGTGGCAAAAAAATGCTGGCCGTCGCCCTCGACTTCGAGATGCTCGCACGGCAGGCCGGTTTCGATGTACTGCTTGACTTGTTCGGGTGTGGGCAACATGGCCTTCCCTTCTCCAAAAACGTTAGGGTGGTGCGTCGTTGTTGTTTTTAGAGATCGCTGCAAAATGAAGCGAAGCGGTTCAGACGGTTCAAGGCCGATGCAGACGCTACATGCAGTACGGCAAGGAGGCCCTGGGCCGTCAGAATCATTTTTCAGCGGTCTCTTATCGACGCATCAATGGCGCAGCTTGTAGCCCGTGCGCAGCATCTGCAGGGCCACCCCCCCCACCACGACCAGCGCGATCAGCATCACACCGAGGCTCGTCGTCACCGGCACATCGGACACACCGAAGAAGCCGTAGCGGAAGCCGTCGATCATGTAGAAGAACGGGTTGGCGTGGGACACCGCCTGCCAAAACGGCGGCAGCGAATGAATCGAATAGAACACGCCCGCCAGGAAAGTGGCCGGCACGATCAGAAAGTTCTGGAACGCCGCAAGCTGGTCGAACTTCTCAGCCCAAATGCCCGCGATAAGCCCCAGCGTGCCCAGCACGCTCGCGCCCAGCACCGCAAACACGATGATCCACAGCGGCTGCGCGAAGTGCAGATGCGCAAACAAGGTCGTCACGATCAGCACCCCCGTACCCACGGCCAGACCGCGAATCACAGACGCGCACACGTACGCACCAAACATCTCCCAGTGGGACAACGGCGGCAGCATGATGAACACCAGGTTGCCGGTAATCTTCGACTGGATGAGCGACGACGAACTGTTTGCGAATGCGTTCTGCAGCACGCTCATCATCACCAGACCGGGCACCAGGAAAGCGGTGTAGCTCAGCTGGTCGAACACCTTGACGCGGTCTTCCAGCACGTGCCCGAAGATCAGCAGATACAGCAGCGCGGTCAGCACCGGCGCGGCCACGGTCTGAAAGCTCACCTTCCAGAAGCGCAGCACTTCCTTGTACAGCAGCGTGCGGAAACCGACCCAACGGCCCGGCAAGCTCTCAGGAATGGCGTTCATGCGGCGGGCTCCAGCGCAGAATCGGGAATGGCAGGCGTTTGAGGCCCGACCGGCAAGCCACCTTCGCGGCGCATGATCTGCACGAACACATCTTCCAGATCAGCCTTGGCGACTTCCATGTCGTCGATCTCGCAGCCGGCGAGGCGGCACGTGGCGAGAATCTGTTCGACCTCGCCATAGCCCGACAGGCGCAGGCGCACACCGCGCTCGCCGTGGTTGCCCGGCAGGCGCAGGGCTTCCAGCGACGAGGGCAACGCTCCCCTCGCAAAGCTCAGCACCAATTGCAGCCCGGCAAATTGCGAGAGCAGATTCGCCGTGCGATCGAGCGCCACCACTTCGCCAAACTTGAGCATTGCGATGCGGTCGCACAGGGATTCGGCTTCTTCCAGGTAGTGCGTGGTCAGCACGACGGTATGGCCTTCCCGGTTCAGGCGCGAGATGAATTTCCACAGCGTCTGGCGCAACTCGACGTCCACGCCGGCGGTCGGCTCGTCCAGCACAATCACGGGCGGGCGGTGTACCAGGGCCTGCGCCACCAGCACGCGGCGCTTCATGCCGCCCGACAGCGCGCGCATATTGGCGTCGGCCTTGCTGGTGAGGTCTAGGTTGGCCATGACCTCGTCGATCCAGTCGTCGTTCTTGGTCAGGCCGAAGTAGCCCGACTGCAAGCGCAGCGTTTCGCGCACCGTGAAGAACGGATCGAACACCAATTCCTGCGGGACCACGCCGAGCTTGCGGCGCGCCGTGCGGTAGTCGGAAACAACGTCGTGACCGAGCACGCGTACGTGGCCGGAATCGGCACGATTCAGGCCCGCGAGGATGGAGATCAGCGTGGTCTTGCCCGCGCCGTTGGGGCCCAGCAGGCCGAAAAACTCGCCCTGCTCGACAGACAGGCTCACGCCCTTGAGCGCTTGCAACGACTTGTAGCGCTTGCGGACGTCAGCGATTTCGATGGCTTTCATGGCCGACAAAGTGAACTACTCTGCGCATATCGAGACCGTGGATCGACAAGATCATGACGGCCGTGGACGCCGCACATGGCGGCGGCAGAGCGACAAACCCAGAATTATAGGGGAACTGGACCAACTCACGTCGCCACAGCTGACGACGCCAAACCGCGAATGCCAAGGCGCGCGCGACGCCTTGGCCGGAGCGCGGCATCGCGATAACGGGTTCGGGGCAATCGCCCCGCGCCCGCACCGGACGCCGCCTCAATGTCGAGCGTGATGGTCGGCTGCGGGGGCCGGCGCGACGGCCAGCAAAGACTCCACGCCGTACAGCGTGGCGAGGTTGGACAGCGCTTGCGGAGCGCCTGCGATATCGAGCGCGATACCGGCATCCTGTGCCGTGCGCTGCCACGACAGGAGCACCGCCAGCGCAGACGAATCGACCTGTGACAAGCCGGCGCAATCGACGTGCAGCGCGGCAATGCCGGCTTCGCGCGCTTGGCCGAGCTGAGCCTCGCCCTCGCGCAGAACGCGCGGCGCTTCGCGGTGAGTCAGCGGGCCGGACAAGGTCAACATGGTGAAAGTGGATGCGTCAGAAAAAGAAACAGCGGCCAGAGTTGACCGCTGTGTCGATTCTACCGGAAGGCTGCTTACTTTGCCGGAGCCTTCTCGAGCTGCGTGTTGCGCTCGTTCAGGAAGCTCACCAGCCCGGCCACACCGCCCCGCTTGCTGATGACATCGGCAAACTGGTTCTTGTACGTTTCCGACAGCCACAGGCCGCTGATATTGATGTCGTACACCTTCCAGCCACCGGCCGTCTTTTCCAGACGGTAGTCCAGGGCCACCGGCTCGCCGTTGTTGTTCACGGTCGAACGCACCACCACGTCGGTGTCATCGGCGGCCGCACGGAACGGCTTGTACGAAACGGTTTGATTCTTCACGTTCGACAGCGCGCCGGCGTAAGTGCGGATCAGCAACGTTTTGAAGCTTTCCTGAATCTGCTGCTGTTGCTCCGGCGATGCCTGGTTCCAGAAGCGGCCCATGGCGATCTGCGTGGTGCGCTTGAAATCGGCGCGCGGCACGATCTTCTGGTCGACGAGCTGGTACACCTTGGTCATGTTTCCGCCACGCAGCTCCGGATCGCCCTTGATGGTGGTGAGCACGTCGTCCACAGCCGTCTTGACGGTGGCCTGTGCATCCGCTTCCTGAGCGTGGACCGGCGCGGCTGCCACGGCAGCTGTCAGCGTGAGACCGGCGAACAGGGAGCGGAGAAGCTTCTTCAACATATCGCGTCCTTATAGTGTGATTTTCGGGTCGCTTGCAGCGCATTTGCCGCAATCTTGTTGGCGATTAGAACAGACCGCCCGCAGGCAAGTTCGTGCGGGCCGGCCAGTTTTACGCCTTGTCACCTTTGAGGCGACCTTGTTACGTGTACCGATCAGCGACGGAACACCGGCCAGTTGGGGGTGAAGCGCTGGTACGGTGAGACCGTGGCGTCACCGGCATCCGGCGATGTCTTGTTGTCCTGATCTTCCGGCAGGTTGCCGTCATAGATCAGGTAGCGGCGGCGCTGCAGATAGGCATCGCGCAGGAAGGTGTACTTGTCGACAGCGGCCTGTTCGAGCACATTGCTGGCCCCAAGCAGGTTCGCGCGCACGTCAACTACGCGCAGCGCGGCCAGCGAGTAGGTGACCGCGCTGTCGTGCCAGTACGTGAGTGGATCCATCTGCCAGTCCACCAGGAACCCCACGGTGTCACGCGCGGTGCTCGGGCCGAGCAACGGCCAGACGACGTACGGACCCGACGGCACACCCCACACACCCAGTGTCTGGCCGAAGTCTTCCTTGTGCTTGGGCAGACCGGCGTCCGACGCGATGTCGATCAGACCACCCAGACCCAGCACCGTATTGATAGCCACACGCATGGTGTCTTCCAGCGCGGCCGTGCCCTTCAACTGCAGCAGGTTGTTGACGGCCGAATAGACATCGCCCGCGTTCGAGAAGAAGTTCGACACCGCCGTGCGCGCCGGCGACGGCACCACATCGACATACGTTTGCGCAACCGGCTTCAGCACGCCCTTGTCGAGGTCCTCATTGATGCGGAAGACTTCGCGGTTGAACGGCTCGATCGGATCGGCCGGATTGGCATTCGGCCCGGTGGCACAGCCGGCCAGCAGCGAGGCGCTTGCAGCCACGGCCAGCGCAAAGCCGCGCAGTGTACGGATGGATGTTGTTGTTTTCATGGTTTATTTGCTCCCACTGCCCTCGGCCGGCTTGGCTCCGCCGGCACTGCCATTAGCGCTGCCGGCACCTGCATCCGCGGCCTTGCTGTAAAGGAACTGGCTGATCAGGTTTTCCAGCACCACCGCCGACTGCGTCATCGTGATCTTGCTGCCGCTGGCAAGCATGGCCGAGTCGCCGCCCGGCTCGATACCGATGTATTGCTCACCCAGCAGACCCGAGGTCAGGACCTTGGCCGAACTGTCTTTCGGAAACTGATAACGCTGATCCATATCGAGCACAGCGATTGCCTGGTAGCTCTTGTCGTCGAAGAGGATCTGCGACACACGGCCGACGACTACCCCCGAACTCTTGACCGGAGCCCGCACCTTCAACCCGCCGATATTGTCGAAGGCCGCTTTCACCTGGTAAGTCTTGGCAAACGAGACCGAACTCATATTGCCCGCCTTGAGCGCCAGGAATAGCAGCGCAATGATGCCCACCAGAACGAACAGGCCGACCCAGAAATCGAGGACGCTTTTACGCATGATCTTTTCTCGTTGAACGCTAACGACAACCGGCGGCTCAGCTGAACATCAGTGCCGTGAGCACGAAATCCAGCGCCAGTACGGTGAGCGACGCGATCACCACCGTCCGGGTAGTCGCGCGCGAGACGCCTTCCGGCGTGGCCTTGGCCTCATAGCCCTGATACAGCGCAATGAAGGTGACCGCCACGCCAAACACGACACTTTTGATGACGCCGTTGAGCACGTCGTCCATGACATCCACGCCGGCTTGCATCTGCGACCAGAACGCGCCAGGGTCTACGCCAATCAGCCCGACCCCGACAAAGTATCCGCCCAGAATACCGACCGCACTGAAAATCGCCGCCAGCAGCGGCATGGCGATGAAGCCCGCCCAGAAGCGCGGCGCCAGCACGCGGGCCAGCGGATCCACGGCCATCATTTCCATGGCGATCAGTTGCTCGCCGGCTTTCATCAGGCCAATCTCGGCCGTGAGCGAGGTACCGGCGCGACCGGCAAACAGCAGTGCCGTCACCACCGGCCCCAGTTCGCGCACCAGCGACAGCGCCACCAGCAGGCCCAGCGCCTGCTCGGAGCCGTATCGGTTAAGTGTGTTGTAACCCTGCAAGCCAAGCACGAAGCCAACAAACAGCCCCGATACGGCAATGATGATGAACGAATCATTGCCGACGAAGCGCAGTTGCTCGATCACCAGGCGTGGGCGACGCAGCACGTCGCCAGAGGCGCCAATGAGCGAAATCAACGTGCGCGCTGCATAGCCGAAGCGGCTGATCAGCGTCAGAACAAAGCGGCCGATGGCGGAGATCATCGTGCACCTCCGCTCTTGCCCAGACCGAAGTCATCGGCCAGCGGCGCTCCGGGATAGTGGAACGGCACGGGGCCGTCCGCCTCGCCGTGCACGAACTGGCGCACGAACGGATCGGTCGACGCGGTGAGTTCAGCCGGCGTGCCCTGCGCGGCAATGCTGCCGTTGGCAATAAAGTAGACGTAATCGGCGATGTGGAACGTCTCCTGCACGTCGTGCGAGACGATGATGCTGGTCGCGCCCAGCGCGTCGTTCAGCTTGCGGATGAGCGAGGCGGTCAGGCCCAGCGAGATCGGGTCCAGCCCGGCGAACGGCTCGTCGTAGAGGAGGAGCGACGGATCCAGCGCGATCGCCCGTGCCAATGCCACGCGCCGCGCCATACCGCCGGAAATCTCTGAGGGCATCAGGTCGCGCGCACCGCGCAGGCCGACGGCATTGAGCTTCATCAGCACCAGATCGCGGATGAGAAGTTCGGGCAGTTCGGTATGTTCGCGCAGTGGAAATGCCACATTGTCGAACACGGACAGATCGGTAAACAGTGCCCCGAACTGGAACAGCATGCCCATCTGGCGGCGTGCGGCGTACAGCTCACGCTTGTCCATGGCGCCGATGTCCTGGCCGTGTACGCGCACAGTACCGGCAGCAGCAGCCACCTGGCCTCCAATCAATCGGAGAATCGTCGTCTTGCCGCAACCCGAGCCACCCATGACGGCCACCACTTTGCCCTTGGGCACGCGCATGCACAGGCCGGACAGGATGCGCCGCGCGCCTGGCTGATAGGCGAAATCGACCTGATCGAGTTCGACAACGGCGTTGGAAGACTGGGTGGACACGGTGGAGATCGGTGCAGAGGGCTCGGCAGGTTGGCGGCTTCATGCTGCCGCATCTCGTTGTCTTGACTTCCGCGGGCTCGCCAAAAAAAGGCGGCTTCGCGCGGCCCGCCATTATAGGTGGAAACCCGCGTAGCCCGTCAGCCACGCCTTGCTTACCGACAGTTAGTGTGGCTTGTTCGCCGCGCCGCGGGTTTTCGGGCCTTGCGGGTTGCTGAAAGTGGTGCGCCTGCGAAGTTGGGCTGACGCTGCAGGCCGGCAGCGGAGGTGGTCTATTCGCCGCTATCGAGCCGTAGATCGGCTTGGCGAATCACCCCCTGCCAGTGCGCGGCATCACGGCGCACGGCCTGGGCAAATGTGTCGGGGGCATCCCATTCCGGCTCGAAGCCGCCAGCGCGCAACGTAGCGTAGACGTCACCTGAAGCGACGGCGCGACGCAGTTCTGCCGCCGCGCGCATCGACAGAAGCCGGGGGGTGCGCGCCGGCATGAAGGTGCCGATCCAGGCGCTGCGATCGAATCCGGCGAGACCGCCTTCGCGCAGCGTCGGCACAGCGGGCGCGAAACGGGAGCGAGCCCCGCCGGTCACCCCGAGCAACCGTAACTGGCCATTGGCTGCAGCTGCCGCCACGCTCGGATAGCAGGCGAAACACGTCGTCATGCGTCCAGCCAGAATCTGCTGCACGAGTCCGGCTTCACCACGAACGGCCACATGCGGCGCATGGAAAGCGTAGTCGCGCACAAACTGCTCGGCGACGAGATGCGACCACGTGCCGACGATATCCGAGCCGCAATTGACCGTGACGGACTCGCCGCGCGCCTGCGCAAGCAGATCGGTGATGGAGTAGATCGGCAAGCGCGCATCGACGGCGAGAAACAGCGGCAGCGTGGCCACCATCGCCACTGGCTGAAAATCGCGCAGCGGGTCATACGACGCCGGTTCCAGCGCGGGCTGTGCGACAAACGTGGTCTGTTGAAGCAGCAACGTATGGCCATCGGACGGCGCGCGGGCCACGGCCTCGCCGGCGGCCATGCCATTGGCTGCGGGGCGATCTTCGACACCCACGTCGCGGCCGACCTGCTGTTGCAATTGCGTCGCCAGTGCCCGGGCAAGCGCGTCAAACGCGCTGCCTTCCGCTGCGGGCACGACCAGACGCAGCGGTTGTGAGGGATACCCTTGCAGCAATGCATGCGCGGGCGACGTCAGCATTGCCGGCAGCACACCCAGCCACGCAAGCGCCAGCCGCCGCTGCCGATCTGGCACATCGGGCGCGTGGGGCACATCTGCACGCACATTGCGGGCACGAGGTCGCATGAGGCAGGTTGGGGATCACGGGGAGATCTCATTCTAGAAATCCGCCCGTCCGCCCTGCACTCATGTAAACCATGTCGACGTAAACCATGAGGCATGACGCTCGAGTCATCACACGCGCGTCACAAATAAAAAGGCCCGCCAAGGCGGGCCTGAGTCATCCGGTCAACCGCGTGGTCAGCGCGGCAGTTCCGTATGCCCCATGAGAAATGCGTCGACCGAGCGGGCAGCCTGGCGGCCTTCCCGGATGGCCCACACGACGAGCGACTGGCCGCGGCGCACATCACCGGCGGCGAACACCTTCGGCACGTTGGTGGCATAAGCGTTGTCGCCTTCGGTGGCAGCACGCGCGTTGTTGCGCGCATCCTTGGTCACGCCAAAGGCATCCAGCACGCCGCCGACGGGGTTGGTAAAGCCCATCGCCAGCAGCACGAGATCGGCCTTGAGCGTGAACTCGCTGCCTGCAACTTCGGCCATCTTGCCGTCCTTCCATTCCAGGCGCACGGCGGTGAGGCCAGTCACCCGGCCGTTTTCACCGATAAGCGCCTTGGTGGCGACCGACCAGTCGCGCTCGCAACCTTCGTCATGCGACGACGACGTGCGCAGCTTGATCGGCCAGTACGGCCACACCAGCGGCTTGTTCTCTTCTTCGGGCGGACGCGGCAGCAGTTCGAACTGCGTGACCGATGCGGCGCCATGGCGGTTGGACGTGCCCACGCAGTCCGAGCCCGTGTCGCCGCCGCCAATCACGATGACGTGCTTGCCATCGGCGCGGATCGGGTTCGGCGCATCGCCGGCCACTTCCTTGTTCTGCGGAATCAGGAATTCCAGCGCGTAGTGCACGCCGTCCAGATCACGGCCCGGCACCGGCAGATCGCGCGGCACTTCCGAACCGCCCGTCAGCACAACGGCGTCGAATTGCTTGAGGATGTCGTCGGCAGCGATCATCTCCCGCGCGTCGTTGGTGATGCCGGCCGGAACCGTCTTCTCGCCCACCATCACGCCGGTGCGGAAGGTCACGCCTTCGGCTTCCATTTGCTGCATACGGCGGTCGATCTGTGCCTTTTCCAGCTTGAAGTCGGGAATGCCGTAACGCAGCAGGCCGCCAATGCGGTCGTTCTTTTCGAACAGCGTCACATCGTGACCGGCGCGCGCCAGTTGCTGCGCAGCCGCCATGCCAGCCGGGCCGGAGCCGACCACGGCCACGGTCTTGCCGGTCTTGTGCTTCGGCACTTGCGGCGCGACCCAGCCTTCTTTCCAGGCCTTGTCGATGATGGCGTGCTCGATCGACTTGATGCCCACCGGCAGTTCGTTGATGCCCAACGTGCAAGCCGCTTCGCACGGTGCCGGGCAGATGCGGCCCGTGAACTCGGGAAAGTTGTTGGTCGAGTGCAGCACTTCAATCGCGGTCTTCCAGTCCTGGCGATACACCAGGTCGTTGAAGTCCGGAATGATGTTGTTGACGGGGCAGCCGTTGTTGCAGAACGGAATGCCGCAATCCATGCAGCGCGCGCCCTGGATCTTGGCTTCGTTGTCCGCCAGCGCGAACACGAACTCCTTGTAATGCTTCACTCGCGCTTCGGGCGCTTCGTATGCCTCGTTCTGGCGGGGAAATTCGAGAAAACCGGTCGCCTTGCCCATGGTGTCCTTCCTGACCCGATGCTGCTCTGCCGGCACAGTCGTGCCAGCCAGGCAGTCGAGCCTGTCTTGTGAGGTTGCGTTGTATTCGGTGGCGGCGAATGGCCGATCGCGCGGATCAACCACTCGCCAAATCGACGGGAATCAGGCCGCGATTTGTTCGCGGCTGGCTTCCTGTTCGCGTTCGTACATCTCGGCCAGCGCGCGCTTGTACTCGGTCGGGAAGACCTTGACGAAGCGGCGACGGGCGTTGTTCCAGTCGGCCAGCAGCTCCTTGGCACGCTCGGAGCCGGTGTAGCGGAAGTGCTTTTCCACCAGCGCCTTAAGCAGGTGCTCGTCGAGCACGCGCTCACCGTTCACCTTGTGCCAGGTCGACGGGGTATGCGCCTTCTCCTGGTCAGCTGCCGAAAGCACGGATTCCAGTGCGACCTGCGCCGTGTTGCAGCGCTTGTCGAACAGGCCGTCTTCGTCATAGACGTAGGCAACGCCGCCCGACATGCCTGCCGCGAAGTTGCGGCCGGTGGTACCCAACACGACGACGGTGCCGCCGGTCATGTACTCGCAGCCGTGATCGCCCGTGCCTTCCACCACCGTGGTGGCGCCGGAGTTGCGCACCGCAAAGCGCTCGCCGGCCACGCCGTTGAAGAACGCCTCACCGGCCAGCGCGCCGTACAGCACGGTGTTGCCGACGATGATGTTGTTGGTCGGCTCACCGCGGAACTCGTGCGGCGGGCGCACGATCACGCGGCCGCCCGACAGGCCCT
This sequence comes from Ralstonia sp. Ralssp135, assembly GCF_047304345.1. Taxonomy (NCBI): domain Bacteria; kingdom Pseudomonadati; phylum Pseudomonadota; class Betaproteobacteria; order Burkholderiales; family Burkholderiaceae; genus Ralstonia; species Ralstonia sp. Ralssp135. The sequence goes on from NZ_JBGLYZ010000006.1 coordinate 92,196, forward strand.
TGCCCACGTAGTCGTTGCCGTCGCCCACCAGGTCCAGCGTTACGCCGTGTGCCAGGAACGCGCCGAACGACTGGCCGGCCGTGCCCTGCATCTGCACGTGGATCGAGTCATCGGGCAGACCTTCATGGCCGTAGCGCTTGGCCACTTCACCCGAGAGCATCGCGCCCACGGTGCGGTTGACGTTGCGCACTGGCTGGATGAACGACACGCGCTCGCCCTTTTCCAGCGCAGCCTTGGCCTTCTCGATGAGCTGGTGATCCAGTGCGCGATCGAGACCGTGGTCTTGCACGTCGACCTGGTAGCACGGCTCGCCCTCCTTCTTGGCCGGCTGATAGAAGATGCGCGCGAAGTCCAGGCCGCGGGCCTTCCAGTGTTCGATGCCGGACTTCGTGTCAAGCAGATCCGCGCGGCCGATCAGTTCGTTGAACGTGCGGATGCCCAACTGGGCCATGATTTCGCGCACTTCTTCGGCCACGAAGAAGAAGTAATTCACCACGTGCTCGGGCTTGCCCGAGAACTTCTTGCGCAGCACCGGATCCTGCGTCGCCACACCCACCGGGCAGGTGTTGAGATGGCACTTGCGCATCATGATGCAACCCTCGACCACCAGCGGTGCAGTGGCGAAGCCGAACTCGTCCGCGCCCAGCAGCGCGCCAATCGCGACATCACGGCCGGTCTTCATCTGGCCGTCGGCTTGCACGCGGATGCGGTTGCGCAGGCCGTTGAGCATCAGCGTCTGCTGCGTCTCGGCCAAGCCCAGTTCCCACGGCGTGCCGGCATGCTTGATCGACGACCACGGCGAAGCGCCGGTGCCGCCGTCGTGGCCCGCGATCACCACGTGATCGGCCTTGGCCTTGGCAACACCTGCTGCCACCGTGCCCACGCCCACTTCCGACACCAGCTTGACCGACACGTCCGAACGCGGGTTCACGTTCTTCAGGTCGTGGATGAGCTGTGCCAGATCTTCGATCGAGTAAATGTCGTGGTGCGGCGGCGGCGAGATCAGGCCAACGCCCGGCACCGCATAGCGCAGCTTGCCGATGTAGTCCGTCACCTTGTGGCCGGGCAATTGACCGCCTTCGCCGGGCTTGGCGCCCTGCGCCATCTTGATCTGGATTTGATCAGCGGAGGCCAGATACTCCGCCGTCACGCCAAAACGGCCCGACGCCACCTGCTTGATCTTCGAGCGCAGCGAATCGCCTTCCTGCAGTTCCAGATCGCGCTCGACCACTTCGCGGCCGATCACGTCCGACAGCTTCGTGCCCTGCTTGATGGGAATGCCGCGCAGTTCGTTGCGGTAACGGCGCTCGTCTTCGCCGCCTTCGCCCGTGTTCGACTTGCCGCCGATGCGGTTCATCGCCACGGCCAGCGTGGTGTGTGCTTCGGTCGAAATCGAACCCAGCGACATGGCGCCGGTCGCAAAGCGCTTGACGATCTCCTTGGCGGATTCCACTTCTTCCAGCGGAATCGCGCGTGCCGGGTCCACCTTGAACTCGAACAGACCGCGCAGCGTCATGTGGCGCTTGCTCTGATCGTTGATCAGGTTCGCGTATTCCTTGTACGTCTGGTACGAATTCGCGCGCGTCGCGTGCTGCAGCTTGGCGATCGAATCCGGGGTCCACATGTGCTCTTCGCCGCGGACGCGATAGGCGTATTCGCCGCCAGCGTCCAGCATGTTCGCCAGCACCGGTGCATCGCCAAAGGCGTCGCGGTGCAGGCGCAGCGCTTCCTCGGCCACCTCGAAGATGCCGATGCCGCCGACGTTCGATGCGGTGCCCTGGAAGTACTTGTCGACCAGCTCACGCGACAGACCAATCGCTTCGAAGATCTGCGCGCCGGTGTACGACATGTACGTCGAGATGCCCATCTTGGACATCACCTTGTGCAGCCCCTTGCCGATCGCCTTGGTGAAGTTGTAGATCGCTTTCTCGGCGGTCAGGCCCAGACCCGGCGCCAATTCGGCGAGGGTCTCCATCGCCAGATACGGGTGCACGGCTTCTGCGCCGTAGCCGGCCAGCAGCGCGAAGTGGTGCACTTCGCGGGCCGAGCCCGTTTCGACGACCAGACCGGTGCTCGTGCGCAGGCCCTTGTCCACCAGGTGATGGTGGATGGCGGACGTGGCCAGCAGCGCCGGAATCGCGGCCTGCTTCTCGTCGACCGCGCGATCCGACACGATCAGGATGTTGTAGCCCGACTTGACCGCATCGACGGCCTCGGCGCACAGCGAGGCCAGGCGCGCTTCGATGCCTTCCTTGCCCCACGCCACCGGGTAGCAGATGTCCAGCTCGTAAGCCATGAACTTGCCGCCGGTGTAGTGCTCGATGTTGCGGATCTTCGCCATGTCCTTGAAGTCCAGCACGGGCTGGCTCACTTCAAGACGCATCGGCGGGTTGATGTTATTCAGCTCAAGCAGGTTCGGCTTCGGCCCGATGAACGAGACGAGCGACATCACCACGTTTTCGCGGATCGGGTCGATCGGCGGGTTCGTGACCTGCGCGAACAGTTGCTTGAAGTAGTTGTAAAGCGTCTTGTTCTTGGACGACAGCACGGCCAGCGGGCTGTCGTTGCCCATGGAGCCCGCGGCTTCTTCGCCGTTGGCGGCCATCGGGGTCATCAGGAACTTGACGTCTTCCTGCGTGTAGGCGAAGGCCTGCTGGCGGTCCAGCAGCTTGGCGGCCGGCTTGGTCTCGGCGGCCACGTCTTCGGCCTTCGCGTCCAGCTCGTCGAGCTTGATGCGCACAGCATCGATCCAGCTCTTGTAGGGCTTGGCGTTCGCCAGGTTGTCCTTGAGTTCCTTGTCGTCGATGATGCGGCCCTGCTCCATGTCGATCAGGAACATCTTGCCCGGCTGCAGACGCCACTTCTTGACGATGCGCGACTCGGGAATCGGCAGCACGCCGGCTTCCGAGGCCATCACGACCATGTCGTCATCGGTCACGTAATAGCGCGCCGGACGCAGGCCGTTACGGTCAAGCGTTGCGCCGATTTGGCGGCCGTCGGTAAAGCAGATGGCGGCGGGGCCGTCCCACGGCTCCATCATCGCGGCGTGGTATTCGTAGAACGCGCGGCGGTTGTCATCCATCAGCGTGTGCTGCTCCCACGCTTCCGGAATCATCATCATCATCGCCTGGGCCAGCGGGTAGCCGGCCATCGTCAGCAGCTCGAGGCAGTTGTCGAACGATGCGGTGTCCGACTGGCCCGGATAAATCAGCGGCCACAGCTTCGGCAGATCATCACCCAGCACCGGCGACGAGATGCCGCCCGTACGCGCGTTGATCCAGTTGACGTTGCCCTTGACGGTGTTGATTTCGCCGTTGTGCGCAACCATGCGGTACGGGTGCGCCAGCTCCCAGGCCGGGAACGTGTTAGTCGAAAAACGCTGGTGCACCAGCGCCAGCGCCGACACCGTACGCGGGTCTGCCAGGTCCTGGTAATAGCGGCCCACCTGCTCGCACAAGAGCAGGCCCTTGTAGACGATAGTGCGCGCCGACATCGACGGCACGAAGTATTCCTTGCCGTGCTTGAGCTTGAGTGCCTGGATCGCGTGGCTGGCGGTCTTGCGGATCACGTACAGCTTCCGCTCCAGCGCGTCGGTCGTCATGATGTCGCGGCCGCGCCCGATGAAAATCTGGCGGATCACCGGCTCGGTCTTCTGCACCGTCGGCGACATCGGCATGGTCTTGTCGACCGGAACATCGCGCCAGCCCAGCACAACCTGGCCTTCCAGACGGACGGTGCGCTCGAGTTCCTGCTCACAGGCCAGGCGCGAAGCGTGTTCCTTCGGCAGGAAGATCATGCCGACGCCGTATTCGCCGGCCGGCGGCAGATTGATGCCCTGCTTCGCCATCTCTTCACGGAAGAACTGATCGGGAATCTGCAGCAGGATGCCCGCGCCGTCGCCCATCAGCGGGTCAGCACCGACCGCGCCCCGGTGATCGAGGTTGTGCAGGATGCGCAAACCTTGCTGGACGATCTCGTGGCTCTTCTTGCCCTTGATGTGAGCGACAAAGCCGACGCCGCAAGCGTCATGTTCATTGGTCGGGTCATACAGACCCTGGGCCGACGGTGCGGCGGGGAAGGAATGTTGTTCCACGGCGATCTTCCGAGGTTGTGGGTACTGCGCGCCGTAGAAGGCCCTCGCGATCGTGCGGATGCGGTGGCAGACAAGCAATGGCGCGCCGCACCATGAATGCGGGGTGGAACGAATATAAAAGAGCGGCCTGTAACAGGCAAAAGTTTTTAAATGGGGTCGGAGTAAATTAATAAATGCACGACAACAGTGCGGGTTTATTAGTGGGGACAGATTAAATTCGGCTGCATTGAAACGGCTGCGCATGACGGCGCCGTTACGTCGCTATTCGGTGCGCGCGCCGCCCTCCACGGCCACTTCTGCGGGTTGGCGAGGCGGTCGCCCTTTGGGCAATGGGGCAACGCGGCGGCCTCCGGCGCGCGCCAGCGTCGCGAGAAACGCCTCGTTTCCGAGTGGCCAGCCGCTATGCACATGCTGGCGAATCTGCGCCAGTTGGTCTGGACCCAAACCTTCATGCCACAACGTTCGATAGCGAGATTGGCGCTCGAAAGGCGTGTTACCAAGGCGCCAATAGCAATAGTGGTCACTCACCCACGGGATGGATTGAATGCCCACATGATGTCGATACGTGCTCCATCGGTCGTCTTCCGGCGTGCTGACGAGACCCGCGCGCACGGCGTTGGACTCCACATACAACAGCAGCGGCAACACCCATTCGGCCGGGTCGAGTACGGTCGAGCGGAAACGCCCTTCCCACAGCGTTCCGCTGCGATCAGCGGCGGCGTTGAAGTACCGCGTATAGCGCCGTCCGACCGCCTGCAGCGTGCGCGAAAGGCTGTCCGCCACCTTGGGCGTTCCCACCAGATGAACGTGATTCGGCATCAGCGAGAAGCCATGGACGGCAAAGTCGTGCTCGCGCGCAGCCATGCGCAACGTGTCGAGATAGAACGCGTAGTCGTCGTCACCGCGAAAAACGATCTGGCGGTTGTTGCCGCGCTGCAACACGTGCACAGGGACGTCGGTAGGACTGAGGCGAGGCAGGCGGGCCATGGAAAAGACAGTGCGGCAAAAAGCGCCATCGTAGCGTGAAGCCGGCGAACCTGTCCCCAATTTTCGGCAGGCAAACGCTTGCATGCCCGCTGTCGTCGAGAGGCAACGGCAGAGTTTGCGTGCCGTCAAATCGGCGGCCGTACGCGCCATCGACGACGGGGTGAACTTGATCCCGAGCAAATCGGCCAAGCGACTTCCCCGCGAGACTGGCTCCCATCACATCACGAGACGACACAAGAGGGAGCGATTCATGGCTTTTCACCGCCTAGCCACCGTAGCTGTAGCCGCTGGAATGCTTGCCGCCGGATTCAGCCAGACCGCCTTTGCGCAGAGTACGGATTTGGCGCCGGCCACCGGCAACTGGATGGTGCGTCTTCGCGCCGTCAACCTGACAGCCGCCAATAAATCCGACGCGGTGCCCGCACTGGCCATTCCGGCTGACGCTATTCAAATCAACAACAAGGTCCTGCCTGAGCTGGACATCTCGTACTTCTTTACGCCACACCTCGCGGCCGAGCTGATCCTGACTTACCCGCAGCAACAGGACGTCACGGTCATGCAAAGCGCGCTGGGCGGCCCGACCAAGATCGGCAGCTTCCGCCACTTGCCGCCCATTCTGACGATGCAATACCACTTCACGCCCGAGTCGCGCTTCAAGCCGTACGTGGGCGCGGGCATCAACTACACCCGCATCTCGAATGTGAATCTGCAGGTGCCGGGCGTTGGTTCGCTGGACCTCAGCAAAAACAGCTTTGGCCCTGCACTGCAGGCCGGCTTCGACTATCGCCTGACCGAACGCCTCTACTTCAACGTCGACCTGAAGAAGACCTGGATCAGCGCCGACGTGAAGATGGCCGGCCAGACCATCAGCAAGGTCAAGGTTGACCCATGGCTGCTGGGCGTCGGCCTGGGTTATCGCTTTTAAGGGAGGGCGATCAGCGAACTGACACTGTCCTGATCGACTTTTACCGACGTGCCGCAGGGGCCGTCGACGGCGGGGGCGCTCGTCGGCGGTGGTTGGCGCGTTCGGCCCGGCATGCGTTGGGGCGGCCGGGCATTTTTTTTGGGCGTTTGATTTTGATCTGGTTTCAGATCGCTTGGGAGCCAGGCGGTCGGATAGCGGCTCGACCGTTACCGCCGTTACTCAAACCGCATCCACGGCAAAGATGCGGCGATGCTCCTTGATGGCGTAACGATCCGTCATGCCAGCGATGTAATGCGCAATCCAGCGCGGCTGCTCTTCGGGGTTGGCTTTTGCCTGATACTGCGGTGGCAGCAGGCGCGGGTCGTCCATGAAGACGCGGAACAGATCGTCGATGATGCGGCGCGCCTTCGCGGCCATGCGCATCACGAGGTAATGCCGATACAGGTTGTCAAACAGGAAGCGCTTGAGCGCGCGCGCCTCTTCACGTATCGGCTCGGAGAACGCGACAAGCGCTGGCGCGGCACGCACATCATCGATACATTGCGGCGCAACGTCAGCAATGCCGGCGCGCGTGGTGCCGATCAGATCGACGATCAGCGCGTTGATGATGCGGCGAATGGTTTCGTTGATCAGGCGGCGGCCGCTAACGTTCGGGAACGCGGCCTCGGCTTCGCGCCGGTGGATCGCCCACAGCGGCACGCCTTCGAGTTGCTCCAGCGTAATCAGGCCGGAGCGCAGGCCATCGTCGATATCGTGGTTGTTGTACGCAACCTCATCGGCGAGGTTGGCAAGCTGGGCTTCCAGCGAAGGCTGTTGCCCTTCGAGAAAGCGCCGCCCCAGGTCACCCAGCGTGGCGGCGTTATTGCGCGAACAATGTTTGAGGATGCCCTCGCGCGTTTCAAACGTCAGGTTCAGACCGTCGAAACCACCGTAGCGCTCTTCCAGACGATCGACCACCAACAAGCTCTGCAGGTTGTGTTCAAAGCCGCCATACGGCTTCATGCAGTCGTTGAGCGCGTCCTGGCCAGCGTGGCCGAAGGGCGTGTGACCCAGATCGTGTGCCAGCGAAACCGCTTCGACCAGGTCTTCGTTCAGACGCAGGCTGCGCGCAATCGAACGGCCAATCTGCGCGACCTCTAGACTGTGCGTCAGCCGCGTCCGGAACAGGTCGCCTTCGTGATTCACGAAGACCTGCGTCTTGTATTCGAGCCGACGGAACGCGGTGCTGTGGATGATGCGATCGCGGTCGCGCTGGAACTCGGTGCGCGAGGTGGAGGGGGGCTCGGCGTGTACGCGGCCACGCGTCTGCGCCGAATGCGCGGCGTAGGGAGCGAGAGGGCCTTCGAGGTCGAACGGCGCGGACGGCAAATCAAATCGGTCGTTCATCGGGCCATCTCGTCTTGTCTCAGGCGACGGGCGCTTCGGTCGGTGGTCGCAGCACGGCGTGCTGCAAGGTGGCGCGCAAATCGGTATCGGGCACCGTGGTCACGAACGCCTGGCCCAACTTGCGCAGCAGCACGAATTTGATCTCGCCGGCTTCAGCCTTCTTGTCGACGCGCATCAGCTCGATGAAGCGATCGACGCCGAGGTCCGGTGCCACCGTCGGCAGATCAGCCGCACGCGTGAGCGCAGTGATGCGGTTGCGCGTGTCGATGTCGATAAAGCCCAGGCGATGCGACAGGTCTGCCGCCATCACCATGCCGCAGCCGACGGCTTCGCCGTGCAGCCATTCGCCGTAGCCCAGGCCAGCCTCGATGGCGTGGCCGAAGGTATGGCCGAAATTGAGCGTGGCGCGCAGGCCGGTTTCGCGCTCGTCCTGCGCCACGACGGCCGCCTTGATACGGACCGAGCCCTGCACGGCTTCCGCCATCAGGTCGGTATCGCAATCGTTGAGGCCCTTGATGTTCTGCTCGATCCAGGCGAAGTAATCGGCATCGGCGATCGCGCCGTGCTTGATGACCTCGGCCATGCCGGCAGCCAGCTCGCGCGCGGGCAGGGTGCGTAGCGTATCGATATCGGCCAGCACCGCCTGCGGCTGATGGAACGCGCCGATCATGTTCTTGCCCAGCGGGTGGTTGATGCCCGTCTTTCCTCCCACCGAGGAATCGACCTGCGACAGCAGCGTCGTCGGCACTTGGATGAACGGCACGCCGCGCATGTAGCAGGCCGCGGCAAAGCCGGTCATGTCGCCGATCACGCCGCCGCCCAGCGCGATCAGCGTGGTCTTGCGGTCTGCGCCAGCCGTCAACAGCGCGTCAAAGATGCGATTGAGCGTGTCCCACTTCTTGAACGACTCGCCATCGGGCAGCACAACTGTGGCGACAGCCTTGCCAAGCGAACGAATGGCCTCCTCGACCTTGGCTGCATAGAGCGGTGCGACGGTCTCGTTGGTGACGATCACGGCACGCGCACCGCGAATGTGGGGAGCAAACAACTCGGCCTTGGACAGCAGTCCCGAGCCGATATGGATCGGATAGGCGCGATCGCCAAGGTCAACATCAACGGTAATCATGACTGAGGGGAGACTTGCGAGGAGGTGGAGGCGCCTGCGGGCGGCACCACAATGCCGGCCACCTCGAGTTGCATCAGGACCATATTAACAAGCTGGGCGACGGTGGGCTTGCCCGTTTCGATGACAAAGTGCGCCACGTCACGGTATAGCGGATCACGGATCGCATGCAGTTCTTCAAGCTTGGCACGCGGGTTTTCGGTCTGCAGAAGTGGCCGATTCTTGTCGTGACGCGTGCGCAGATACAGGTCATGCGGATTGGCGCGCAGGTAGATCACAGTGCCGCGCTCGCGCAGGAGCGCGCGATTCTCGGCCCGCAGCACGGCTCCACCACCAGTGGCGACGACCACGCCATCGCGCGAGGTGAGTTCGTCGATCATGTGGGTTTCGCGATCGCGGAAGCCCACTTCGCCCTCGTGCTCGAAAATGATCGGCACACGCACGCCGCAGCGCGCTTCGATCTCGTGGTCAGAGTCGAAGAACGGCAGATCGAGCCGACGCGCCACCGCCCGGCCGACCGTGGTCTTGCCCGCGCCCATCAAGCCGACGAAAAATACGTTCGAAACAGACAAAATCGCGTGAAATCAGGAATTTGAGCTTGATTGTAGTGGCATTTGGTCACCATCCTGCACAAACCCGGCGGCAGGACACAAAAAAGCCCGGCGCTCCACGCAGGAGGCCGGGCTTTCAGATCGCGATACTGCCGCTCGATTACTTCAGCGACAGTTGATCGGACAGCACTCGCGGCGTCAGGAAGACGAGGAGCTCAGTGCGGTTGTTGATCTTGTTCGTGCTCTTGAACAGGTTGCCGAGCACCGGAATGTCACCCAGCAGCGGCACCTTGTTGATGTCGGTCCGCTCGTTCTGCGTGTAGATACCGCCGATCACGACCGTGCCGCCGTTCTCCACCAGCACCTGCGTCTGTACGTGCTTGGTGTCGATGGCAAAGCCGTTGGTGGTCTGGATACCCACGCTGTCCTTGTTGACGTCCACATCCAGGAAGATGTTTCCATCCGGCGTGATCTTCGGCGTCACTTCCAGCTTCAGGTTGGCCTTCTTGAACGACACCGAAGTCGCACCGGAAGAGGTCGCCTGCTGGTACGGAATCTCAGTACCTTGCTCGATCAGCGCCTTGATGTTGTCGGCAGTGACCACGCGCGGGCTGGAGACGATCTTGCCGCGGCCGTCTGCTTCCAGCGCAGACAGCTCGAGCGCCAGGAAGCGGCCGGCACCGGCGTTGAACAGGCTCACAGCCACGCTGGCTGCGTTCACACCATTGATACCGTTGGCGGGGAAGCTGAGCGCCGGGCTGTTGTCCCACGTGGCACCCTGCGTAACCGGCGACACCACGTTGGTGTAGGTATTGCCGTAACCCGCGCCATTCGTCTTCGACGCGAAGCCGAGTTTGGCACCCAGGTTGCGACTGAACGTGTCGTCAGCTTCAACGATGCGCGCCTCGATCATCACCTGGCGAACAGGGATGTCGATCTTCTGGAGGAAGGCCTGCACCTCTTCGAGCTTGCTGGGGATGTCGGAGACGAACAGTTGATTCGTACGCGTATCCGCCGTGAGCGAGCCCCGCTTGGACAGAATCCGTGAAGTCGCGGCGCCACCAGCAGCACCGCCTGCTCCACCTGCGGCTCCAGTACCCAGCAGCATGTTGCGCACATCTCCCGCGCTCTGATAGTTCAGGCGGAACACCTGGCTGCGCAGCGGTTCCAGCTCGGTCACTTGTTGTTGCGACTCCAGCTCTGCCTTTTCCTTCGTGGCCAGCTCACCTCGCGGGGCAACCCACAGCACGTTGCCGTTGCGGCGCGACGCCAGGCCCTTCGAATCCAGCACGATCTGCAGTGCCTGATCCCAAGGCACATCCTTCAGACGCAGCGAAAGGGTGCCCGTCACGCTGTCGCTGGTCACGATGTTGAGGTTCGTGAAGTCGGCGAAGACTTGCAGCAACGAACGCACATCGATGTTCTGGAAGTTCAGCGACAGGCGCTCACCGCGGTAGCCCGGGCCGGAAATCAGCTTGTTCGGGTCTTCCTTCGTCGGGCGCACTTCCACCACGAATTGCGTGTCGGTCTGGTACGAGCTGTACTGCCAGTTGCCACGCGGCTCGATGATCAGGCGCGCGCCAGTGCCGTTGTCGGTGGCACGCATGGCCTGCACGGGCGTACCAAAATCGCTCACGTCATAGCGACGACGCAGCGACTGCGGCAGCGTCGCGCCAACGAAGTCGACCACGAGGTTCTGACCTTGCTGGGCGATGTTGATCGCCGAGTTGGCAGTCGACAGGTCGACCACCACGCGGCCGGCAAGATCCTCGCCGCGGCGGAAGTCAACGTTGCGCACCGCCGGGCGCTCGGCGCCTGCGACGGGTGTCGGGGCCGAGAAGGTCGGCGCCGCGACAGCCGCCGCCACCGGTGCAGCTTCCAGCGTCAGCACGTACTGGTTACCGCGCACTTCCGACTTGTACTGCGTCTGGCGCGACAGATCGAGCACGACGCGGGTACGGTCGCCGATCTGCACGACGTTCGCCGAACGCAGCAGCTTGCCGCCGTATTGGTAATTGGCGCGGCCTTGCGCGAATGTCGCCCCGAAGAAGTCGATGGCGATGCGCGCAGGCTGCTGCGTGCTGAACTCCACCGGCTTCTGCGTCGGCGCGCTCTTGAGCGTGACCGTCACCACGGTGGATTCACCGGCCGTGGCCTGCTCCACCTTTTCAATCGTGTTGCCAGAGACTGCCGCCGCAGGCGCTGCCTGCTGAGCGACGGCCTGACCGGCCATCATGAACAGACACAGCGAAAGCCATGCCACCGCGCCCCCCCGGGCCACTCGGGTTGCCTGTGACAGGCCGCCCTTCACAAGACGCATCGTCATTGCGCGCTCTCCTGAACTTTCAGGGTCGTCATTTTTTCTTTCCATTCGGTCGTGCCTTCGCGCACCAGCTCACGCAGGGTGAGTTCCTGGTCTCCGATGCGGACGATGCGACCATAGTTTTGTCCGATGTACTGCCCCACATGCACATGCTGCGTCTTGCCCCCGACAGACAGGACACCTTCCGTCTCGCCATTGCGTTTCATCGTCCCCAACAATTGAAAGGCCTCCAGCGGATAGTCTTCCAGCGGCTCGCGACGGCGATTCGGTTCCGGCGATTCGTTCTGCGCGCGCGAAAGTTCTGCCACCTTCTGCACGCTGAACGGATCAGTCTGCTTGGTGGTCGTGTATTCGCGCGGCGCGTAAGGCTTGGGCTCAGGCAGCGGCGGCACGGTCGTACTGACGCTCTGGCGCGCTTGCTGCATCCATTGCTGCAATTCATCGTCTTCGCTCGCGCCGCAGGCTGTCAGCACGACGGCCAGGCACAGCGGCGACAGACGCAGAACGTGCGACATGCGGCGACGGCTCATGGTGCGGCCCCTCATTTGGCGCCTCCCTTGGCAGCGGCATTCGCCTTGCGCTGAGCCGCCTGCTCGTCGGCGTCGAGCGCCCGGTAGGCCTCAGCGCGCGTTTCCATCACCATGCCGCCATCCTTGGTGCCCGTCAGCGAGATGTTCTGCAGCGTGACGATGCGTGACAGCGCCGCCACGTCGGCAGCAAACAGTGCTATATCGTGATAACGGCCGTTTACCTTCACCGCGACCGGAATCTCGGCGTAATAAGGCTTGATCACCGCGCCAGAGGGGCGGAACAGGTCGAAAGTCAGGCCACGTGCGATACCGGCATGGTTGACGTCGGCCAGCAGTGCATCCATTTCGGTCTTGTTAGGCAGTTGCAGCTCAAGCTTGGCGACACGCTGCTCCACCTCGGCCTTCTGCTTGCGCAGCGCCTCAAGGTTTACCACCTGCGCGAGCTTGCTCTGGTATGACGACTTGAGGCTGTCCTGCTCGGTGCGCTTGGCGTCGCGCTCGTCAAACTTGCCGCTCCAGTAGAACTGCCAACCCAGTCCGATCACCAGCACGGCAGAGAGAATCATGAACAGGATGCGCGGCGCCATCGGCCACGTTTCCGGCTCATTCAGGTTCAGGCCACGGAACTGGCTGACCAGGTCTTCCAGCGAAATTTCGGTCGAGAGCGCCATGGTTATTTCCCCGCCGTGGCCGCACCCGGCTTGGCCGGCGCTGCCGGCTCAGCCTTCCATTGGAAGCGGATCGTGAAGTTGAACAGACGGCGCTGTTCCTTCAGGTTGTTGGTCATGGTGGTGGCCACCGATTCGCCCAGCTCGGCGTGATCCAGCCAAGGCACCGCACCCAGGTTGCGCAGCAGGTCCGACACACGCTCGTTGGACTGCGCCACACCCGATACGGTGTAACGCTCGCCATCCTGCTTGAGCGAGGTCAGATAGATACCGTCCGGCACCTGGCGCACCAGTTCTTCAAGCAACTGCACCGGGCGGTTGCGCTGGTTCTGCAGACTTTCCACCGCTTGCTGACGTTGCAGCAGGTCGTCGATGTCTTTCTTGAGGGTGTTGACCTCGGCGATCTGCTTGTCCATCTCCGCGTTCTTCTGCGTGAGGATGTCGTTGATGCGTTGCGCCTCTTCGGTCTGGTGATCGATCACCATGCCGCCCAGGAACACCACCACAGCGCCCGCAACGGCAGCGCCGCCCAGGCTCATGAAGACTTTCTTGCGCTTACCGGCACGGCGCTCTGCGTGATACGGCAGCAGATTGACGTTCGGGAGCGCATTCACGGCATTCGCGCTTTCATTGGCCATCGTCTGCTCCTTATTGCAGCCCGCGCAGGGCAAGGCCTGCGCTGACGATGTAGGCCGGCAGATCGCGCTGCAGATAGCGCGCGTTGACGTTCTTGGCCGCGCCCATGTTGGCGAACGGATTGGCCAGCGTCGTATTGATCTGCGTCTGTTGCTGGATCGCGGTCTGCACGCCTAGTAACGATGCGTGGCCGCCCGAGAGCACGATCTCGTCCACGCGGCCGACGCTCGAAGTCGACAGGAAATTCTGGATCGCCTGACCGACTTCCATGGCCAGCGTCTCAAGCGAGGGCTTGAGCAACTGGCTGCGATATTCGTCGGGCAACGTGTTCTTGCGCTTCTTCACCTCGGCCTTGAGCAGGTCGAGGGAGAACAGACGCGAGATGCTTTGCGTGAGCTGGTCGCCCGAGCCGGACATCGGCTGGTCGTACAACTCCTTCCAGCCTTGGTAGAACAGTGCGTGCGATCGCGCACCGCCCAGGTGGAACATCGCCACAACGGGCATGTCGCGCGTCTCGGTTTCGGTGGCGTCCGGCTTGACGGCCAACATGTGCGTCATGGCGCGCTGGATGGCGTTCTCTTCCACGTCCATGACGATCGCTTTCAGACCGGCCATCTCGACGGCAGTCACGCGCTCGGTCACGCGCTCGGAAACCGTCGCGGTCACGCGCACGCCGATCCCGCCTTCCGTTTCGGACGGGCCGATCACGACATAGTCGAAATTGACGTTCTGCGAGGGGGGAAACAGCCGGTTGGCTTCGCTCTCGACCTGCACGAAAAGCTCGTCTTCGGTCAGGTTGTCGGGCAGGCTGACGGTTTGCGATTCCGTCAGGCTTGCGGGAATGGCAAGCACGGCTTCCTTACCGCGAATGCCGGCCTTGGCGATGGCACGCTTGAGCGCATTGCCCACCGCATCGATATTCACCAGATTGCCGTCGGCGACGGCACTGCGTTCAATCAGCTCGCTGGCGCATTTTTCGAGACGGAAATCTCCCTGCTTGCCGTTGGCGGACAACTCCACCACCTTGACGCTGGAAGACCCGATATCTATCCCGACGATATTGCGGCGCAGCAGGCCGGACAACAAACCCCGTCGCACAGAGACACCCCACCGTTTATAGTTTTTTGAACCCTGGCGCCCGTCGCAAATCCAACGTGCGCCATAGCCTGCTTAGATTTGCTGCTGGATTCTCACAAAATCCTTTAGAACAGGCAAACGCTCAGGCGGACCGCGATGCATTTCCCGCCATGCCCTTCGGAAAGCGTTGTCAAAACCCCACGGTCGGGGGATACCCCTTTCGTCTGACTTGATTTCCGCTCCGTCTACTTCTATCGGCGGATTCTTAGCCGTCTTGAATCAAGGTACGGCGGGCGCACAATTCGCATGCCCAGTGAGCATGACGCGGCGCACAAGTGCAGTCTCGTGCGCTGAGGTGACACTGGTTACGTGCTGTTACGTCCGATGCCGCCAGCCCCTTGAAGCCTCGACGATATAATCGCCGCCACGCTGACTGACACCCCCGGTGCCCACCTGTAATGGCTACTGCCCAAACCACCCCAGCCTCGCCCAAGCCGCCCAAAGCCCGCCGCCCGCTGTGGGCGCGACTGCTTCTCTGGATGCTCGGCCTGTTCGTTGCCATGGGGGTCGTCGGAGCGCTGCTGCTGGGCTATGCCCTGCTCGTCGCCGCGCCCAACCTCCCGTCGCTCGACGCCATCACCGATTACCGCCCGAAGATCCCGCTGCGCGTGTACACCGCCGACAACGTCCTCATTGGCGAATTTGGTGAGGAGCGCCGCAGCTTCGTGCCAATCACCCAGATGCCCGAGGTGATGAAGCGCGCAGTGCTGGCCATCGAAGATGACCGCTTCTACGAGCACGGCGGCGTCGACTTCATCGGCGTGCTGCGCGCGGGCCTAGCGAACCTGCACGGCGGCCTGTCGCAAGGCGCGTCGACCATCACGATGCAGGTAGCGCGCAACTTCTTCCTGTCGAGCGAGAAAACGTACACGCGCAAGATCTACGAGATGCTGCTCTCGTACAAGATCGAGGCGAGCCTGACAAAGGATCAGATCCTTGAGCTGTACATGAACCAGATTTACCTGGGCCAGCGTGCGTACGGCTTTGCGAGCGCCGAGCAGATTTATTTCGGCAAGAACATCAAGGACATCACCTTGGCCGAAGCGGCCATGCTGGCCGGCCTGCCCAAGGCGCCGTCAGCGTACAACCCGGTGGTGAACCCGAAGCGCGCCAAGGTGCGCCAAGAGTACATCCTGCAGCGCATGCGCGACCTGCACTACATCACCCCGGAGCAGTACACCCAGGCCATCAACGAGCAACTGCCGGTGCGCGGCGAAGGCCATGAGTTCGACGTGCACGCCGAGTACGTCGCCGAAATGGTGCGTCAGCTCATGTACGCGCAGTACCGCGAAGAAACCTACACGCGCGGTCTGAATGTCTACACCACGCTGCGCAAGGCCGACCAGGACGTCGCCTATCAATCCGTGCGCCGCGGCATTCTCGACTACGAGCGCCGTCACGGCTATCGCGGCCCGGAAGCGTTCATCGATCTTCCCTCCGACGCGGAAGACCGCGAGCAGGCCATCGACGACGCCCTGCTCGAACATCCGAACAGCGACGATCTGCAATCTGCGGTGGTGGTGAGCGTGACGCCCAAGCTGGTGCGCGCGACGATGCTCACCGGCGAGACGATCGACCTGGCGGGCGACGGCCTGCGCTTTGCACAGGCGGCCCTGTCGAACAATGCGCAGCCGAAGATCAAGCTGCGGCCGGGTGCGGTGATCCGCGTGATTCAGGACACGAAGACGCAGAAGTGGTCGATCACGCAGTTGCCGGAAGTGGCCTCGGGCTTCATCTCGCTGGATCCGCAGACGGGCGCGATCTACTCGATGGTCGGCGGCTTCGATTTCAACCGCAGCAAGTTCAACCACGTCACGCAGGCCTGGCGCCAGCCGGGTTCGAGCTTCAAGCCGTTCATCTACTCGGCGGCGGTGGACAAGGGTTTCTCACCGTCTACGGTCATCAACGACGCGCCGCTCTCCATCCCGACCGGCGACACCGGCGGCCAGGTGTGGGAGCCGAAGAACTACGGCGGCGGCTATGACGGCCCGATGACGATGCGCCGCGCGCTGCAGAAGTCGAAGAACCTGGTGTCGGTGCGCATCCTGCGCGCGATTGGTACGCAGTACGCGCAGCAGTACATCACGCGCTTCGGGTTCGACGCCGATCGGCACCCAGCCTATCTGCCGATGGCGCTGGGCGCAGGTTCGGTGACGATGCTGCAGATGGCGAGCGGCTACTCGGTATTCGCCAACGGCGGCTATCGCGTGAATCCGTACATCATCGATCGCGTGGTGGATGCGCGCGGCACCGTCGTACAGCAAAGCCATCCGATGACGGCTGGCAAAGACGCTGTGCGCGTGATCGATCCGCGCAACGACTTCATCATGGATTCGCTGCTGCGCAGCGTGGTGTCTGGCGGCACGGGCTACCAGGCCAAGGTCAAGCTGGGCCGCAACGACATGGCCGGCAAGACCGGCACCACCAACGACTCGTTCGACGCCTGGTTCTGCGGCTATACACCCAAGGTGGTCGGCGTGGCCTGGATGGGCTACGACAACCCGCGCAGCCTGGGCGATCGCGAAACCGGTGGCGGCCTGGCCCTGCCGATCTGGATCAACTACATGAGCTACGCGCTCAAGGGTGAGCCCCAGACCGAGCGTCAGCCGCCCGAAGGCGTCGTACAGATGGCCGGCGACTGGGCCTACGAGGAATACGCCAACGGTCAGGGCGTGGCTTCGGTGGGCCTGGGCGATGCCATGCCGGGAGCATCCGCACCGGCCGGCGACCAGCCGCAGCCTGGCGTCAATCTGGCGCCGACACAGGAACAGGAGAAGCAGAAGATTCTCGACATGTTCCGCGGCAACTGAACTTCGCGCCCACGAAAAAGCCGCCCTTCGGGGCGGCTTTTCTTTTCGGCATCCGACGAGAACGTTGCGCTCAACCGGCGGCCAATGTCACATCCACATCGCTTTGCTGGCTGACATAGCGCGACAGCGCGACATACAGCTCTTCTTTGCTGCGCGTGTCGACCCAGCGGCCGTCGTCACCGCGGCGGAAGTGGAAACCGCCGGCACGCGCTGCCACCCACAGTTCCTGCATCGGCGCCTGGCTGTTGATGATGATCTTGGAGCCATCGTCGAATTCCAGCGTAAGCACGTTACCGGTCCGGTTGACCTCGATGTCGGCATCGGCCTCGTCCGCGGCCGCCTCCACGATGCTTTCGATGCGGGTGAGTTCCGCTTCGGCCAGCGCCAGGAACTCCGATTCGCTCAGGGGGGGCATGCTACACTCCAAAATCTTGCGCGGACGTTGCGTGGCGGCCATTTCCGGCCCTTCCTGACCAGCAGGCGCCTCGTCCCATATGACTCCGATCGCCGCAAGGGTTACACCCCTGGGGCATCCTTTCTGCACCATCATCCGATGATACGAACCGCCGCCATTGTAGCCACTGTCGGCCTGACCCTGACGGTCGCAGGCCTATCCGGCTGCGGGATTCGCGGGCCGCTGTACATGCCCAAGGTGCCGCCGGCGCCAACCGCGCCGCAAACCACCGACCCCGGCATCGCCGGGCCGAACGCCGTGCCGCAGCCGCCGGTGCCGGGCGCCAAACCCGCAGCCGCCGATGCCGCCAGCGCGGTACCCTCGAATCGCTGATCCCGTCCTTTTTGCTCAACCGGCGCCAACCCCATCCGGTGCGGCGCCCAGAATGTTCCCACTCATGTCCGAGTCCCTGATTCGCCAGGAAGGCGCGCTGATGATCGAAGGCGTCGCGCTGGACGCGATTGCCGCGCAGTTCGGCACACCCACCTACGTGTACTCGCGCGCCGCGCTCACCGCCAACTATCGCGCCTACGCCGCCGCATGCGAGGGCCGCAACGCGCATGTGCAGTACGCCATGAAGGCCAACTCGAACCTGGCCGTGCTGCAGGTGTTCGCACAGCTTGGTGCAGGCTTTGACATCGTGTCCGCAGGCGAACTCAAGCGCGTGCTGGCCGCCGGTGCGCCGGCCGCGAAGGTGGTGTTCTCGGGCGTGGGCAAGAGCGCAGACGAAATGCGCTTCGCGCTGGAAGTCGGCGTGGCGTGCTTCAACGTGGAGTCGATTCCCGAGCTGCACCGCCTGAACGACGTGGCCGCCTCGATGGGCAAGGTCGCGCCCGTGTCGCTGCGCATCAACCCGGACGTGGACGCCAAGACGCACCCGTACATCTCGACGGGCCTGAAGGGCAACAAGTTCGGCGTGGCGTTTGACGAAGTGCTGCCGACGTACCGCGCGGCCGCTGCAATGCCGAACCTGCGCGTGGTCGGCATCGACTGCCATATCGGCTCGCAAATCACCGAGGTGTCGCCGTATCTGGATGCGCTGGACAAGGTGCTTGACGTGGTGACGCAACTGGACGCCGAGGGCATCCGCCTGTCGCACATCGATGTCGGCGGTGGCCTGGGCATCACTTACACAGACGAGACGCCTCCGGACATCACCGCCTTCGCGCGCACGCTGCTCGACCGCGTTGAGCAACGCGGCTTTGGCGATCGCACCGTGCTGTTCGAGCCGGGCCGCTCGCTGGTGGGTAACGCCGGCCTGCTGCTCACGCGCGTCGAATACCTCAAGCCCGGCGCGAGCAAAAATTTCTGCATCGTCGATGCGGCCATGAATGACCTCGCCCGCCCGGCGATGTATGAGGCGTATCACCACATCGTGCCGGTGCGCGAAGGCCAGAGCGCGCCGGTCGTCTACGACGTGGTGGGCCCGGTATGCGAATCGGGGGACTGGCTCGGCCGCGACCGTTCGCTGGCGGTGCAGCCGGGCGACGTGCTCGCGATCCTGTCGGCCGGCGCGTACGGCTTCACGATGAGTTCGAACTACAACACGCGCAATCGCGCCGCCGAGGTCATCGTCGATGGCGACAATGTGCACCTGGCACGCGAGCGGGAGTGCTTTGAGGATCTGATCCGCGGAGAGCATCTCTTCCCGGTGTAAGCCCCCACCGCAAAGAAAAAGCCGACGCACAAACGTCGGCTTTTTTCATGGGCGCGACCAACATCAATCGCGCGCTGGCATGGCTGCTCCGGCCATCGCAGTGCGTGGCGAGCGCCACGCCCACCAGACCCGCAACCCAAGCAGCACCGCCATCACTGCCGCGTAGATCGACACCTCCGCAAAGTCGTGCTTCCCGGCCTTGTGCCACCAGTAGTGCAGGATGCCCAGCACTCCCGTCACGTAGACAAGCCGGTGCAGCCACTGCCAACGCTTGCCGCCAAGCCTGCGCACCATCGCGTTGGTCGACGTGGCGGCCAGCGGAATCATCAGCACGAACGCCGCGAAACCAACGGTGATGAAAGGCCGCTTGACGATGTCCTTGAGCATCGACGCCGGATCAAGCCCGCGATCGACCAGCAACCAGATCAGGAAGTGGATCGAGCCGTAGAAGAACGTGTACAGCCCAAGCATGCGGCGAAGCCGGATCAACCAGTTCATACCCGTGATTCGGCGCAGCGGCGTGATGGCCAGCGTGCAGCACAGCAGCACCAGCGTCCAAGTACCGGTCGAGCGCGTGACGAACTCCAGGGGATTCGGCCCGAACTGATCGGTCGCGCCCAGAAAGACGATGCGCAGGAACGGCACGAGCGCAACGACCCACACGATCGCCTTCAACACACGCAACTGCTTGGGCGGCAACATCAGCGGCAGCAGTGTCATGTCGGCCTCAGAAGTTCTTGCGCAGGTCCATGCCCGCGTAGAGCGGGGCGACCTGCTCGTAGCCATTGAACATCAGCGTCTTGCGCTTGGGCGCGAACAGGCCGCCGAAGCCGCCTTTGTCCTCGCCGATGCGGCGTTCGGTGGCCTGGCTCCAGCGCGGGTGATCCACGGTCGGGTTCACGTTGGAATAGAAGCCATATTCGTTGGCCGCAGCAAGGTTCCAGCTCGTCGGCGGCTGCTTGTCGACAAAGCGGATCTTGACGATGGACTTCGCGCTCTTGAAGCCGTACTTCCACGGCACGACCACGCGCACGGGCGCACCGTTCTGGTTCGGCAGCACCTGGCCGTAGAGCCCGAAGGTGAGCAATGCCAAGGGGTGCATTGCCTCGTCCAGGCGCAGGCCTTCGCTATACGGCCACTCCAGGACGGGGCTGCTGATGCCGGGCATCTGCCGCTTGTCGGCCAGCGAGATGAACTGGATGTACTTGGCGCTGCCCTGGGGTTCCACCCGCTTGATCAACTCGGCCAGCGGAAAGCCCACCCAGGGAATCACCATCGACCAGCCCTCGACGCAACGCAGACGGTAGACGCGTTCTTCCATTGGCGCGAGCTTCATCAGGTCGTCCAGGTCGTAGGTTTTGGGCGTCTTCACCAAGCCCTCCACGCTGACTTGCCACGGATGCGGGCGCAGCGTGCTGGCATAGCGCGCCGGGTCGGCCTTGTCGGTGCCGAACTCGTAGAAGTTGTTGTACGTGGTGACTTGGTCGTACGGGGTGGCTTTCTCCACGGTCGTGTACGCGGGATTCGGCTTGCCGGCCAACTTGGCCAGCGACGGGTTGGCGGCGAAGGCCTCGCGCGACGCCCACGGCGCCAGCGTTGCGCCGGCGGCGCCCATGGCGGCAGCGGCCAAAAAGCGACGGCGCTGCTCGAAGATGTGCTGAGGTGTGATCTCGCTGGCGGGGATGTCGTCGCCACGCAGCCAGCGGTCAGTCTTGATCAACATGATTCGTGGTCCTCGTTGTGCGGGAGCGCTGTCCCATGTGCGTTGGTCGTGCCCGCGCCGCCAACCTGACAGTGCGCGGGAAAAAAATATGGCGCTATTCCTTGCGGGGCGCTGGCCCGGTGAATTCGCTGTACTGCCGATAGACCACCTGGGCCACTTCCAGCAACTGCGTCCGCGCCAGCGGGCCGGCGACCGCAAACCCCAGGCCGCGATCCGCCCAATAGAACGCCATCGGTGGCGGGTGATCCACCGCAGGATGAATCGCCTGCAGCACGCGGTTGTCGGGGGCGAGCGTCTCCAGCCGGAAGCCGGTATCGCGGTTGTTCGGCATGCGCCGCAACTGCACGGAGATACGCGTGCCGCCGGGCCCTTCGTACATCAGCATGGCCGTGGGCGCATCAGCCACCACCGTCTGGCGCCCGCCGATGAGCCGGTAGCCGAGCGACGTCAGGTCGGGAACACGCAACTGCGCATCGAGCCGCCGCGACAACCATGTGACGAGATGCGCCTCTTCATTGGCCGGCACCTCCACCATGTGTTTCGACTCTGGAGAAAAGACGACGTGCGATACAAGTGCATCGTTGGCGAAACGCTGCATGGGCATGGTGCGCTCGACGGCACCTCGACCCAGCCAACCGGCGCCCGAGCCAATGGCCAGGCATGCAACACCCAGCGCCACGACACTCCAGCCACGCATCGCGCCAAAGCCGCTGGCCGCGGGGCGACGTGCTGCCGCGAGGATCTCCGCCGGAATGCGACGCTGCGGCACGGGTTCGTTGAGCAGCGGATCGAGCGCGTGGTGCAATTGCGCGTCCGTCTTGCGCCAGCCCGCGACCTCGGCGGCGGCGCCTGGGTGCGCAGCAAGGTAGGCCTCCACGACAGCGCGTCGCGCCGCGGGCAAGCGGCCGTCGGCATAGGCGTGGAGCTCGTCGATATGAATGGAATTGGAGGACATGGCGAGCCTCACTTCACGCGGTGCAGCGCAGCGCTGCTGCCGTCGCCAGATGCCGCAGGTGCCCGCGACGCTTCGGGCGAACCATTGAGCGCCACGCGCATCCGCTCACGCGCCCGCGACAGCCGCGACATCACCGTGCCCACAGGCACGCCCAGCACGTCGGCTGCTTCCTTGTAGGCAAACTGCTCCAGACCGACGAGCAGCAGTACCGCCCGCTGGTCTTCGGGAAGCGTCGCCAGCGCACGCAGCAGATCACGGCGCAAACCGGGGTCGTCGTCGACGGGGATCTCGGGGGGTGAGTCGCTCAGCTCGATCCGATCGGGCCGGCGCACGGCGTTCAGGTGCAGCCGATGCATGATGGTGAGCAGCCAGGCAAACAACCCGTCGCCCTCGCCCTTTGCGCCAATCTGCCCGATCGGCCCAAGCCTGGGCCGCAGCTGGAACCGCCAGCGGTAACGCCAGGCGCGTTCCAGCGTGTCCTGGACAAGATCGTCTGCACGGCTGGCATCACGCATCAGGCCGCGCGCGTGTCGGCGCAGGCGTGGCGTGAGCGCGATCAGCCGGCTGGCCAGGTCGGACATAGGGGCGCGAGCGAAGGCGGCGTGCTTACGGTTTGGCGACGTGCCAAACGTTCATGAAACCGTCTCCGGTCTGGTCGCCCGGCATCTTGTCCTTGGTCCAGAGGTAGAGCGGCTTGCCGCGATAGGCCCACTGCTTCTTGCCGTCGTCGCGCGTGATGATGGTGTAATCGCCGGACGGCTTGTCGGCGTCATTGGCAGCCAGCGGCGGCCAGTTCTCAGCGCACTTGCCGTTGCAGGCGCTCTTGCCGGCCATGGCGTCACGGTCGAACGTGTAAAGCGCCATGCCGTGCTGATCCGTGAGCGCGCCGTTGGTCACCTTGACGGCCGATGGCGTCGACGACGCACCCATGCCCATGCCGCTGCAGCCCGCCAAACCGAATGCGGCAAGCAGCACGGCACCGGCCAACGCGGCGCGCGGATTGAACAACTTCTGGGAAGCTGCAGACTGGCTCATCTTGTTCTCCTTGGATGGAGGGGCGCGCCGATCGCGCCCTCACTGAGCAGTAAACACGCTAGGCGCGTCTTTATTCCAGTCCGCCGAGAATTTTTTGTGACTGACGGCTTACAGTTCGCCGTAGCTGTGCAGGCCCGAGAGGAACATGTTCACGCCCAAGAAGGCGAACGTCGTGACCAACAGGCCAATCAGCGCCCACCAGGCCGCCATGCGACCACGCAGCCCTTTCATCAGGCGCATGTGCAGCCACGCGGCGTAGTTCAGCCAAACGATCAGCGCCCAGGTTTCCTTCGGATCCCAGCTCCAGTAGCCGCCCCAGGCGTCAGCCGCCCACAGCGCACCGAGAATCGTGGCGATGGTGAAGAACGCAAAGCCCACGGTGATGGCCTTGTACATCACGTCGTCCAGCACTTCGAGCGACGGGAGGCGATCGGCCAACACGCCGCGCTCCTTCAGCAAATAAGCCGCACCGACCATGGCCGACAGCGCGAACGTGCCGTAACCGATGAAATTGGCCGGTACGTGGATCTTCATCCACCAACTCTGCAGTGCCGGTACCAGCGGCTGGATCTCCTGCGCGCTGCGCGACACCGTGTACCACAGCAGAAAACCCACCGCCGCCGACACCACCAGCATCACGAACGGCCCCAGCGCGCGCGTCTTGTAACGCTGCTCGTAGTACAGATAGAACAACGACGTGATCAGCGTAAAGAGGATGAACACCTCGTACAGATTCGAGATGGGGATGTGGCCAATGTCTGCACCCACCAGGTACGACTCATACCACCGCACCAGCATGCCGGTCAGGCCGAGCACCACGGCTGCCCAGCACAGCTTGCTGCCGATCGATCCACCTGCTTCCCAGCGCAGCAGAAAACCCGTCCAGAAAAACAGCGTGGACAGGAAGATCAGTGCGCTCATCCACAGGATGGCCGACTGGCTGGCAAGGAAATACTTGAGGAAGAAAGCGTGCTCGGCGCGGGCGAGATCCGGGCCATTGGCGCCGGCGTATTGCGAGATACTGAACAGCGCCAACACGGCGATGCCAATCATCAGCACGCGCACCGGCTTCCACGTCCAGCCCAGCCATGCGAACGCGGGTACGGCCGCGACGAGAATGCCGCGCTCGTAGCCGTCCATGTATGCGCCATAGCGCGAGAAGGCATAACCGGCGCCGGCCGCCAGCATTGCAGCAAACAGCCAGTCAAACCAGCCTAGGCGGCGGAAATACGATGGGCGTTGCAGCGCGCCCAGATCGGCGCTCGCCATGGTCGTTTGGGGATTGCTCGCTTCCATCACCGGCTCACTTCGTTGGTTTGGGGTCGACGCTCGCTGCACCGGCGGCATCGGGGGCGCTTGGGGCTCCTGCTGCGGCGCGGATGTCGTGCTTGAGGCGCTCGAACTCGCGGTCAAAGTCGAGCGTGCGGCGCATGGTCGACATGGCGGTCAGCACATGTGCGCCGGAGGCGCTTTCGTTGGCTTGTCCGGATTGCGGTCGGATCCACAGCCACCAGCGGCGCTCTCGCACGTAAAACATCGAGAACACGCCCAGCACCAGCAGCAACGACCCAAGATACACGATGTTTTTGCCCGGCGCACGTGTGAGCTGGAACACGCTGGCCTGCACTTGCTGGAAGTCGGTCAGCTGCAGATACACCGGTGCACCGTAGAAGGCGTTGTCCGACAGCGCGTTGATGGCGCTTTGCAACCACTGGCTGCTGGCGGCATCCACGATGGGTGCCGGTTGGCCGTCCTGCGCGCGGGCCAGTTGCCACAACTCCCACATCGAGCTGTTGATGATCTTCATCAGCACATCGGCAGCCTTCTCGCGCTCGCCTTCGGGCACCGATTTCTGCAGGAATGTGGCAACCGCGGCAAAGCCGCCCTGTGCACCTGCGGTGCCGTCCTTTACATCGGCAGCGCCAGCAAAGAGGTCGAGCGCACGACGGGCGCTTTCCATCAACTGGTTGCGCAGTTCCGCACGCTGCTCGCCGGGCATGGAGAGCAGCGCAAACCGGCGCGCCGCTTCGCCCCGCATCGCCGGATTTTGCAGCGCGGCGCGCAGGCGCATCCAGTCGCCGACGGTGCCCTGTGCGTCCGCAGGAATGCGCAGGTAGCGGAATGGCTCGTCGGGCTGTGAGCGCATGCCGGCAAGGAACACCGACTGCCCGTCCAGCGTAACCGGCTGCATGTAATTGCTGAACTCGTGCGCCTGGCCGTTGGCGTCGCGCAGCTTGTACTGCACCGAGGGGCCGACGTTGCGCAGGTCGCGGTCGCGCGTCATCTTGGTCACGTTGCCAAGCTCCGCGCGCAGACCACTTTCCGCACCGCCCTTCTTGCCGACGCCGCGAGCGTCCTGCTTGCCCGAGGCGTCCGTCACCGTTTCGACATTCATCAGGCGGAAGTCGGAGAACTCGACCGTGTAGTCGCCACCCTTGCCGGTGAGCTTGGAGCTTTCGCCCACGACGCCCGACAAGTCGAACGTCTTGGCGTTATCACCTTGCATCGGGAAGCCGGTCAGCTTGAGTTTCGAGCCGCCATCTTCGAAGCTAGACTGGTAGATCGCCACGCCGTCATACACGAACGGCTTGTTCACCTCCACGCGCGCGGCGGTCTGCTTGCCGGTACGACGGTCGGTCACGACGATGTCGCTGGCGAACAGCTTTGGCATGCCCGTCGAATAATGCTCAACGGTGAACTTCTTGAGCGTGATCATGAACGGCAAGTCCTGGATCAACGCGCCATCGGCGATGTTCAGGATGGCCGTGCTGACGCTCGAACCTTCCGGCACGAACGCATTACCGCGGAAACCCGGGTTCGACGTCGAGAGCCGATGCTCCGACCCGATGTCGCTAATGACCGCATTGCCCTTGATGGGCGATTTGCCGCCAAACCACATCTGCGCGCGGATCATCATGTCGCCGTCGAGCAGCCCGCCGATGCAGATCACGACGATGGCCGTGTGCGCCAGGATGTAGCCGATCCTGTTGCCCGCCCCCGCCTTTGCGGTGATCAGCGTCGCACCACCCTCGCGCGCGAACGCCTTGATGCGGAAACCGCGGTTCTGGGCGAGCGCGGCCAGGCGTGCGGTCACGGTTGCGGCGTCGACGGTGGAATCAAATTCGTCCCGATGATGGAACGCGCGCAGGCTGCCTTCGCGCACGTTTTCGCGCCAGGAGCGCATGTCGGCCAGCATCTTGGGAGCATTGCGCACGATGCACAGCGAGGTGGACACCACCAGGAATGCCAGGATCAACAGAAACCACCACGCGCTATAGACGGTGGGCAGCGTCAGCGAGCGGAACACATCGGCCCAGAACGGCCCGAACTGGTTAACGTAGTTCGGGTACGGATCGTTCTGCTTGAGCACCGTGCCGATCACGCTGGCAATGGCGATCACCGTCAGCAGGCTGATGGCAAAGCGCATCGACGACAGCAGCTCGACCGCCTCGCGCAGTGCGCGGCGGCGGGAGCGAATCTGGACGCCGGAAGTGGAGACCGAAGACATGCGGGAAGACAACCTGTTCAGAAACGAAAACAGGGTGGCGATGCCAGGCGCATTGCCACCCCGTTCTTCTTGTTGATTGTGCGACCGTCACATGACGGCCAGGTGCGGCAGATTAGCGCAGGCCCGCAATGTAGTCGGCCACCGCCTTGATCTGCTGGGCCGTCATGCGACCGGCTAGATCGCGCATCTGTACGCTGTTCTTGCGGGTGCCGCTTTGGAACGCAACCAGTTGAGCTTCTGTGTATTCAGAGAATTGACCAGCGATACGCGGATACTGCGCCGGAATGCCGGCACCCGTCGGGCCGTGACAGCCGGCGCACGCTGCGATACCGCGCTTGGCGTCGCCGCCGCGATACAGCTTCTGGCCCAGCTCGATGGTGTCCTTGCTCTTGGCCGAACCAGGCTTCCAAGCCGCTTGCTTGCCCAGGTAGGCGCCAATGTCCTTCATGTCCTGATCCGACAGCGCGCCGGCGTACAGCGACATGACCGGCTGGTTACGGTCGGTCTTGGCCTTGAAATCCTTGAGCTGCTTTTCGATGTATTCGGCGTGCTGGCCAGCCAGCTTCGGGTTGACGTTCATGGCGCTGTTGCCGCCGGCGCCGTGACAACTGGCACACGCGGGCACGCCATTGGCGGGCACACCGGTGTTGAAGATCGTTTCGCCGCGTGCGGCGTCGCCCTTGGCGACTTTTTGCTCTTCGGCATGGGCCATGGAGAGGACCGATGCCAGGGACAGCGCTGCGACAGCAAAAACGTTCGCGATGCGGTTCATTCGCACACCTTGTTTAGATTGTTTTCGAATGCTGCGTGCGCCGCCCAATGCGGGACCCTGCGGCGCCGGGCATCCCCTTCTCCTCGTGCCAGACCAGCGCATGAAAACGGACCGGCCCGGGCCTCGGGGCGGTCCTGCGACGGATCTGGTGGGGACGTCCGTAAACCGGCGTATTGTACAATAACACCTCTGCAATGCGACCTCGCGGCGCAGCAACCACGCAGTTCTGAACTGCAGTTTACAGGTACTGCCGCGCATGTCGCTCCTGCATCAAGCCCGTTTCTTCATCACCGTCAATCATCTGCGTGATTTACCGGCGACCGCCGTGCCGGAAGTTGCGTTTGCGGGCCGCTCCAACGCAGGCAAATCCACCGCGATCAACATCCTGTGCAATCAGAAGCGGCTGGCGTTTTCCAGTAAGACGCCCGGCCGCACCCAGCACATCAACTATTTCTCGGTGATGCCCGCCAAGGCGGAAGACCCGCTCGGCTTCCTGGTCGACCTGCCCGGTTACGGCTATGCCGAAGCACCCGGCGAGACCAAATCGCACTGGGTTCACCTTCTGGGCGACTACGTCAAGGCGCGCCAACAGCTCGCCGGCCTCGTCATCATGATGGACGCGCGCCGTCCGTTTACCGACCTCGACTGCCAGATGGTCGAATGGTTCCTGCCGACAGGCAAGCCGATCCACGTGCTGCTCACGAAAGCGGACAAGCTGACCAACAACGATGCCTCGCGCGCGCTCATGGCGGCACGCAAGGTGCTGGCCGATTACCGCGCGCAGATCGACGGCGATGTGTCGCTCACGGTGCAGTTGTTCTCCAGCCTGAAGCGTCGCGGCATCGAAGAGGCGCAGCGAATTGTCGCAGGCTGGCTGTGCCTGCCCGAAGCGCTGGAACCGGAGCCGCAAGCCGAGCAGGCAAAAAAAACCCCGTCGCCAAACACGCAACGGGGGTAACGACCCCATCGAGCCATCGATGGGAACCCGCGTCAGGGAGGAGCCGCGGGGGACGCTGCATCAGCGTCGCTGGCGCATTGTCCGTGCATAGGATGGATAATCGCGACAAAGGTTTCGAAACTTCACAGTGTGTTCTTAGGGTCTGCTGAAATGATCGCGAGCTTCCCCGACCATCGTCCGCGCCGCATGCGCCGCGACGATTTCTCCCGCCGCATGATGCGCGAATCGCGCCTCACTCCCGACGACCTGATCTACCCGGTCTTCATCCTCGAAGGCACCAATGTGCGACAGGCCGTGCCGTCGATGCCAGGTGTCGAGCGCGTGTCGATCGATGTATTGCTGAGCGTGGCCGAGCAGTGCGTGCAGCTTGGCGTTCCGGTGCTGGCACTCTTCCCCGTTATCGAGCCCTCGCTCAAAACGCCGGATGGTATCGAGGCCACCAATGCCGATGGCTTGATCCCGCGCGCGGTAAAGGCGCTCAAGGCGCGCTTCCCTGAATTGGGCATCCTGACCGATGTGGCGCTCGATCCGTACACGAGCCATGGCCAGGACGGCGTGCTCGACGCCAACGGCTACGTGCTCAACGAAGAGACGGTGGATATTCTGATGCGCCAGGCCCTGGTGCAAGCCGAGGCCGGCGTGGACATCGTCGCGCCATCCGACATGATGGACGGCCGTATTGGCTCGATCCGCCTGGCGCTGGAGAATGACGACCACATCCACACGCGCATCATGGCCTACGCGGCGAAGTACGCTTCGGCCTTCTACGGCCCGTTCCGTGACGCGGTGGGCTCGGCGGCCAATCTGGGCAAGAGCAACAAGATGACTTACCAGATGGACCCGGCAAACTCGGACGAAGCGCTGCGCGAAGTGGCGCTCGACATCGCCGAAGGGGCCGACATGGTGATGGTCAAGCCCGGCATGCCGTATCTCGACATCGTTCGCCGCGTGAAGGACGAGTTTCGCTTTCCGACCTACGTCTATCAGGTCAGCGGTGAATACGCGATGCTAAAAGCCGCCGCGCAGAACGGTTGGCTGGATCACGACAAGGTCGTGCTGGAATCGCTGCTGGCATTCAAGCGCGCCGGCGCGAACGGCATCCTGACGTATTTCGCGTTGGACGCCGCTCGCCTGCTGCGCGCGTAATCAGGCCGTCGGCTTGACTGCCTGCGTCGCGCCGATCGCGCGGCGCAGGCTTTCCAGGAAGGTGTCAGCGCGCTCAAAGCCAACCACACGCGCCTTCAGTTCGCGACCCTGCGCATCGAAGAAGATCGTGCCGGGCGGGCCGAACAGGCCAAAACGCTTGAGCAGCGCTTGGTCATCAGCGTTGTTGGCCGTCACGTCGGCCTGCAGCAGCACCACATCGGCAAGTGCCCTGTGCACCCGCGCATCGGTAAAGGTCAGGCGCTCCATCTCTTTGCAGCTGACGCACCAGTCGGCGTAGAAATCGAGCATCACCGCACGCCCTGACGCGCTCGCGTTGCGCACTTCGGAATCGAGTTCGGCGATGCTCTTCACGCGCTTGAATGTCACGCCGTGTGCTTCTGCTTGCGCGGACGTGCCCGCCGATGCGCGAATCAGTCCGCCCAGCGGTTGCAGCGGATCGCGGCCGCCGGCGGCGACACCGACCAGCTGCGCCGCACCCGCCAGCGCGAGCACCACACCCGCGACCTTGCCTAAACGTTGCACGTTGCCCGCGCCATCCGGCAGCGAATCAAATGTCCGCAGAAATACGGCCGCGCCGATCAGCAACCCACCCCACGCAACCATCACGGCCCAGGCCGGCAACACCGGCTGCACGATCCACAGCGCCACAGCCAGCAGGATGAAACCGAACACCTCTTTGGTAACGATCAACCAGTGACCAGCGCGCGGCAGCAAGTTGCCCGCCCCCACACCTACAAGCACAAGCGGCACGCCCATGCCGATCGACATCGCAAACAACGCCATGCCGCCGATGGCGGCGTTGCCGGTCTGCGCGATATAGGCCAGCGCGCCCGCCAACGCTGGCGTCACACACGGGGACACAATCAACGCCGACAGCGCACCCATCACGACGGCTCCCACAATCTCGCCGCCTCCATGCTTGCTGGAAGCTTTTGTCAGGTGATCGCGCCAAGCCGCCGGCAATTGCAGTTCATACAGGCCGAACATCGACAGCGACAGCGCCACCATCAAGACAGCAAACGCGCCCAGCACCCACGCGTTCTGCAGCGCGGCCTGCAACCCCTGCCCGGCCAAACCGGCTGCCACACCCACGGTGGTATAGACGACGGCCATACCGAACACGTAAGCAAGCGACACGATTGCTGCGCGCGAGCGCGTCGCGTGTTCGCCGACCACGATCGCCGACAGGATCGGCAGCATCGGCAGCACGCACGGCGTGAAGGTCAGCAACAGCCCGAGCCCAAAGAACATCGCCGCAATCGCTCCCACATTGCCGCTGCCGAGCGTGCTGGCGATACGGCCGAGGGCGTCACCGGAGCTGGCGCCGTTACCACCTGTGGTCGACGCGCCGGGCGAGGCCGCAGCGGACTCCACCAGAAAACGGCTCTTCATGGGCGGATAGCACAGGCCCTGATCCGCACACCCTTGCGACGTGACGATCAACGTGAAAGGCGCCTTGGCGTTCTGCGCCTTCACACGGAATGCGACGTCATGCCGATAGGTCTCGACGTCCTTATTGAACGTCTCGTCAAACTTGACCTTGCCTGCCGGCATGTCAGGAGGCGCCAGCGTGACGGTTGCCGGATCCGCAGCCACTGCGAAGCGCTCACGGTACATGTAGTAGCCGTCGGCAATGGCGAACTTGACTTCGACAGTCTGGCCGTCGACCTGCGTGGCGGAGAAGCGGAACGCCTGCTCGGGCGGCAGGAAATCGTCAGCAGCAAGCGCGCGCATGGGCAGCGTCGCCACTGCGACGAACAATATTACCAACTGCACGACACGTCGCACGGACACGAACGAAGAGAAGGTCATATCAACGGCATCAAACATCAATTGGAAGGCAGGCGCGTTTCGTCGGCCACCCAGGCAAGATACGCCGGCAAGCCAATAGCTACCGGCACAGCGATGATCTCAGGGACCTCGTACGGATGCGCCTCGCGTAGCGCGACTTCCAGCGCCGGGTAAGCTGCCCGCGTGGTCTTGATCAGCAACGGGATCTCGGCGGCATGCTCGATCGCACCATTCCACCAATACGTCGACGCACAAGCCGGCAAGCGATTGACGCACGCCGCCGTCCGAGATTCCAGCAGGACCTTAGTTACGCGATCCGCACTTTCGGCATCGGGTAGGTTGGTCAGTACCAGCAGCACTTCAGTTCCGGCGGACATAGATACTCCAAGGATGCACGCTGACAGCCAGAACACCGAAAGCGGGCAACAAAAAAGCCAGGATGCGAATCCTGGCTTCATTGTAATGCGCGCCGCAGCACGCATTCTGGGGCTTGGCCAACGCGACGTCATGTCACACCGGCAAGCTTGGCCTGACCTTACTCGGCAGCGCCGTCGACTTCCACAGCCTCGGCAACTTCCGGACGATCGAGCAGCTCGACCAGCGCCATCGGCGCATTGTCGCCCTGGCGGAAGCCGAACTTCAGGATACGAGTGTAGCCGCCCGGACGGGTCGCGAAACGCGGGCCCAGTTCGTTGAACAGCTTGGTGACCATGTCGCGATCGCGCAGGCGGGCGAATGCCAGACGGCGGTTGGCGACGGTGTCCTTCTTGGCCAGCGTGATCAGCGGCTCGACAACCTTGCGCAGTTCCTTGGCCTTCGGCAGCGTGGTCTTGATCAGCTCGTGCTGCAGCAGCGAGTTGGACATGTTGCGCAGCATCGCGAGACGGTGCGACGAGGTGCGGTTCAGTTTCCGCAAACCATGACGGTGACGCATGATGATTCCTTCTTAGGAGTGTTTGACCAGCTCTTCTATCGCCGCCGCGTGTACAAACGCTGCGAGGCGCGGGCCGGTAGCTTTAACAATAAGCCACCCAAACAGCAATGGCAGGAAAACCGGCCGATGCCTGCGCACCGGCCGACAATTGCAACTTACTTCTCGAGACCTGCCGGCGGCCAGTTCTCGAGCTTCATGCCGAGCGTCAGGCCACGCGATGCGAGGACTTCCTTGATCTCGTTGAGCGACTTGCGACCCAGGTTCGGGGTCTTGAGCAGTTCGTTCTCGGTACGTTGGATCAGGTCGCCGATGTAGTAGATGTTCTCGGCCTTCAGGCAGTTGGCCGAACGCACCGTCAGTTCAAGGTCGTCCACCGGACGCAGCAGGATCGGATCGATCTGCGGTGCGCGGGCGGCGGCGGCCTCGGCGGCGCTTTCGGTGCCTTCCAGCGCGGCGAACACCGACAGCTGATCAACCAGGATGCGAGCCGACTGGCGAATCGCTTCTTCCGGCGAGATCACGCCGTTGGTCTCGATGTTCATCACCAGCTTGTCGAGGTCGGTACGCTGCTCCACACGTGCAGACTCAACCGCGTACGACACACGGCGCACCGGTGCGAACGAGGCGTCCAGCACGATGCGGCCGATGACCTTGCTCGACTCATCGCCGAACTTGCGCACGTTGCCCGGCACATAGCCGCGGCCTTGCTCGACCTTCAACTGCAGATCCAGCTTGCCACCAGCCGACAGGTTGGCGATCACGTGACCCGGATTGATGATCTCGACATCGTGCGGCAGTTCGATATCGGCGGCGGTCACCACACCCTCGCCTTCCTTGCGCAGCGACACCGTGACTTCATCACGGTTGTGCAGCTTGAACACCACGCCCTTCAGGTTCAGCAGCAGGTTGACGACGTCTTCCTGCACGCCATCGATGGTGGAATATTCGTGGACGACCCCAGCGATCGTGACTTCGGTCGGGGCATAGCCGACCATCGACGACAGCAGCACGCGGCGCAGCGCGTTACCGAGCGTGTGGCCATAGCCGCGCTCGAACGGTTCCATGACGACCTTCGCGTGATGATCGCCAAGCGGCTCAACCGCAATAATTTTGGGCTTCAGGAGTGCTGTTTGCATTAGGTTGTCCTATTTCAATACCCTCGGCTCGTTACACCGATAAGGCTGACGGATTGGACTGGAAAGGTTCCATCGCGAATGTAGCGACGGAAGACGCACGTGCCGCAATCGCGTTGCGGCACGTAACGATTCGGATTGGATCGGCGCCCGGGTATTGCAGGCGCGCGAACACAATATCGTTGACGATGAGCGTCCCCAAAAGGCGCACGAGCCCGCACTTTGCAGTACGGGCGTCGTCATTAACGCGAATACAGTTCGACGATCAGGCTTTCGTTGATATCGCCAGCGATATCCGCGCGATCCGGGGCTTGCTTGAAGGTGCCTTCCATCTTCTTGGCGTCCACAGCAACCCAGATCGGGAAGCCACTCTGCTCAGCCAGCGTCAGCGATTCGGCAATACGCACTTGCTTCTTCGACTTCTCGCGGATAGCAATCACGTCGCCCGACTTGACTTGAGCCGACGGCACGTTCAGAGCTTGACCGTTCACCAGGATCGCTTTGTGCGACACCAGCTGGCGTGCTTCAGCGCGGGTCGAGCCGAAGCCCATGCGATAGACGACGTTGTCCAGGCGCGATTCCAGCAGTTGCAGCAGGGTTTCACCCGTGTTGCCCTTGCGGCGATCGGCTTCAGCGAAGTAACGGCGGAATTGACGCTCCAGCACGCCGTAGATGCGCTTGACCTTCTGCTTTTCACGCAGCTGGTTGCCGTAGTCGGAGGTGCGGGCACCGGACGTGCGGCCATGCTGACCAGGCTTGCTGTCCAGCTTGCACTTGTCGGCGAGCGAGCGGCGTGCGCTCTTCAGGAAAAGGTCTGTACCTTCGCGGCGAGACAGTTTCGCCTTGGGACCGGTATAGCGTGCCACGTTATGTTCCTTCGTTATCAGTCATCCGTGGCGCATGGCCGCGGATGGTCCGCCTGCTCAGCCCTAACAACAGGACTGCAGCGAACAGTGGGCTTATGAAAAGACGAAACCCGCCTTCCGGGAAATCCGGAAGACAGGCAAGCGGGCAAGTATAGCACCCGCAGACCGACCTCGCCAGCAACTGGCGCGGTCGGTCGAATCACTTAGATGCGACGACGCTTCGGCGGACGGCAACCGTTGTGCGGCACCGGCGTCACGTCTTCGATCAACTGGATCTTGATACCCAGGTTGTTCAGAGCACGGACCGCCGATTCACGACCCGGGCCCGGGCCCTTGATGCGCACTTCCAGGTTCTTGATGCCTTGGTCCTGGGCCACGCGGCCGGCACTCTCAGCAGCTACCTGAGCGGCGAACGGGGTCGACTTACGCGAGCCCTTGAAGCCTTGGCCACCCGACGTCGCCCACGACAGAGCATTGCCCTGACGGTCGGTGATCGTGATGATCGTGTTGTTGAACGACGCGTGAACGTGCGCGATGCCGTCGGCGACGTTCTTGCGAACCTTCTTGCGCGCGCGCTGGGCGGCGGTATTCGCTGCTTTTGCCATAGTTCCTATCCTTTACCCGACGGATTACTTCTTGAGCGCGACGCCGGCCTTGCGCGGACCCTTACGGGTACGGGCATTGGTGCGGGTGCGCTGACCACGCATCGGCAGGCCCTTGCGATGGCGCACGCCACGGTAGCAGCCCAGATCCATCAGGCGCTTGATGTTCATCGTCGTTTCACGGCGCAGATCGCCTTCGACGAGGAACTTCTCGATTTCCTTACGCAGCGCGTCCTGGTCCGGATCCGTCAGGTCCTTGACCTTCTTGTCGGTCGGGATGCCAGTAGCCTCGCAAATCTTCTGAGCGCGCGAGCGGCCGATACCGTAGATCGCCGTCAGGCCAATCACGGTATGTTTGTGGTTGGGGATGTTGACCCCTGCGATACGTGCCATTCGTCAATCCTCTTTGCGAAATTAGCCTTGGCGCTGCTTATGACGCGGGTCCGACGAGCAGATCACACGCACCACGCCCTTGCGCTTGATGATTTTGCAGTTGCGGCAAATGCGCTTAACAGAAGCCAGCACTTTCATGATTTTCCTCTTCCTTCAATTCCAGTCCGCTCACTTCGCCCGGAATACGATGCGCGCGCGGGACAGATCATACGGGGTCAATTCGACCGTCACCTTGTCCCCGGGCAAGATGCGGATGTAATGCATGCGCATCTTGCCGGAAATATGGCCTAACACTACGTGGCCGTTCTCCAGCTTGACGCGAAACGTTGCGTTGGGGAGATTTTCCACTACCTCGCCCTGCATCTGGATCACGTCATCTTTAGCCATGTCCCTTCAGGTTCGTGCGATCACTCCTAGCGGAGCGTCAGGTTTCCCTTGAAATTCGCCTTCTTCATCAAAGACTCGTACTGCTGAGACATCACGTAGGACTGCACTTGCGCCATGAAGTCCATCGTCACAACCACGATGATCAACAGGGACGTCCCACCGAAGTAGAACGGCACATTCCAGCGCAGCACCAAGAACTCTGGCAACAGACACACCAGCGTGAT
Organism: Ralstonia sp. Ralssp135; assembly: GCF_047304345.1. Lineage (NCBI taxonomy): Bacteria > Pseudomonadati > Pseudomonadota > Betaproteobacteria > Burkholderiales > Burkholderiaceae > Ralstonia > Ralstonia sp. Ralssp135. The sequence continues at coordinate 127,924 of NZ_JBGLYZ010000006.1, forward strand.
GTAGATCGCACCCGCCAGGGTCAAACGCACCAGAATCTTGTCGATATACCGCGTGGTTTGCTCGCCCGGACGGATGCCCGGAATGAACGCCCCACTCTTCTTCAGGTTATCCGCCACTTCGCGGCTGTTATAGACCAGCGCGGTGTAGAAGAAACAGAAGAAGATGATCGCCGCCGCATACAGCAGGATGTATACCGGCTGACCCGGCGACAGCGTTGCTGCCAGGTCCTTGACGACCCGTGCGACCGGATTCGTCGAGTTGCCGGCTGTAAACCAGCCCGCGATCGTGGCCGGGAACAGAATGATCGACGACGCAAAGATCGGCGGAATCACCCCAGCCATATTCAACTTCAGCGGCAGATGCGACGACTGTCCGCCATAAATCTTGTTACCAACCTGCCGCTTGGCGTAGTTGACGAGGATCTTGCGCTGGCCGCGTTCAATGAACACGACCACAAACGTCACCGCACCAATAATCGCCACCACCAGGATCGCGGAGAAAATCCCCATCGAGCCCGTACGCACCAGCTCGAACAAGCCGCCGATCGCGTTGGGCAGTCCCGCGGCAATTCCGCCGAAAATGATGATCGAGATACCGTTGCCCAGACCACGCTCGGTGATCTGCTCACCCAGCCACATCAGGAACATCGTGCCCGTCACCAGCGTAATCACTGCGGTGGCCCGGAACATCAGACCCGGATCCAACACCAGACCCGGCTGCGCTTCGAGCGCCACTGCAATCCCCAGCGCCTGGAACGTTGCCAGGACGACCGTACCGTAGCGCGTGTACTGCGTAATCTTGCGCTGGCCGGCTTGGCCTTCCTTCTTCAACGATTCCAGCTGCGGCAGCACGATCGTCAGCAGTTGCATGATGATCGACGCCGAGATGTACGGCATGATCCCCAGCGCAAACACCGTGAAACGCGACAGCGCGCCGCCGGAGAACAGGTTGAACATCCCGAGGATGCCGCCCGACTGCCGTTGGAAAAGCTGCGCCAGTTGATCCGGATCGATACCCGGCACAGGAATGTGCGCGCCGATCCGGTACACCAGCAGTGCCAGAACCAGGAACACCAGCCGACGGCGAAGATCGCCGTACTTGGCCGTGTTCTTGGCTTGGGCCATCACATTAGGTTTCGCCGTGGCCAAACGGATGCTCCGTCAGTGTGAAACAGCAGGCTATTAGGCCAGCGAGCCACCAGCTGCTTCGATTGCGGCTTTCGCCCCAGCCGTCGCGCCGATACCTTTCAGGGTCACCTTCTTGTCGATTTCACCCGACAGGATCACCTTGGCGCTCTTGACCATCTCGCCAACGAGGCCGGCTTGCTTGAGGGACAGCAGATCGATTTCTTCGATCGGCAGGCCCGCGAGGTCGCCCAGACGCACTTCAGCGGTGAATTCCTTGGTCAGCGAGGTGAAACCACGCTTGGGCAGACGACGATGCAGGGGCATCTGGCCGCCTTCGAAGCCGACCTTGTGGAAACCACCCGAACGCGACTTCTGCCCCTTGTGACCACGACCAGCCGTCTTGCCCAGGCCCGAACCAATACCGCGACCAACGCGGCGCTTGGCGTGCTTGGAGCCGGCTGCCGGCTTCAGGTTATTCAGTTGCATGTTCTTCTCCGTCTTGCCTTAGCCGATGACCTTGACCAGGTAGGACACCTTGTTGATCATGCCGCGCACTGCGGGCGTGTCCTGCAATTCGGACACCGAGTTCATGCGGCGCAGGCCCAGGCCGCGCACCGTGGCGCGGTGGTCTTCGCGCGTACCGATCAGGCTGCGCACGAGTTGGACTTTCACGGTTTTCTGCGACATATCGTTCACCTATCCCTTCGGCTTAGCCGAGGATCTCTTCGACCGACTTGCCACGCTTGGCGGCGACTTCGGCCGGGGTGCTCATCTTGCGCAGGCCATCCAGCGTTGCGCGCACCATGTTGTAAGGATTGGTCGAACCGTGCGACTTGGTCACGATGTTCGTCACGCCCATCACTTCGAAGATGGCGCGCATCGGACCACCGGCGATCACGCCAGTACCGTCCTTAGCGGGCATCATCTGCACCTTTGCGGCGCCATGCTTGCCAACCACTTCGTGCTGCAGCGTACCGTTCTTCAGCGGGACCTTGACCATCTTGCGACGGGCTTCGTCCATTGCCTTCTGCACGGCCACGGGGACTTCCTTAGCCTTACCCTTGCCCATGCCGATACGGCCGTCGCCGTCGCCGACCACAGTCAGAGCAGCGAAACCGAGAATCCGGCCGCCCTTGACCACCTTGGTCACACGGTTGACCGCGATCATCTTCTCGCGAAGACCGTCGTCGCGTTCGTCCCCTTGGACCTTAGGTTGAATTTTTGCCATGACGATATCCTCTATGCCGGCTTAGAACTTCAGGCCAGCTTCGCGTGCCGCGTCGGCCAGAGCCTTCACGCGACCGTGATAACGGAAACCCGAGCGATCGAACGCCACGGCTTCGATGCCGGCAGCCTTCGCCTTCTCAGCGATACGCTTACCCACCAGGGTGGCAGCAGCGGTGTTGCCACCGTTGCCGTTCAGTTCCTTGCGGACTTCGGCTTCCGCCGTCGAGGCCGAAGCCAGGACCTTGGTGCCATCTTCCGAGAAGACCTGCGCATAAATGTGCAGGTTCGTACGGTGCACAGCCAGACGGGCGACGCTCAGTTCCGCAATTTTCAGGCGGGTCTGACGTGCACGGCGCAGACGCGAGTCATTTTTGTTCATGATGTGCACCCTTACTTCTTCTTGGTTTCCTTCAGGATCACACGCTCATCTGCGTAGCGCACACCCTTGCCCTTGTAGGGCTCCGGCGGACGATAACCACGCACTTCAGCGGCGACCTGACCAACTTTTTGCTTGTCCGAACCCTTGATGATGATCTCGGTCTGCGTCGGCGTTTCCGCCTTCACGCCTTCCGGCATCTCATGGATCACGTCGTGCGAGAAACCGAGTTGCAGCTTCAGAGCAGTGCCCTGAACCGATGCACGGTAACCCACGCCGACCAGGTTCAACTTGCGCTCAAAGCCCGTCGTCACACCCTTGACCATGTTGGCCGTCAGGGCGCGCATCGTACCTTGCAGCGCATTGGCTTCACGCGACTCATCTGCCGGCGCGAACGTGATCGTGCCGTTGTCGGTGTTGACCTTGACAAGCGAGTGAATCGGCTGCGTCAGAGTGCCCAGCGGGCCCTTAACGGTCAGCAGACCACCTGCGAAATTGACTTCTGCGCCCTTGGGCAGCGCGATGGGGGCCTTACCTACGCGAGACATGGTTCCCCTCCCTTAGGCGACGTAGCAAATGACTTCGCCACCGACACCGGTTGCGCGGGCGCGGCGGTCCGTCATCAGACCCTGGGGGGTCGAGATGATGGCGACACCCAGGCCGTTCATCACTTGCGGGATTTCATTACGGCCCTTGTACACACGCAGACCAGGCTTCGAGACGCGCTCCAGGCGCTCGATGACCGGACGGCCAGCGTAGTACTTCAGACCAATCGTCAGCGTGGACTTGCCACCCTGCTCGGTCACGGCGAATTCGTCGATGTAGCCTTCGTCCTTCAGGACTTTGGCGATTGCCACCTTCAGCTTCGACGACGGCATGACCACCGACGCTTTTTCCACCGCTTGCGCGTTGCGGATACGCGTCAGCATATCGGCGATCGGATCGCTCATGCTCATACTGTTTCTCCTGTAGCCTGTGCGTGATTACCAGCTGGCTTTCGTCAGACCCGGGATCTCGCCCTTGAAGGCGATCTCGCGGAGCTTGTTACGCGCCAGGCCGAACTTACGGAACGTACCGCGGGGACGACCGGTGATCGAGCAGCGGTTGCGCTGACGAGTCGGATTTGCATTGCGCGGCAGCGCTTGCAACTTCAGACGCGCTTCGTAGCGCTCTTCTTCCGACTTGCTTTGGTCGGCCACGATGGCTTCGAGAGCGGCGCGCTTCTCAGCGTACTTGGCCACGAGCTTGGCACGCTTCTTCTCGCGTTCGATCAGAGACAATTTAGCCACGGTAACCCCTTAATTACGGAACGGGAACTTGAACGCGTTGAGGAGCGCCTTCGCTTCCTCGTCGTTCTTCGCAGTCGTCGTGATGCTGATATTCAGACCACGGAGTGCGTCGATCTTGTCGTATTCAATCTCGGGGAAAATGATTTGCTCTTTCACACCGATGTTGTAGTTGCCACGACCATCGAACGCCTTGCCAGACACACCACGGAAGTCGCGCACGCGGGGCAGCGACACAGTGATGAAGCGATCCAGGAATTCGTACATACGTTGGCCACGCAGCGTGACCATCGTGCCGATCGGGTAACCCTGACGGATCTTGAAGCCGGCGATAGCCTTGCGGGCCTTCGTCACGATGGGCTTCTGACCAGCGATCTTGATCAGGTCGCCCGTGGCGTGCTCAATGACTTTCTTGTCATTGATGGCTTCGCCAAGACCCATGTTCAGGGTGATCTTGGTGATGCGCGGCACTTCCATCACAGACTTGTAGCCAAACTGCTTGATCAGTTCGGGCACAACCTTCTCTTTGTAAAACTCTTGCAGACGTGCAGTCATGCTCAACTCCTCTCTATTGCCCAGAATCAAGCGCCGACGGCAGCACCGGTGGTCTTCAGCACGCGCGTCTTCACGCCGCCTTCAACCTTGATGCCGACGCGCGACGGCTTGCCATTGGCATCCACGAGCGCAACGTTCGAAATATGGATGGGCATGACCTTGTCGACCACACCACCCGTGGTACCCAGCATCGGGTTCGGGCGCACGTGCTTCTTGGCAACGTTCACGCCTTCAACCGTCACATGCTCGGCGAGCACGGCCAGCACAGTACCTTGCTTGCCCTTGTCTTTACCGGTACGGACGATGACGCGATCGCCCTTGCGAATCTTGTTCATGCGGCCTCCGATTACAGCACTTCCGGCGCGAGCGACACGATCTTCATGAAGCGCTCGGTACGGAGTTCGCGAGTGACCGGCCCGAAAATGCGGGTGCCGATCGGCTCAAGCTTGGTGTTCAGCAGCACGGCGGCATTGCCGTCGAACTTGATGAGCGAGCCGTCAGGACGGCGCACGCCCTTGGCGGTACGCACCACCACGGCGTTGTAGATATCGCCCTTCTTCACGCGACCACGCGGGGCAGCATCCTTGACGCTGACCTTGATGATGTCGCCGACGCTGGCGTAGCGGCGCTTCGAACCGCCCAGCACCTTGATGCACATGACTTCACGCGCACCCGTGTTATCGGCCACTTCGAGCCGGCTTTCTGTCTGAATCATGGTGTTCTCGTCCCAACTTAATTCGCCAAACGCACAATGCGCAGAGGCGATCAGTCTTGGTCCCGCCGGCTGCTGGCATTGCGCCAACTGCGATTGGGTTGATCAACTTGAAGTCGGTAGCTGCCCGACGGCGATTGCCGCCTGGCCCATTCGCTTTCCCCCTCACCCGAGCCACCAGCAGATTTGCTGGCCACCCTCTTAAAGGGAAAGACCGAGACTATATCACATAATCTCGGCCTTGCAACAGCAAACTACTCCGCTGTTGTTTTAGATCACGCGTGCAGCTTCAAGCAGACGCGACACCACCCACGACTTGGTGCGGGAAAGCGGACGCGATTCCGTGATCTCAACCTTGTCGCCTTCGTTGTACTGGTTGGCTTCGTCGTGCGCGTGGTACTTCTTCGAGCGCACCACGTACTTGCCGTACAGCGGATGCTTGACGCGGTTTTCGATCAGGACCGTGACGGTCTTGTCCATCTTGTTGCTGACAACGCGACCGACGAGCGTGCGCTTCAGGGACGTTGCGGCTTCAGTCATTTCTGGTTCCCCTTCTGGCCCAGCACGGTGCGGACACGCGCGATGTCACGACGCACCTTCTTCAGCTGGCTGGTGTTCTGCAGCTGTTGCGTCGCTTTTTGCATGCGCAGGCCAAATTGGGCCTTCAGCAGCTCGGAGAGCTCCTGGTTCAGCCCGGCGACATCTTTGTCGCGCAGTTCGGATGCTTTCATGGTGTGTGCTCCTTACGTTCCGACCTGACGCACCACGAAGCTGGTCGCGATCGGCAGCTTGGCAGCGGCCAGACGAAATGCCTCGCGTGCCAGTTCTTCGCCAACGCCGTCCATTTCGTACAGCATCTTGCCCGGCTGAATTTCAGCCACGTAGTATTCCGGGTTGCCCTTACCGTTACCCATACGGACTTCGGCAGGCTTCTTCGAGATCGGCTTGTCCGGGAAAATCCGGATCCAAATGCGGCCGCCACGCTTGATGTGACGGGTCATCGCACGACGCGCCGACTCAATCTGACGCGCGGTCAGACGGCCACGGCCCATCGCCTTCAGACCGAATTCGCCGAACGAGACTGCGTTGCCGCGCGTCGCGATACCGGTGTTACGGCCCTTCTGCTCCTTGCGGTACTTCCTGCGCTTAGGTTGCAGCATGTTTATTCTCCAGTCTTGGCGTCGGCGCCACGACGGGCACCTGCACCAGCACCGCGGCGCTGACCGGCCGGGCGACCTTCGCCCTCACGGCGACGACCTTCCGGGCGACCCGGACGCTTGCGACGCTCTTCTTGCGGCTCTTCCACGACGGGTGCGTCGTTGCGACCGAGGTGGTCACCCTTGTACACCCACACCTTGACACCGATGATGCCGTAGGTGGTTTCCGCTTCGGAGAAGCCGTAGTCGATATCGGCGCGCAGCGTGTGCAGGGGCACACGGCCTTCGCGGTACCACTCGGTACGGGCGATTTCGATGCCGTTCAGACGGCCTGAGCTCATGATCTTGATGCCCTGGGCACCCAGACGCATCGCGTTCTGCATCGCGCGCTTCATTGCGCGACGGAACATGATGCGGCGCTCGAGCTGCTGCGTGATCGAATCGGCGATCAGCTGTGCATCGACTTCCGGCTTGCGGATTTCTTCGATGTTCACGTGCACGGGCACGCCCATGCGACGTTGCAGCTCAGCCTTCAGCAGCTCGATGTCCTCGCCCTTCTTGCCGATCACCACGCCCGGACGCGAGCTGTAAATGGTGATACGAGCATTCTTGGCCGGACGTTCGATGACCACGCGGCCCACCGACGCGTTCTTCAGCTTCTTCTTCAGAAACTCGCGAACCTCGATGTCTTCCTTGAGCATGCCGGCAAACTGGGTGTTGCTCGCGTACCAACGCGATGCCCAGTTACGGCTGACAGCCAGACGGAAGCCAGTCGGATGAATCTTCTGTCCCATCGTGACCCCTTAGTTGCCCAGCGTCACAGTGATGTGACAGGTTTGTTTCTCGATGCGGTTGCCACGGCCCTTCGCACGCGCCGTGAAGCGCTTGAGCGACGTGGCCTTGTCGATGTAGATCGACTTGACCTTCAGCTCGTCGATATCGGCGCCTTCATTGTGCTCGGCGTTCGCGATGGCGGACTCAACCACCTTCTTCACGATGCCAGCCGCCTTCTTCGGGCTGAACGTCAGCACGTTGAGCGCGCGCTCGATCGACAGGCCGCGGATCTGGTCAGCAACCAGGCGCGTTTTCTGTGCGGAGATACGGGCGCCGCGATGAATCGCTTTAACTTCCATGATTGCCCCTTATCGCTTCGCTTTCTTGTCGGCAGCGTGGCCCTTGAACGTACGCGTGAGCGCAAATTCGCCGAGCTTGTGGCCAACCATGTTTTCCGTGACATACACGGGCACGTGCTGACGACCGTTGTGAACGGCGATCGTCAAGCCGATGAAGTCCGGCAGAATGGTCGAACGACGCGACCAAGTCTTGATGGGCTTCTTGTCCTTCGTTTGCACCGCCGCCTCAACCTTCTTCAGCAGGTGGGCGTCAATGAAAGGACCCTTTTTTACGGAACGAGTCATATCTAAGCTCCTACCTACCGATTAACGCTTGTGACGGCGCTGAACGATCATGCTGTCAGTGCGCTTGTTACGACGGGTGCGGTAGCCCTTGGTCGGCGTGCCCCACGGGGACACCGGATCACGGCCAGCAGCAGTCTTACCTTCACCACCACCATGCGGGTGATCGACCGGGTTCATCACCACACCGCGAACGGTCGGGCGAATACCGCGCCAACGGGTTGCACCGGCCTTGCCGATCTGGCGCAGGCTGTGCTCTTCGTTGCCGACTTCACCGATGGTCGCGCGGCACTCGATGTGCACGCGGCGCACTTCACCCGAGCGCAGACGCACTTGAGCGTAGATGCCTTCGCGAGCCAGCAGTACGGCGGACGTGCCGGCCGAACGGGCAACTTGAGCACCCTTGCCCGGCAGGATTTCCACGCAGTGGATCGTCGTACCGACCGGAATGTTGCGGATCGGCAGGTTGTTACCGGCCTTGATCGGCGCTTCCGAGCCGTTAGCAATGGCTTGGCCAACCACAGCGCCCTTCGGGGCGATGATGTAGCGGCGCTCGCCGTCAGCGAACAGCACGAGCGCGATGTTGGCGCTACGGTTTGGGTCGTATTCCAGGCGTTCGATCTTGGCCGGAATACCGTCCTTATCGTTACGTTTGAAGTCGACGACGCGATAGTGATGCTTGTGACCACCGCCCTTGTGACGGGTGGTGATGTGGCCGTTGTTGTTACGGCCCGACTTCTGGATTTGCTTTTCCAGCAGCGGGGCGTGCGGCGCGCCCTTGTGAAGGTCGGGGTTAACGACCTTCACCATCGAGCGGCGGCCCGGCGATGTCGGCTTGGTTTTGACGAGTGCCATGATTACTTGGCCTCCGCTTCAAAATTGATTTCCTGGCCCGGCTTCAGCGAAACATAGGCCTTCTTCACGTGGTCACGACGACCCATGAAGCGACCGAAGCGCTTTTGCTTGCCCTTCTGGTTCAGGATCTGGACGGACTCGACTTCGACCTTGAACAGCAGTTCGACAGCCGCTTTCACTTCGCCCTTGTTGGCGTCGCGAGCCACTTCGAACACGACCTGTTCGTTCTTCTCGGCCACCAGGGTTGCCTTTTCAGACACCACAGGCGCCAGCAGCACCTGCATCAAGCGATGGTCGTTCTTGGCAACTTGCGTCATTTCAGCAACTCCTCGATCTGCGCGACGGCTGCCTTGGTCACGAGCACCTTTTTGTAGTGCACGAGCGACAGCGGGTCGGCGTGACGCGGCTCAACCACGAGCACGTGCGCCAGGTTGCGCGATGCCAGGAAGAGGTTTTCGTCCAGGTTATCGGTAATCACGAGCACCGAATCCAGGCCCATGGCGCGGAACTTGTCGGCCAGCAGCTTGGTTTTGGGCGCGTCGACGGACAGGCTGTCAACGACGTTGATGCGACCTTCACGGGCAAGCTGCGAATAAATCGAGCGCATGCCGGCGCGGTACATCTTCTTGTTGACCTTCTGCGAGAAGTTTTCTTCCGGGCTGTTCGGGAAGATACGACCACCCCCGCGCCACAGCGGGGAGGAGCTCATACCTGCACGGGCGCGGCCCGTACCCTTTTGGCGCCACGGCTTCTTGGTCGTGTGCTTGACCTCTTCACGATCCTTCTGCTTACGGTTACCGCTGCGAGCGTTGGCCTGGTAAGCGACGACGACTTGGTGAACGAGGGCTTCGTTGTAGTCACGGCCGAACACTTCCGGCGAGGCAGCAACGCCGGCGCCAAGTTGACCGTTGTCCTGGAGCAGCTTCAGTTCCATGCGTTTGCTCCTTATGCCTTCTTGGCGCGGGCCTTCACGGCCGGCGTGACGATGACTTGACCGCCCTTGGCGCCCGGAATCGCACCCTTGACCAGCAGCAGCTTGCGCTCTGCGTCAATCTTGGCGATTTCCAGGTTTTGAACGGTACGGGTGACGTCACCCATGTGACCGGTCATGCGCTTGCCCGGGAACACGCGGCCCGGATCCTGCGCCATACCGATCGAGCCCGGCACGTTGTGCGAGCGCGAGTTACCGTGCGAGGCGCGGCCCGACGAGAAGTGGTAACGCTTGATGGTACCGGCGTAGCCCTTACCAATCGTCACACCCTGGACGTCGATCTTCTGACCGACTTCGAACAGGTCGACGCTGATGTTCGCACCAGGCTGGAATTCAGCGGCACGAGCGGCATCCACTCGGAATTCTTTGATGACTTCGCCCGCTTCCACGCCGGCTTTGGCGAGATGACCCGCCAGCGGCTTGGTGACGCGGCTGGCGCGTCGGGTGCCGAAGGTGACTTGAACCGCGGTATAACCGTCGGTCTCGTCCGTCTTGATTTGCGTCACGCGGTTGTCGCCGACCTCGAGCACGGTGACGGGAATCGAATCGCCGTCGTCCGTGAAAATACGGGTCATGCCAACCTTGCGACCTACAAGGCCAAGGCTCATGGTTTGCTCCATTCCCAGCTGCGATTGGCCGGGGCTGATTGATACTACGAATCTTGAACTGGACTGCGCCTAAAGAGACAGCGCTAGGCCAAAACGGCCCGCCCACTCCCCTGACTAAAGGGGTAGCCCTACAATATATCCGGGTTACGGACAATATGCAAGAGCGATTGCCGAATGGTGTTCCGGACATCGTGTGCAATGCAACATCCGACGCTCAAAAGCAAAACGGCGAGCACTTGGCTCGCCGTTTGCCCGTTACCGGAAGGGTCCGGTAGCGTTGTCTTGCTTATTGCAGCTTGATCTCGACGTCCACGCCAGCCGGCAGGTCCAGCTTCATCAGCGCATCAACGGTCTTGTCCGTCGGGTCGACGATGTCCATCAGACGCTGGTGCGTACGGATCTCGAACTGGTCGCGGCTGGTCTTGTTGACGTGCGGCGAACGCAGAACGTCGAAACGCTGGATGCGAGTCGGCAGGGGCACCGGGCCCTTGACGATCGCGCCAGTGCGCTTGGCGGTTTCAACGATTTCGGCGGCCGACTGATCGATCAGGCGATAGTCGAAAGCCTTCAGGCGGATACGGATCTTCTGGTTCTGCATGATGTTTCCTTAAAGAGCATGGCGGCCGGGCCGCCGGTAGATTGAAAGAGCGATGCAACAAGCGATGCGCCGCACCCCTTACGAGGAACAGCGCATCGATCCGCCTTTTACTTCAGGATCTTGGCAACGACGCCGGCACCCACGGTACGGCCGCCTTCACGGATTGCGAAGCGCAGGCCTTCTTCCATGGCGATCGGGGCGATCAGCTTGACGGTGATCGACACGTTGTCGCCCGGCATAACCATTTCCTTGCCTTCCGGCAGGGCGATCGAGCCAGTCACGTCCGTCGTACGGAAGTAGAACTGCGGGCGGTAGTTGTTGAAGAACGGCGTGTGACGGCCGCCTTCGTCCTTCGACAGGATGTAGACCTCGCCCGTGAATTCCGTGTGCGGCTTGATCGAGCCCGGCTTTGCCAGCACTTGGCCGCGCTGGACGTCTTCGCGCTTCGTACCGCGCAGCAGAATACCGACGTTGTCGCCTGCTTGACCTTGGTCGAGCAGCTTGCGGAACATTTCCACGCCCGTGCAGGTCGTCTTGTCGATCTTCGGCTTGTCGCCGTCCATGGCGATACCGACGATTTCGATTTCTTCGCCGACCTTGACGACGCCGCGCTCGATACGGCCGGTCACCACGGTGCCGCGACCCGAGATCGAGAACACGTCTTCCACCGGCATCAGGAACGTGCCGTCAACAGCGCGCTCCGGCGTCGGGATGTAGGTGTCCAGTGCGTCGGCCAGGTTCATGATGGCCACTTCGCCCAGTTCGCCCTTGTCGCCTTCCAGCGCCAGCTTGGCCGAACCCTTGATGATCGGGGTGTCGTCGCCCGGGAAGTCGTACTTCGACAGAAGTTCGCGCACTTCCATCTCGACCAGCTCCAGCAGCTCAGCGTCGTCCACCATGTCGCACTTGTTCAGGAAGACGATGATGTACGGCACGCCGACCTGACGGGCCAGCAGGATGTGCTCACGCGTTTGCGGCATCGGGCCGTCAGCGGCCGAGCACACCAGGATTGCGCCGTCCATCTGGGCGGCACCGGTAATCATGTTCTTGACGTAGTCCGCGTGGCCCGGGCAGTCAACGTGCGCGTAGTGACGGTTAGCCGTTTCGTACTCGATGTGCGCGGTGTTGATCGTGATGCCGCGTGCCTTTTCTTCCGGCGCTGCGTCGATTTCGTCGTACTTCTTCGCGGTACCACCGAACTTGCTCGACAGCACGGTTGCGATCGCTGCGGTCAGCGTCGTCTTGCCGTGGTCAACGTGACCAATCGTACCAACGTTCACGTGCGGCTTGGTCCGCTCGAACTTTTCCTTTGCCATGTCAGCTCCTCAATTCGGAATCGGCTAATTACTAGATTTGGATGCGGGCAGCACGCACACGCGCGCCGCCCAAAACACGTTGATTACTTCGTACCCTTGGCAGCCATCACAGCTTCGGCGATGTTCTTCGGTGCCTCAGCGTATTGCTTGAATTCCATGGTGTACGTGGCGCGGCCTTGCGTCTGCGAGCGCAGCGACGTCGAATAACCGAACATTTCCGACAGCGGGACTTCGGCCTTGATGATCTTGCCGCCGCCCACCATGTCGTCCATGCCCTGCACGATGCCGCGGCGGGACGACAAGTCGCCCATCACGGTACCCGTGTAGTCTTCCGGCGTTTCCACTTCCACGGCCATCATCGGCTCGAGCAGAACCGGCGTGGCGCGGCGCATGGCTTCCTTGAAAGCCATCGAGCCAGCCATGCGGAACGCGTTTTCGTTCGAGTCCACGTCGTGGTACGAACCGAACGTCAGCGTGACCTTCACGTCCACCACCGGGAAGCCCGCCAGAATACCGGCCGGCAGCGTGTCGACGATACCCTTCTCGACTGCCGGGATGTATTCGCGAGGAATCACACCGCCCTTGATGGCGTCGACGAACTCGAAGTTCTTGCCAGCCTTCTTCGCCTCGTCATCCGCCGGTTCCAGCGTGATCACAGCGTGACCGTACTGACCGCGACCACCGGACTGCTTGACGAACTTGCCTTCGACGTCTTCAACCTTCTTGCGGATGGTTTCGCGGTAGGCAACTTGCGGGGCGCCGATGTTGGCTTCCACGCCGAATTCGCGCTTCATGCGATCGACCAGAATTTCGAGGTGCAGCTCACCCATACCCGAAATGATGGTCTGGCCCGATTCTTCATCGGTACGCACGCGGAACGACGGATCTTCAGCAGCCAGGCGGTTCAGGGCGATACCCATCTTTTCCTGGTCAGCCTTGGTCTTCGGCTCGACAGCCTGCGAGATCACCGGCTCCGGGAACACCATGCGCTCGAGAATGATCGGAGCGCTCGGGTCGCACAGCGTGTCACCCGTGGTAGCGTCCTTCAGGCCCACTGCAGCGGCGATGTCGCCTGCCAGCACTTCCTTGATTTCTTCGCGCTGGTTGGCGTGCATCTGCAGAATACGGCCCAGACGCTCCTTCTTCTGCTTCACCGGGTTGTACACGGTGTCGCCCGAGTTGATCTTGCCCGAGTAGACGCGGAAGAAGATCAGTTGACCAACGAACGGGTCGGTCATGATCTTGAACGCCAGCGCCGAGAACTTCTCGTTGTCGTCTGCCTTACGCTCGAGCTTCTTCTCTTCGTCGTTTTCGTCAATGCCTTGAACCGGCGGAATGTCGACCGGCGACGGCAGGAAGTCGATCACGGCGTCGAGCATCCGCTGCACGCCCTTGTTCTTGAACGCGGTGCCGCACAGCATCGGCTGGATTTCGCAGGCGATGGTACGGTCGCGCAGTGCCTTGACGATCTCAGCACGGGTCAGCTCTTCGCCGCCCAGGTACTTTTCCATCAGCGCTTCGCTGGCTTCAGCGGCCGACTCGACCATCTTCTCGCGCCACTCGTTGCACGTGTCAACGAGTTCTGCCGGGATGTCGGTGTATTCGAACTTCACGCCTTGGCTGGCTTCGTCCCAAATGATCGCCTTCATTTCCAGCAGATCGACGACGCCCTGGAAGCCATCTTCAGCGCCGATGGGCACCACGACGGGCACGGGGTTGGCCTTCAGACGGGTCTTCAGCTGGTCGTAGACCTTGAAGAAGTTCGCGCCGGTACGGTCCATCTTGTTGACGAACGCCAGACGCGGCACCTTGTACTTGTTGGCCTGACGCCAGACGGTTTCCGACTGCGGCTGCACGCCACCCACTGCGCAGTACACCATGCACGCGCCGTCCAGCACACGCATGGAACGCTCCACCTCGATGGTGAAGTCCACGTGGCCCGGGGTGTCGATGATGTTGAAGCGGTGCTCGGGATAGTTGCCGCCCATGCCCTTCCAGAAGGCGGTGGTAGCAGCGGACGTGATGGTGATGCCGCGCTCCTGCTCTTGCTCCATCCAGTCCATGGTGGCAGCGCCATCATGCACTTCACCGATCTTGTGGTTCACACCGGTGTAGAACAGGATCCGCTCGGTCGTGGTGGTCTTGCCGGCGTCGATGTGAGCGGAGATACCGATGTTACGGTAGCGCTCAATGGGGGTCTTACGAGCCACGGTTAATCCTCAGATTCGTCAACGGGGCGCCGGCCCGTGGCCAAGCGCCCCTAATACAAATGGGCGAGATGTGCGCACACAGCCCGCCCAGCAACCAACAACGTCTCGCGTCGCTTAGAAGCGGAAGTGCGAGAACGCCTTGTTGGCTTCAGCCATGCGGTGCACTTCATCGCGCTTCTTCATGGCGCCGCCGCGGCCTTCCGAGGCTTCGAGCAGCTCACCAGCCAGACGCAGGGCCATCGACTTCTCGCTGCGCTTCTTCGCAGCTTCCCGCAGCCAACGCATCGCCAATGCCAGACGACGCGACGGCCGGACTTCGACCGGCACCTGATAGTTGGCGCCACCAACACGACGGCTCTTCACTTCGACCACCGGCTTGATGTTGCCGATAGCCAGCGTGAACACCTCGATAGGCGCCTTGCCTGCTTTCTTCTCGATCTGGTCGAACGCACCGTAGACGATACGCTCAGCCACCGACTTCTTGCCGTCCAGCATCAGGACGTTCATGAACTTGGCGACTTCCACATTGCCGAACTTCGGGTCCGGCAGAATTTCCCGCTTGGGGACTTCACGACGACGTGGCATCTTCTTTCCTTCTCTGTTCAGTTGAGAACCGCTTCGGTTCTCCGGCCACCAACTAGCTTGTCTTCCAACAATCTGAGCCGGGTGACCACTTACTCGACGGTGCCAGTGCGGTCAAAAAACGCACCGTTGTACCGCCTGCTCATGACAAGACCGTGACCGCAAAAGCGGCGCGATCTCACTGACGACTTAAGCCGCCTTCGGACGCTTCGCGCCGTACTTCGAACGCGCTTGCTTACGGTCCTTGACGCCTTGCAGGTCAAGGGAGCCGCGCACGATGTGGTAACGCACACCCGGCAAGTCCTTCACACGGCCGCCGCGGATCAGCACGACGCTGTGTTCTTGCAGGTTGTGGCCTTCACCGCCGATGTACGAAATGACTTCGAAACCGTTGGTCAGGCGCACCTTGGCGACCTTACGCAGTGCCGAGTTCGGCTTCTTCGGCGTCGTGGTGTACACGCGGGTGCACACGCCGCGACGCTGCGGGCAGTTCTCAAGTGCCGGGCTCTTGCTCTTCAGCTTTTCCGAGACGCGGGGCTTGCGAACCAGTTGATTGATGGTTGGCATTGTTCAATCCAGCTTGGTTTTTGAAAAATCGCCGGTTCACATAACGTGAACGCCTCATTTGTGAGGCGGACGGCGCAATCGGGTTTTATGGAAGTGGCGAGCAGAACGCTCTGAAGGGAGGACCTGCGGGAACAGATCAAGACCAAAGAGCGCGAGCCCGTCTGGTTCAGATGTCTTGCACAGCGCTTTGCCGGGCACGGACGTGCGAAACCAGAAGCCAAAAACTCGAATCTGGCACTATAGCGGGCTGTCTTGCAAGCGTCAAGCGCGCCACCAGTCTGGTGACGCCTGAGTAGATCAGCAACGGCGCGGTGTGGCGCCAATGGCACGCGGCGCGCCCGCGGGCCACACAAAGACGAGGGCAGCCGCCGCCACAAACCCAAGCGCCAGAACGGATACGCCGATCCATCCGCCACCCGCCCATGCCACGCCGGCCAAGCCACCGCCCGCGGCTGCACCAAAGAAGAACGCGCCGGTGTACAGACCATTCACGCGCCCGCGAACCTCCGGGGACAGCGTGTTGACCATGTAGCGGCCGAGCGCCTGGTCGCCGATGGCACCGAAGTCGAGCAGCAGCGCCGCAGCTACCAACATCGTCAACATGGCGGGGACGCTGAGCCCCGGCAACAGTGCCGAAGCCAGTGCCAACAACAAACCCGTCGCCGCACTGCCGTGCGCGAGCAGCGTACCCACGCGCACCAAACCGCGATCCGCGAGCCGTCCGGCAATCGGCGCGGCCACAACGCCGGCCGCGCCGCACAGCGCGAAGATGCCAATACCGTTCTGCGAAAGATGGAACGGCGCTGCCGCCAACCGCAGGGCCACAGCGGTCCAAAACAGCGTGAACGCGGCCATCAGCAAGGCCTGGGTGGCGGCGCGGCGGCGCAACAACGGTTCGCTACGCAGCAGACGACCGTATGAGCCCAGCAGCGCGCCGTACGACAGCGTGCGCGGCGGCACGAAGGTCGGCATCACGCGCGGCAGGAAGACAGCCAGCACTGCAATCGCCACCGCCGATGCGCCGTAGAACGCTCGCCAGCCCCACTGCGCCGCAATCAGGCTGGCCGCCGGGCGCGACAGCAGGATGCCCAGGTTCAGGCCGATCATGATGTCGCCGAGCACGCGCCCGCGCCGGTGGTCTGCGGCCAGGCGGCCCGCCAGCGCAATCAGCATCTGAATGACGGTCGACGTGAGGCCGATGGCAAAGGCGGCAAGCATCAGCACCTGGCCGCTGTGCGCGACGGTGGTCAGCGCCAGCGAAGCCACCGCGCCCCACAGCGTGCGCGAGGCGAGCGCGCGATTGTCCTGCAGATCGGTCAGCGGCATTAGCAGCAACAGGCCGATTCCGTAGCCGATAAGGGTGGCGGTCACCAGCAGCCCAGTTGCGGCCGTGGTCCAGCCAATGCTCGCGGCGATTTCGGCGACGAGCGGCTGGATGCCGAACAGGTTGATGACGATGAGCCCGACGGCGGCGGCAAACAACGGCGTGGCGCCGTGGGGGAGCCGGTCGGTGGCTGGCGGGTTGGAAACGGCAACAGCAGGAGCTTCGGTAGTCATGATGAACAGGACGAAGGATCGGAGCGCCCATCGTAGCCAGCCGATTCGCGTAGATTAAGGTAGCCTTTGGCGCAATATTGTTTCCGTAAACGCGCAAATATGGACCGACTCTCTGATGTGGCGATCTTCGTGCAGGTAGTGGAGCGCGGCAGCCTGTCTGCGGCGGCGGATGCGATGGGCATGTCGCGCGGTGTGATCAGCAAGGCGCTGGCGCGACTGGAGGCTCGGCTGCAGACGCGTCTGCTGCAACGGACAACGCGGCGCCTGTCGCTCACCGAGGCAGGCGCGGCGTTCTTCGAGAAAAGCCGAGAAGGTTTGGCGCTCGTCGATGCGGCCGAACAGGCCGTAACCGCCCTGCGCGATGAGGCGCGCGGCACGCTGCGCGTGTCGGCGCCGGCCTCATTTGCGGTGACATTGCTGGCACCGCTGTTGGGCGCATTCCAGGCGCGCTACCCCGCCGTGCAGATCGACCTGGATATGAACGACCGCTACGCCGATCTTGTCGCTGGGCGCATCGACGTGGCGATCCGCATCGGCATGCTGGAGGACTCTTCGCTGGTGGCGCGGCGGCTGGCGAGTTGCGCACACGCCATCTACGGGGCGCCGTCGTATTTTCGCGAGCGGGGCATTCCGCAATCGCCGGAGGATTTGCGCGACCACAACTGCCTCGTCTACGCCAATTACGACGGGCCGCACGACTGGGTGCTGACGGACGCCGCCGGCCAGCGCCATATCGCCCACGTGAATGGCTCGATGCTGGCCAACAACAGCCTCGTGCTGCGAGAGGCGGCACGTTCAGGGTTGGGAGTATCGCTCGGGCCAGCGTATCTGGTGCGCGACGATATTGCGGCCGGTCGCTTGCAGGCGGTGCTGACGAACTACGCGGCGCGGGAGGTGCCGTTGCACGCCGTCTTCACGCAGCGTGTGCACCTGCTGCCGAAGGTACGGGCGTTTGTCGATTTTCTGGGTGACCACATCCGCCGCACCGGCGTGATGGGGCCATTGCCGCCGTCCGCTTAAGCCTGCTCGCGGCATTTCTCCAGCACGTCGAGCAGCGCCTGGCCGTAGCGGTCCAGCTTTGCCATGCCAATGCCCGGCAGCTCGCCAAGCGCCTCGCGCGAATCCGGATCGGTCTCGGCAATGCGTGCGAGTGTGGCGTCGTGGAAGATCACATAGGCGGGCACGCTGTGCTCTCGCGCGGCCTGCGTACGCCAGGCTCGCAACGCCTGCCAGCGCACCTGCGCCTCGGTGGAAAGCTCGGCGGCCGGATCGGCGCGACGTTCCTTCTTCGTCGACGAAGACGACGAGCCACGCACCTTCTCGGCCTGACGCCGCAGGATCACCGACTGCGCGCCCTTGAGCACGGGGCGCGCCGCGTCGGTCAGGATCAGCGCGCCGTGGCCGCCGTGATCCACCGCAAACAAACCCTGCGCGACCAACTGTCGGAACACGCCGCGCCACGCGGCTTCGGACAGATCGCTGCCGATGCCGAAGGTGGAAAGCGTCTCGTGGTGCCACTGTTTGATGCGCTCGGTCGCGTTGCCGCGCAGGATATCGATGAGCTGGCCGGCGCCAAAGCTCACGCGACTGGCCTGCTGCACGCGGTATGCGCAGGACAGCGCCATCTGGGCCTCGCGCGTGGCGTCCCAGGTTTGCGGCGGCGTCAGGCACGTATCGCAATTGCCGCACGGCTGGCTGCTTTCACCAAAGTACGCAAGCAGCGCCACGCGGCGGCAGCTAGCGGCTTCGCACAGGCCGAGCAGCGCTTCGAGCTTGGCGGTTGATACGCGCTTGTGCACGTCGTCCGCATCGGACTCGTCGATCATGCGGCGCTGCTGCACCACGTCGGACAGGCCATACGCCATCCACGCGTTGGCCGGCATGCCGTCGCGGCCAGCGCGGCCTGTTTCCTGGTAATAGCCTTCCAGGCTCTTGGGCAAATCCAGATGCGCCACGAAACGCACGTCGGGCTTGTCGATGCCCATGCCAAAAGCGATGGTCGCCACCATCACGACGCCCTCCTCCTTGCGGAAGATCGCCTGATGGCGGGCGCGCACTTCAGAGTCCATCCCGGCGTGATATGGCAGCGCACGGATGCCCTGCTCTGCCAGCCACTGCGCGGTCTCCTCCACCTTTTTGCGCGACAGGCAGTAGACGATGCCGGCGTCGCAGGTGTCGCCGTCCATGTGTTCGGCGCGGATGAAGCGCAGCAGCTGCTGACGCGCGCTGTCCTTCTCGACGATGGTGTAGCGGATGTTCGGGCGGTCGAAGCTGGAGAGGAAGACGCGCGCGTCCGTCAACGCCAGCCGTTCAACGATCTCGTCGCGCGTGACGGCATCGGCCGTGGCGGTGAGCGCAATGCGCGGCACGTGCGGGAAACGCTCGTGCAGCACGGAAAGTTGGATGTACTCTGGCCGGAAATCGTGCCCCCATTGCGACACGCAGTGCGCTTCGTCGATGGCAAACAGGCCGATGCGCGATCGCTCAAGCAAGTCGAGGAAGCGCGGCGTCATCAGCCGCTCGGGCGCCACGTAGACGAGATCCAGCCGGCCTGCCGCCAGGTCTCGCTCGACCTGGGCGGCCTCGGCGCCCGTCAGCGCGGAGTTGAGATACGCGGCGCGAACACCGGCTTCTTCCAGGGCGGCCACCTGATCCTGCATCAGCGCGATCAGCGGCGAAACCACAATGCCGGCGCCCTGCCCGCGGCGGTGCCGCACGAGCGCCGGGATCTGATAGCAGAGCGATTTGCCGCCGCCGGTAGGCATCAGCACGAGGCAATCGCCGCCGTCCGCCACATGGGTGACGATTTCCGCCTGCGGGCCGCGGAAAGCGCTGTAGCCGAACACATCGTGCAGCACCGCATGCGTGGCGGCGGCAGTGTCTTCGGGCAACGCTTGCAGCGCGTGATCTATGGCGGGAGAGTCGTACATCGGGGCGGCGGGTGCGCGCAGTGTCACGCGCGGGCTGGGCGAAACCGCTATTGTGACAAACCCCGCCGAGGGATGGTCAATCAGGACAGTCGGATTGTGGCGCTGCGGTCAAACCTTGCGCGCAACGATGCGATGGATCGTACGCCCCGACGACTGGCTGACAGCCGCCTCGTCAAAGACCAGTTCGGTGCCGGCCAGCGCCTCGCGCACGGGCGTCGCATCGAACGACGTGAACAGCCGGCCGCGCCCATCGCGCTGGTCGGAGTCTGGCGTGACGCGCCAGCTCAGGTACAGCGTGCCCTCCGGGCGCAGCAGCGACACCAAGCGCTCCACCGACGCACCAATCTGCTCGGGCGGCAAATGCATGATGACGGTCTCGCAGAGGACGTTGTCGAACGCGCCTTCGGCAATACCGACCAACTCAGGCAACAGCGCCTGCCGGAACGACAGCCCTGGATACTGCTCGCGCGCCGCTTCCAGCAGCCCGGCGGAGGCGTCATAACCGACAGCTGGATAACCGTTAGCGTTGAGCCACGCCACCTCGCGGCCTGCGCCGCAGCCGATGTCAGCGGTGGCGCCACCTTCCTTGAACTCACGTCGCAGCAACGCGTACAGGTCTTCAGGCGCGGGCTGCTCGCGCCACTCCTGCGCGAAGGTCTCGGCAAGGGTGTCGTAGGCGGCAACGGTCTGTGTATCCATGGCGGCTCCGAAAGCGTGTGGGCTACTTCATCGTGAAACTGCGTAACAGCGTCAGATCTCCAGCCTTGCGCATCGGCACGACAAACGTCTGCTGGCGTTCGGACGGCGTGTTCTCGTCGGTGATGATGGTGACGGTGGCGGTCGTGATCGCGCTGCGGTCATTGCCGCTGCCGTAGTAATTCACGTAGACGAGATACGTTCCCGGCACGGGGGCCGGGTTCGAATAGATCTCAGGACCATAGCCGGTGGTGACGTCCACGTCGAGCGCGCCGCCGTTCTGGACCACGCGGTTGCCGTACCAGGCATGCTGGCCATCGGGCGAGATGACATGCAGGTCGAGGTCGGTGCCGTCGGTGTCCCACGACAGGACAACGCGCAAACGCGGACGCTGCTTGCCGGAGTAGCTGTCGTAGAACTGCACGCGCTTGGCGTCGCCGCGCGCGCTGCGCACCTCGACGCTATTGCTGCCCGCGCCAAATGCGTACGGACGCGAGAACGTACCGTCGGCCTCGATGCGCTGCGGCATGGCCACGCCATTGACGATCAGCGTGCCCACCGAGGAGCCATCGGCGCCACGACGGCGACGCGGCTTACTTTCGTCTGCTGCTGCGGCAGTCTTCGGCTGGTTGCGGATGCGCCCGGCAATTATCGACGCGATACCCTGCCCTTGCGGCGTCGACACCGACACCGCCGGGTAATGCACGTCTTGTGTGTAGCGGGATTCGTCGCCCGCCGAATTGCGCCAGCCGTTGAGCGGCGCAGTGATCTCGATATTCCCGGCGTCGGTTTGCGCGAGCACGCCGCCAGCGGCCGCCGACGTGGCAAGCGCGATGGCAGCAGCAAGGCGGAAAGTGGAAGGCATCATGTGCGTCACGTCAGAAGCGGATGGATTTCATCAGCGCCAGCTCACCGATCTTGCGCAGCGGCACGCTGACGAACTCGCGCCGCTCGTTGGGCGTGTTCTCGTTATAGATCAGCGTCAGTTGCGCGGTGATGAGATCGCGGTCGTGCGCCTTTTCGTCGAAGTTGTAGCCGCCGGCGTTGAAGTTGCCCCAGTAGTTCACGTAGAACAGCCACACGCCAGGGCGCGGCGCGGCGGTCGAGAAAATCTCGGGGCCAGCGCCGTCGACGCTGTCCACGTCGAGCCCGCCGCCGTCGGACAGGAGCGGCTGCGCCCAGAACGCGTGATCGCCAATCGGCGAAATGACGTGCATGTCGACCTCGGCGCGCGGGTCGTCCCACGTGAGGATGGCGCGCAGCTTGGCCGACGTCTTGGTGGTGTCGGCCTCGTAGAACTGCAGGCGTTGGCGCGACTGGCCGTCGGGGCTCACGATTTCGACGCTGTTCGAGCCCGGGCCGAACGCCCAGGGGCGCGCAAAGCGGCCTTCGCCATCGCCATACAGCGGCATGGCGTTGCCGTTGACGACAAGCACCGGCGGGCGGCGCTGCTTGCCGGCCGCGCGGATGCGTCCGGCGATGAGCGTGCGGTATTTTTGCGCGCCACGGTCCACGGGCGGTTTCGGATACGCAGCGGTGTACTGCTCCAGCTCGTTGGTCAGCTTGCTGTTGCGCCAGCCGCCGATGGGCCCCTCCAGATCGGCCACCGGCTCAGCCAGCGCCGAAGCGGCCAGCAGCAGCGTGGCAGCCCCGAGCGCCAAGCGCGTGATCCCACTCTTCACAGCAAACCCTCCCCTCGGATCAGGCGACGCGCCATCGCCTCGACAAACTGTTCGTCCTGCCCGCGCGGGTGCCGCGCAAAGGCGAGATGCAGATATTCGTGCGTCAGCGCGATGCGGTCCTCCTCGGTGGCAAGCCGATGCACGTAGAGCCGGTTGCGGCGCGCATCGGCGTACGGGCGGCCCTCTTGTACGACGCACACGGCGGGCAGCGGCGGTGTCTCGTAACCGGGCTCGGCGCCCAAGCGCGCGGACCAACCCGGCGCGCGCGCCTGCAGCCACTGCTGCGCGCCCGCCACGGGTGAGCAATCCCCCGCCACCGGGCTCTGGAACGACGTGAGCGTCGCCTGCGGCCACCACTGCGCAAGGATCGCGTCAAACCCCTGGCCCCGCTGAGCGGCGGCACGCGCGGCGGTCCAGCTCATCTGGCCGCGCGCGCTGATGGTGCCGTGGTACTGCACAGACTGGCCGGTCAGGACCAGCGTGTCGGTAAATTCGGCGGCGTTGCGTGCGGCGGCCAGCGGCGGGCGCGGTAGCACGCGCTGCGTGCGCGAGCTGTCAGCGATGCGGTAGCAGCCCTTGTCGCGCGTGGCGTGCTGCACGAGATAGCTGCGCGCCGCCACGGCCAACGCACGCGCGGCCTGTGGCTCGGCGAGTTCGCCTTCGCGCTCGACCACGCGCGCCACGTAATCGTTCATGCCCAGGCGGCCCGTGATGACCGGCGTGTTGTTCTGACGCGCGAGCGTCAATTCACCCTTGCTTTCGATCGGCAGCGTATTGCCGTTGACGAAGCGCACAGCGTAGCGGCCTTCGAGGCGACCGGGGGCGACCGGCTTGCCGCTGGCATCGCGCACCTCCCGAATCGGGTAACGCGCGAAAAAATCCACCGCGACGCAGGCATCGTCGTCGGGCACGGGCGTCTGCTCAATCAACGGCGTGAGGCGCGGTGCGGCAGCGGCCAGCACTTGGTTGCTCGATCCGACACCACCCAGCCAGACGGGCGTGCCATCGGCCAGCCAGCCAGCGGCGCCGCCAATCGACGCGCCGGGGCGCTGCGGGTCAGGCATCGTCCACGTTTTGGCGCGCAGCAGGCCGCCGAAATCCGATACCGTGCCCTCGCCACGCCCGACGGTCAGCACGGAAACGAGCGTTTGCGCCGCGGTCTCGCGCCCATCGGCCGGAACGGACCGCAACGCGGTGAGCAGATCGGCGACCGGCACGCGATGCGTCGGCTGCATGGCACGCAGGTCGCGCAACCATGCGGGCGATCCGGCTTGCTGCCAGAAGCGGCGCCAATCCGCGCGATCAAGGCCGAGGCGTGCGGGCTCGAAATAGCGTCCGCACGATTGGATGAGTGCGCGCTCGCGGTCGATGCTGTTGCCGGCAGTGCAGCAGTAGACCTCTTCGGCGTCGTTGCCGTGGCACGTGTAGTCGGGCGTGTTGATGCGGCGCGAGACGAGGTAGCTGTAGACGAAGAGCTTCCAGACGCTGCCGAGCGGTGTTTCGGCGGCGCGCGGCAAGGCGGCGGCTTGCGGCATGCCACCGGCCGGGTCAGCGCTGAATTGCCAGAGCTTTGCCTCGTCGCCTTGCAAAGCGGCATATCGCAGCTGCGAAAGCGGTTGGCCGACCGGCGCGGCGATGGCGTGCCCAGCCTGCCCGGCAAGCGCGCAGGTGCCGCCAGCCCAGAATAGGCTGGTCAGCACACCACGCGCGAGCAGGCGGGAACGCATCGCCAGATCACTCCACCTTGAACGGATAGCTGGCCGTCTTGCCGTCGCCCTGGAACGCCTTGGCTTCCGGCTGGTACATGCGGAAGTAGCGCACCGGCGGCAGCGCGAAGCGGCCCGGTAGCGAGAAGCGCACAAGCTGGCGCAGCACGGTCGGGCGCTCCAGTGCGGGCACCGGCTGGTTATACGAGAGCTGGCCCATTTCATATGCGGCCTTGCGCTCGAACGGCTGCGCGCCGTTGCCTTCGTTCGGTTCGCCCTTCAAGCCGTCGATCTGGATGCCCCAAGTGGTGGCTTCCACTTCGGCGCCCGGCGGCAGCGGGACTTCGACCAGGCCGTAGCGGTACGTGCCCTGGCGCGGCGTCAGCACCACCTCGTCAACGTAGAGCGCGTTGCTGTCGAGCGTGTCGCCCGACTTGACCGGCTTGGCGGTAAAGGCGATGCCGCTGCTGCTGGCATCGGCCGCCGGCTGCTTGGGCGCCTTCGGATCGGCCTTGGCGGGCGCGCTGTCGATCGGCTCGAGACGGTACAGCTTGCGCTCCACCGTGATCGGCAGCTTGGACACCTCGGCCGCGCGGCTGCGGTACGACACGATGGCCGATTGCGTGGTCACGTCGGTCGGAGCCGTTGTCAGGTCCAACGCGGCGGGCACTTGCGAGCCGGTCCAGCGCCACGTCGGCACACCCACCGGCGAGCGCGTCGCCTGCCAGCCGCCAGCCGAAACAGCCGGTTGGATAGCGGCAACGCTGGCGCCTTGCAAGCCGCCCAGACCCTTCTGCAGCCAGACCAGCGCAATAGCGCGATCCATCGTCGGCATGGCGGCACTCGCGCGGGCCAGCAACGGCGCCGGGTCGGCAGCCGAGCGGCCACCGCCCATCAGCAACAGGCTCTGCACCAGCGGCGAGCTGTTGGCGGCGAGCGCGTTGCGTGCAGCAATGTCGGCGGAGACCAGCGCTTCCGGCACCGGCTGACCGACTTGGCGCATCAGCTGTGCCGTCAGCACCGTCGCGACCTGGCGGCCGCGTGGCGAATCCGGCGCCACGAAGATCAGGCTGTCACCCGCTGCAGGATCAGCATCGGCCGGGGCCTTGGCCGCCTTACCGCCACTCGGTGCAAGCTCGTTGGCCACGCCCGACAGCGGCGTCGCCACCGGCAGGCCCATCTCGTTGGCAAACCACAGCGCGAGCGCGCGATGCAACAGCGGCTCGTTCTGGCTGGTGCGCTTGTAGGCTTCGAGCACCTGCTTCCAGTTGTCTGCCGGCAGGCTGATGCCGACCGAGCGGCTGGCGAGCCAATCCGCGTAATACGCATACGACGTGATCAGCGCGCTGCTCGTCGTCAGCTCGCCCCACCAGCCGAAGGTGCCGTTGGTGCCGGCCAGCAGTGCCAGACGCTGGCGCTGCGTGCGCAGCAGCGCGTCGACGCCTTGCGTGCTTGCGGGGCCACCGTCACCCAGACGCGAGCCGGTTGCAGCCAGGCTCTGCTGTGCAAGCGCCAGCGGGATCAGGCGGCTGGCGGTCTGCTCGGCGCAACCGTACGGATATTCGATCAGGTCATCAGCCACGCGGGCGAACTGACTGGCCGTGTTGCCGACCACGCGCAGGCGCACGTCACGCGCATCAGCCGGCAGGCCAAGCGGCAAGCGCGTGCCCTGCAACTGCGTGAGCGGGACGACGTTTTCACGGTCGGCCAGCCAGCCCGTTGCATCCAGCTTGAGCGTGGTCTGCAGACGGTCCGAAACCTTGTCGTCCTGCTTCAGCTCGGCATTCACGACACCCGCCTGCAGCGCCGTGACGGGCGCACGCAGATAGTTGGCGCCGCGCTTGAGCGTCACGCGCTGGTTGATGTTCAGGCCAGCGCCGGAAACGATCCAGTCGGCGGTGATGTCCTTGTCGGTCTGGTTGAAGGCGACCATGTCCAGACGCGGCTGATCGCTTTCGCGGAAGCGTTGCGGGCCGGTCCACTTCAGGTACAGCGGCTTGTCGGAGCGGATGCTCGCGGTGCGCTGGCCGACGATGCCGTCTGATGCGCCGGTGGTGGACACCGCGCGCACAGTAATGCGCCAGCGCGCCAGCGAATCCGGCATCTTGAACGTCATGCGGGCGCGGCCATCGGCGCCGGTCTGCAGGTTGGCGACCCAGGCGGCGGTGTCCTGCTCGTCGCGGCGGGGCCGCTCCAGCACCTTCACGCCGCGCTCGTTATGGCGGCCATACGTGCCACCCGGTTTGCCCGGCAGCGAGGCGAGCGCCAGGTCGTAGCTGATGAAACTCTGGCTCGACGTGGTGCGCACGCTGTTGCGGCGCGGGTGATAGAAGAAATCAACGATGCTGGGCGCCACCTCTGGCTGCAGCACGTAGATCATTTCGTCGACCACCGACACAGTCAGGTTGGCCGGCACGGGCTTGCCCGCCAGCGCGCTGGTCAGGTCCAGCGTGACGGTCTCGCCCGGGGCGTAGACGGCCTTGTCGGCATGGACGCCCAAGTCCAGCGTCGGTTGCGTGACGACGATGCCGGCGTTCTGGAACACCATGTCGCCGTCGCGCACGTACAGCACCGAGAACGTCATGTTGGGTGCGAACTCCGCGCCGATCTTGATGCGCGCGCGGTATTGCGACGGCGTGACCTTCTGCAGGCTCAGCCATTCGCCGCCGCGCGTGAGCAGCGCGTGGCGCTCGACCTTGTCGCGCTCCAGCGTGAGCAGCGCATCATCCACCGGCAGCGGGAACGTGATCAGCGCTTCGGCCGTGTCGCCAATCTGATAGCGATCGCGGTCGAACACCATTTCGATATTGCCCGGCACGGTCTGCACGCCATCGCCGGCCACCCAGTGGCTCGAAGCGGCAAGCAGGTTGCCGGCGGCATCGCGCACCGACAGCGTGTACGAGCCCGGCTGGTCAAACTTGACCGGGAACGTGGCGTTGCCCTTGGCATCCGGCGCCAGCGTGCCTTCGGTGCGGGTGCGCGTTTCCAGGCGTACCAGATCCCACTTCGCGGGCGGGGCGCTGGCTCCGCTTGCGCCACCGACAACCGGCATCGGCGTGAGCGTGAACGAGACGTTCTGCCCCGGCGTGGTGAAGTTCGACGTGGTCGACAGCTTGTACGGCGTGGCGCCGCGTGCGATCAGCAATTCGCGCGTGACCTTCACGCGGTATGCTGCGCCGTCGTTGGCAAACACGGTCACCACGTAGCGGCTCGGTTCCTTGGCGGCGGGCAGTTCCAGCTTGGCGTTGCCGTCGCCGTCGGTGGTCAGCTCCTGCTGCTCCAGCTTGACGGGGAACAGACCCGCGTAACGCAGCTCGCCCTCCACCATCGTCACCTGTTGCGCGCGCAGGCTGACCGATACCTTGCCGTTTTTGACCGGCTTGCCGTCCGGATAGCGCAGGCTGATCTTGCCCTTGACCGCTTCGCCCGTGCCGTAGCTCGCCTTGTCCAGCGACAGGTTCACGTCAAAGTGCGGCTTGATGTATTCGGCCACGCGGAAAGCGCCGCCATAGGTGCCGCCGTTGTAATCAAAGCGCAGCGAGTAGCCGCCGGCCGGTGCGTTGGTCGGCAGGGTAAAGCGCGCATCAGCCCCGGTCTCGCCAGCCAGACGCGTGGTGGACGTGGCCACCGGCGCGCCGTTCGGGTCGAGCACTTGCAGCTTGATGTCGCCGGCAGCCGGCACGGTCGATTCGGTTGCGTTCTTGAAGTTGCGGCCGATGAACTTGACGTTCACTTCGTCGCCCGGGCGATACAGCGGACGATCGGTGAAGGCGTACAGCTTGGTGTTGTAGATCTCGCTGTCGTAATAGAAATTCTCGGAGATGAACACACCGCCCGCGCGGTCATTGCCGATCACGTAGCTGCGCTCAGGCGACACGTGGCGCAGGTCGGCCGTGCCGTCGGCTTCGGTGGTGCCGGAGGCGAGCACGCCCACACCGTCGGTCCAGCTCACCGATGCACCGGCGACAGGCTTGCCGCTCTTGCGCTCGGCCGTCCACACCATCATCCCTTGCGAGGTGCCCTTGGTGACGGCCACGGTGTCCGACACGAACAGCAGCGTGTGCGCACGGTACGCGCCGATCACGGCTTCAACGATGTACAGACCCGCCGGCAGCTTGCCAACCGGAATCATCACGTTGCCGGCGTTCTGCGGCATCCATTCGCTGCTGCTGCCCTCGAGCTTCACGTCCTTGGGCGGTGCGATGGGCTTGGCATCCCAGATCGGGTAGCGGAAGCGGCCCAGCAGTTCGTAGCCCTTGAGCGGTGCGTATTGCGGGTTGTTCGAGAAGCGCGTGGGCGCGGTCATCTGATCGCCCATGCTGAACTGCGGCGCGGTCTCGACGGCCTTGCTGCGCGTGGCAAACGACAGCACGCGTTGCCAGGCGCGGCGGGCCTGGCGCGTCCAGTTGTCCCACAGATAGGCGAGCGTGTTGGCCAGGCCTTCGCCCGTGTAGTTGGCCTTGACGTCGATGCGGTGCAGGTTCTTCTGCGCCTTCAAGAATTCCAACGGCTGCGGCACGCGGTAGACGAGGATGTCGGCGCCGCCGTAGCGGGAGAGTTCGTCCTTGTACTCGCGGCCCGGCGCCTCGAGGCGGACCATCGCTTCCTGGTCGGTGCCGTAGCTGGCGTCCGACAGCAGGAAGAACGGCTGGCCCTTGAACGGCTCGTAGCCGCTGCCCGGCACGTCGAACAGCGTGGGGTTCGGCGTTTCTGGAGCATCGGCCGCATGCGCTGCCGGCACCGAAGCGACGAACGCCAGCACCATCAGACTGACGGCGGCAACGAGATTGAACGACAGCCAACGGTTGCGCATGAGTTTTTCTACCGTGTCAAAAAGGCCAGACGAAACACGCCGATGAAGTTGGGGTTGCCGCTCTGCGGCTGCCAGCGCGAGTCTTTCCATTGCATCAGTTCAGAGACCGGGACCGCGCGCAGGCCGTTGTCGGTGCGGGTGACGGTGCCGGTGTGGTAAGCGATGTAGCGATCCATCCAGATCATCAGATGCTGGTCGTCGCCTTGATCGAAGAAGAGCAGATCGCCCGGGAGCGCCTGGTTGACGTCCTTTGCGATGAATCGGCTGTTCTGCTGGATGAGGCCGAGCGCCGACACATATGCGCCGGTACTGCCATCGAAGCGTGCCCACCGCTGCGTGAGCGTGCGCTGGGCAGGCGTGAGATTCAGCTCGGGCGGCAGGTGTCGCGCGGATTCCGCATCGCGCATGCCGTTGGCGCGCAGCCACCGGGCGTCGTGCGTGCGCAGCGCCTCGCCTGCAGCGAAGCGCACAAGGCCGGCGCAGTCGCGGTGCGTCCAGCGCGGCGTCGGGCCTTGTCGGAGTTGCTCGTTGACGATGCGGACGAACCACGCCCGGAACACGCTGGATTGATCCGGCGTCAGTGCATCGGCATCCGCAGGTGCCGTGTCGGCCCAGCCCGACAACGCATGCACAGACGGGGCGAGCAGGCAGGCGCCCGCCGCCGCCAACCAACGGCGGCGGTTCAGTGCGGCGGCCTGGGCGCGCAGCGTCATTGCGTGCTTGTGTTGTCTTCGGAAGCGGAAGCGGAAGCCGCAGCCGCTGCGGTCGGCGCATCGACCGACGGGGCAGACGCTGCAGCTGCAGCCGCGTCAGCCAACGGCGGCGTGCCATCGCCACCGGCAGGCAGACCGCGTCCGCTTGAGAGCCACGTCACCGGCACCCAGCCACGCGACGACGGCACACCGTCATCCAGCGCCAGCGACACCGGCGCGTACCGCGACAACGCCTTGAGCTTCGGAAACAGATGCGTCTGCGCGGCGTTGAGGAACACCGCTTCCTGGTCGGCCGGCAGCGCGGCACCGGCTTCGCGGCGGACGAGCGGCGCGAGCGATGCGGGCGTCATCGTCAGCACGATGCGATCGGTCTTGTCCTTCGGCAGGCTGTCCGCCACTGCCGGGAAGCGCTTGGCAAGCACTGCCAATGCATCATCGACGAGGCGCGCGTCCGGCGAGAACACCACCACGTCTCCAGCAATCGCCAGCGTGACGGGGAAGTAGCGCTCCGACGATAGCTGCGCCGCAAACGGGGCATCCGCCGATTGCGCCGTACCGTAACGCGCGCTCACCGGGCGCTGCCACAGCGTGGCGTTGGCGGGCCCTTGCTTCGTCGTCACCGGCAGGCGCTTGTACGGGCCGGACTTGTCGTCCGCCTGCGCCTTGGCTTCGTACGACCCAATGATCTGGCCGAAAAGCGCCGCCAGGGCCGGCTTGACTGCCTCAGCCTGCGACGCCGACGACAGCTTCGCCACGAACAGCGGCGCGACCAGCGACGACTTGGCGTACCAGCACGCTGCAGCCGGGCCCGCAAATGCGTCGCCGACGTGCGCGGCGGCTTCGCTGACCTCCTTGGCGTCGCCGGCCACGGACTTCAGCAGCGTGCGGGCAGCCTTCCAGTCGACCGGCAGCGTGGCGCACGCGGCCGGGTCAGACGGGAGTGCGCGCCACAGGCCTGCGTTGTCCCACTTGCCGGTCAGGCGGCTCGGGTCGATGAGCGCGGCGCTCTGCCAGCCGTTGCCCCCGCCGTCCTTGCCCGAACCGAAGTCGAAGCGCAGCGCTTCAATGCCGGGAAAGTATTGCTGATACCCAAACGACAGATAGTTGGCGCTCACCACAACGTGATGGCCCGTCGGCTCCTGCGCGGGCAGCGCGTACGCCGTACCTTGCACGTTGCGCTTGCCAGCATCGTCCGACAGCAGCGCCGCCAGCGCGCTCGCCTGCTTGGAAATCGGCTTGCCGTCCTTGTCCAGCAGGATGCCCGGCTCGGACAGCGCGATGAGCCGATCGCCCTTGCTGGCAATCAGGATCGAACGCGTGGCCGAGAGCCTGAGCGCATACACCGGCGCGCCGGAATCGCCGAGCCCATCGGCGACTTTGGTGAGCTGCGTGTCGCTCGTAGCCACGGTGGCCACGGCTTCGAGCGCCTTCGCCAAGCCGTTGCGCTGCATCGAGAGCACCCAGTAGCGCAGCTTGTCGTCGGGGCCACGCCACAGCATCACGCGGGCGGGCTCGTCAAACACGTGCTTGAGCACCGTCTCAGCCAGGTCGAGCTTCTGCTCGTACGCCAGGCGGCGCAGCGCACCAGCCACCGAGAGCCGGTCTTCGTTGCCCTCGTAATAGGCGACGAAATCTTCGGTCAGCACATCGCGCAGCAGCGGCACGCGCAGCACGTCGCGCGGCAGTTGCGACAGGCTTTGGCTGTCGATCAGGGCATCGGGATATGTCAGGTCGAGCTGGACCTGGCGAGCGTGCAGCGCGCGCGTGCGGCCAAACGGGTGCCAGACCATCTGCACCACCACCGCACCGGCAACGACCAGGGCGACCGCACCAACGGCGATCTGCTTGCGTGTGAGCTTCATGGAGGAATCGTCGGCAAGACTGGAGGGGCCGGCGACTTGCTGGAACCTGCTCCGCTGGAGGGCGAACAGATTGTAAAAAGTGCCGGTCTATAACCGCGAAATCATAGCGGCTGGCATGTTAAGGCGGGTTAACGTTTCGAGAAAATCCGAATTGGGCAACGCCGGTGTTGTTTGGCGTCTGCACACGGCGCCCGGGTAAAAAGCAGAAAAAAAAAGCCCGGCACATGGCCGGGCTTTGATGGCGTTGCTTGGGTTCGCTTACGCGTCGCCTTCTTGCTGAACAGCAGGCGTTTCGAAGATCGAAGCGGCTTCTTCTTCGGCAATCGCCGCAGCGCGGTCGCGGTCGGCCACTTCCTTCGCCTTGCGGGCGCGGTGGTAAGCCAGACCAGTACCCGCCGGGATCAGACGGCCGACGATGACGTTTTCCTTCAGACCACGCAGGTCGTCGACCTTGCCCATGATGGCGGCTTCGGTCAGCACGCGCGTGGTTTCCTGGAACGACGCCGCCGAGATGAAGCTGTCGGTCGACAACGATGCCTTCGTAATACCCAGCAGCAGGTTCTCGTAGGTCGCCGGACGCTTGCCCAGCGCGATCACCTTATCGTTCTCGTCGAGCAGGTCCGAACGCTCCACCTGTTCACCCGGGATGAAGCGGGTGTCGCCGGTATCGACGATCTGCACGCGGCGCAGCATCTGACGAACAATCACTTCGATGTGCTTGTCGTTGATCTTCACGCCTTGCAGACGGTACACGTCCTGCACTTCGTCGACGATGTAGGTCGCCAGTTCTTCCACGCCCTTCAAACGCAAGATGTCGTGCGGGTCGGCCGGGCCTTCAACGATCATTTCGCCCTTGTTGACCACTTGGCCGTCGTGCACCAAGACCTGCTTTTCCTTGGCGATCAGGAACTCGTGGGCATTGCCGTCGAGATCCGTAATCACCAGGCGCTGCTTACCCTTGGTGTCCTTACCGAACGAAGTCGTACCGGTGACTTCCGCCAGCACGGCGGCGTCCTTCGGCGAACGCGCTTCGAACAGCTCGGCCACACGCGGCAGACCACCGGTAATGTCACGCGTCTTCTGCGATTCGGTCGGGATACGTGCGAGCACTTCACCCACGTGCACTTGCTGACCGTCCTTCACGGTGATCAGCGCGCCCACCTGGAAGCCGATGGTCACGGAGTGGTCCGTGCCCGGGATCTTCACTTCAGCGCCCGACGAGTCGAGCAGCTTCACCTGCGGACGGATGCCCTTCGTGGCAGCGGTACGACGCTTCGCATCGATGACCACCAGCGTAGACAGACCGGTCACTTCGTCCATCTGCTTGGCGACGGTCACGCCTTCTTCGACGTTCTCGAACTTGATGGTGCCCGAGTACTCCGAAATGATCGGACGCGTCAGCGGATCCCACGTGGCGAGCTGCGTGCCGGCCTTGATGGACTGACCATCCTTGACCAGCAGCGTCGCGCCGTACACGATCTTGTGGCGCTCACGCTCACGGCCGTGGTCGTCGGTGATCAGCGCTTCGCCCGAACGCGAGATGACGATCTGCTCGCCCTTCGCATTGGTGACGTAACGCATGGTCGCCGTGAAACGCACGGTACCGGTTGCCTTCGCTTCCACGCTCGATGCCACTGCTGCACGCGATGCCGCACCACCGATGTGGAACGTACGCATCGTCAGCTGCGTGCCCGGCTCACCGATCGACTGCGCGGCGATCACACCCACAGCTTCGCCCGAGTTCACCAGCACACCACGGCCGAGGTCGCGACCGTAGCACTTGGCGCACAGGCCGTAGCGCGTATCGCAAGACAGCGGCGTGCGAACCTTCACTTCGTCCACGCCCAGCGCGTCGATCAGGTCCACCATGTCTTCGTCGAGCAGCGTACCGGCTTCGATCGCAGTTTCCTGCGTTTCCGGGTTCACCACGTCGTTGACGACCACGCGGCCCAGGATACGGTCGCGCAGGGCTTCGATCACTTCACCGCCTTCGACCAGGGCCTTCATGGCCACGCCGTTGGAGGTGCCGCAATCGTCTTCCACCACCACCAAATCCTGCGTCACGTCGACCAGACGACGGGTCAGGTAACCCGAGTTCGCGGTCTTCAGTGCCGTATCAGCCAGACCCTTACGTGCGCCGTGGGTCGAGATGAAGTACTGCAGAACGTTCAGGCCTTCGCGGAAGTTCGCGGTAATCGGCGTCTCGATAATCGAGCCGTCCGGCTTGGCCATCAGGCCACGCATACCTGCCAGCTGACGGATCTGCGCCGCGGAACCCCGTGCGCCCGAGTCGGCCATCATGTAGATGGAGTTGAACGACTCTTGCTTTACGGTCTTGCCGTTGCGGTCGATCACGTCTTCGGTCTGGAGCTGCTCCATCATCGCCTTGCCCACCTGGTCACCAGCGGCACCCCAGATGTCCACGACGTTGTTGTAACGTTCCTGGTCCGTCACCAGACCCGACATGTACTGCTTGTCGTATTCCTTCACCTTGGCGGCAGCCTCGGAGATGATCTTCTCCTTGGCCGGCGGCACCAGCATGTCGTCGATGGCGATCGAGATACCGGCGCGCGTTGCCAGGCGGAAGCCCGACTGCAGCAGCTTGTCTGCAAAGATCACGGTTTCGCGCAGACCGCACTTGCGGAACGCCGTGTTGATCAGGCGCGAGATTTCCTTCTTCTTCAGCGGCTTGTTCAGCACCGAGAACGGCAGACCCTTCGGCAGGATCTCCGACAGGATCGCGCGACCGACCGTGGTGGCCTGCAGCGTGATCTTCGGCGCGAAGCGGGCGTCGCCGTCAGCTTCCGGGTTCACCAGGTCGTACTCGGTGATCCGCACGTTCACGCGCGAAGCCAGTTCGACTTCCTTGTTCTCGTAGGCGCGGATCACTTCCGAGATGTCGGCGAACGTCATGCCTTCACCGCGGCCGTTGATCTTGTCGCGGGTCGTGTAGTACAGACCCAGCACCACGTCTTGCGACGGCACGATCGACGGATCGCCGTTGGCCGGGAACAGCACGTTGTTCGACGCCAGCATCAGCGTGCGCGCTTCCATCTGCGCTTCGAGCGACAGCGGAACGTGAACAGCCATCTGGTCACCGTCGAAGTCGGCGTTGAACGCCGCGCAGACGAGCGGGTGCAGCTGGATAGCCTTGCCTTCGATCAGCACCGGCTCGAACGCCTGAATACCCAGACGGTGCAGCGTCGGTGCACGGTTCAGCATCACCGGGTGCTCGCGGATCACCTCTTCGAGGATGTCCCACACCACCGGCGTCTGGCTTTCCACCTCCTTCTTCGCCGCCTTGATTGTGGTGGCGATGCCCATCGTTTCCAGCTTGTGGAAGATGAACGGCTTGAAGAGTTCGAGCGCCATCAGCTTGGGCAGGCCGCACTGGTGCAGCTTCAGCGTCGGGCCCACCACGATGACCGAACGGCCCGAGTAGTCCACGCGCTTGCCCAGCAGGTTCTGACGGAAACGACCGCCCTTACCCTTGATCATTTCAGCCAGCGACTTCAGCGGACGCTTGTTGGCGCCGGTCATCGCCTTGCCGCGACGGCCGTTGTCCAGCAGCGAGTCCACTGCTTCCTGCAGCATGCGCTTTTCGTTGCGCACGATGATTTCCGGCGCCTTCAGCTCAAGCAGACGCTTCAGACGGTTGTTCCGGTTGATCACGCGGCGATACAGGTCGTTCAGGTCCGACGTGGCGAAACGACCGCCGTCCAGCGGCACCAGCGGACGCAGCTCGGGCGGCAGCACCGGCAGCACTTCGAGGATCATCCAGTCCGGCTTGATGCCCGAACGCTGGAATGCCTCGAGCACCTTCAGGCGCTTGGCGAACTTCTTGATCTTGGCTTCCGAGCCCGTGGCCTGCAGCTCAGCGCGGATCGTTTCGATCTGCTTCTCGATGTCGATGCCGCGCAGCAGCTCGCGAATGCCTTCGGCGCCCATCATGGCGACGAATTCGCCTTCGCCGTACTCGTCGCACTTGGCCAGGTAGTCGTCTTCCGACATGATCTGGCTCTTCTTGAGCGCGGTCATGCCCGGCTCAACCACGACGAATGCTTCGAAGTACAGCACGCGTTCGATGTCGCGAAGCGTCATGTCGAGCACCATGCCCAGACGCGACGGCAGCGACTTCAGGAACCAGATGTGCGCGGTCGGCGCAGCCAGTTCAATGTGGCCCATGCGCTCACGGCGCACCTTGGCCAGCGTCACTTCAACGCCGCACTTCTCGCAGATCACGCCACGGTGCTTCAGGCGCTTGTACTTGCCGCACAGGCACTCGTAATCCTTGATCGGGCCGAAGATCTTGGCGCAGAACAGACCGTCACGCTCAGGCTTGAACGTACGGTAGTTGATGGTCTCGGGCTTTTTGACTTCGCCGAACGACCACGAACGGATTTTCTCAGGCGACGCGAGGCCGATCTTGATCGCGTCAAACTGCTCTTCTTGCTGTACCTGACGGAATAGGTCGAGCAATGCTTTCATTCCAAACTCCTTGAGTTTGAGGCTGGCGCCTTGGTGTAACCCAAAGGCGCCGGCCCTAAATCTTCGTCAATGGCTGCTGTTACCAGGGCATGGCGATGTGCTGCCACGCCCTCACCGCATCGGCGCTCAGTTGCGCTCGAGGTCGATGTCGATACCCAGCGAGCGGATTTCCTTCACCAGCACGTTGAACGATTCCGGCATGCCGGCATCGATCGAGTGCTCGCCCTTGACGATGTTCTCGTACACCTTGGTCCGGCCGTTCACGTCATCCGACTTCACGGTCAGCATTTCCTGCAGCACGTAGGACGCGCCGTACGCCTCGAGTGCCCACACTTCCATTTCACCGAAACGCTGGCCACCGAACTGAGCCTTACCGCCCAACGGCTGCTGCGTCACCAGCGAGTACGGACCGGTCGAACGCGCGTGCATCTTGTCGTCGACCAAGTGGTGCAGCTTCAGCATGTGCATCACGCCCAGCGTGACCGGACGCTCGAAGGCTTCACCGGTGCGGCCGTCGAACAGCGTGACCTGCTGCTTGGAAGCCGTCAGGCCCTTCTCCTTCGCGATGTCTTCCGGATAGGCGAGGTCCAGCATGCGGCGGATTTCGTCCTCATGCGCACCATCGAACACCGGCGTCGCGAACGGCACGCCCTTCTTCAGGTTCTCGGCCAACTCGAGGATTTCGGCGTCGGACAGGCTGTCCAGATCTTCAACCTTGCCGCTCTCGTTGTAGATCTGACCCAGCAGCTTGCGGATCTCGGCAGCCTTGGCTTGCGCCTTGAGCATGTTGCCGATGCGCTCGCCCAGACCGCGTGCGGCCCAGCCCAGGTGGGTTTCGAGAATCTGACCCACGTTCATCCGCGAAGGCACGCCCAGCGGGTTCAGCACGATGTCGGCAGGTGTGCCGTCGGCCATGTAGGGCATGTCTTCGATCGGGGTGATCTTCGACACAACACCCTTGTTACCGTGACGGCCGGCCATCTTGTCGCCAGGCTGCAGGCGACGCTTCACGGCCAGGTACACCTTGACCATCTTGATCACGCCCGGCGGCAGTTCGTCGCCTTGCGTGAGCTTCTTGCGCTTCTCTTCGAACGCGAGGTCGAAGTCGTGGCGCTTCTGCTCGATGGCGACCTTCACGGCCTCCAGTTGCAGCGCGACCTCGTCTTCCGCCGGGCGGATGTCGAACCAGTGCCACTTGTCCAGATCGGCCAGGTATTCCTTCGTGAGCGCGGTGCCCTTGGCCAGCTTCTTCGGGCCGCCGTTGGCAACCTTGCCCACCAGCAGACGCTCCAGACGCTGGAAGGCATCGCCTTCCACGATACGCAGCTGGTCGTTCAAGTCCAGGCGGTAGCGCTTCAGTTCTTCGTCGATGATCGACTGGGCACGCTTGTCACGCACCACGCCTTCACGCGTGAAGACCTGCACGTCGATCACGGTACCGCTCATGCCCGAAGGCACGCGCAGCGAAGTGTCCTTCACGTCGGACGCCTTCTCACCGAAGATCGCACGCAGCAGCTTCTCTTCCGGCGTCAGCTGGGTCTCGCCCTTGGGCGTGACCTTGCCGACCATCACGTCGCCGGCTTCCACTTCTGCGCCGATGTACGTGATGCCCGATTCGTCCAGGCGAGCCAGTTGGGCTTCGGCCAGGTTCGAGATGTCGCGCGTGATTTCTTCCGGTCCGAGCTTGGTGTCGCGAGCAACGACCGACAGCTCCTCGATGTGGATCGAGGTGTAGCGGTCTTCAGCCACGACGCGCTCCGAGATCAGGATCGAATCCTCGAAGTTGTAGCCGTTCCAGGGCATGAACGCGACCAGCATGTTCTGGCCGAGCGCCAGCTCGCCCATGTCGGTCGAGGCACCGTCAGCGATCACGTCGCCGCGGGCAACGATGTCGCCCACCTTGACCATCGGACGCTGATTGATGTTCGTGTTCTGGTTCGAACGCGTGTACTTGATCAGGTTGTAGATGTCCACGCCGACTTCACCAGCGACGGCTTCGGCATCGTTCACGCGGATCACCACGCGGTTCGCGTCAACGTAGTCGACCACGCCGCCACGGGTTGCCTGCACGGCGGTACCCGAGTCCACTGCCACGGTGCGCTCGACGCCGGTACCCACCAGCGGCTTGTCTGCACGCAGGCAAGGCACGGCCTGACGTTGCATGTTTGCGCCCATCAGTGCACGGTTTGCATCATCGTGCTCGAGGAACGGCACCAGCGAAGCTGCAGCCGACACGATCTGCGACGGTGCCACGTCGATGTACTGCACGCGGTCCGGCGTGACCATACGGGTTTCACGCTCGCTGCCTTCACGCGCGGAGACCAGTTCGTCGATCAGGTTGCCGTCCTCGTCCAGCGTCGCGTTGGCCTGCGCCACCACGTACTTGCCTTCCTCGATGGCCGACAGGTAATCCACCTGATCGGTCAGCTTGCTGTTTTCAACCTTGCGGTACGGCGTTTCGAGGAAGCCGTAGTCGTTCAGTTGTGCGTACAGCGCCAGCGAGTTGATCAGGCCGATGTTCGGGCCTTCCGGCGTTTCGATCGGGCACACGCGGCCGTAGTGGGTCGGGTGCACGTCACGGACTTCAAAGCCCGCACGCTCGCGCGTCAGACCGCCCGGGCCCAGAGCCGAGATACGACGCTTGTGCGTGACTTCCGACAGCGGGTTGGTCTGGTCCATGAACTGCGACAGCTGCGACGAACCGAAGAACTCGCGAATCGCCGACGAAATCGGCTTCGAGTTGATCAGATCGTGCGGCATCAGGTTTTCCGTCTCGGCCTGGCCCAGACGTTCCTTGACGGCACGCTCAACGCGCGACAGACCGGCGCGGAACTGATTCTCCGCCAGTTCGCCGACGCAACGCACACGGCGGTTGCCGAGGTGGTCGATATCGTCCACTTCGCCCTTGCCGTTACGCAGGTTCACCAGCAGCTTGATCGTGTCGAGGATGTCCTCGTCCGTCAGCACCATCGGGCCGGTACCGGCCGAACGGTTCAGGCGGCTGTTGACCTTCATGCGGCCAACGCGCGACAGATCGTAGGAGTCTTCGCTGTAGAACAGACGTTGGAACAGCGCTTCAACGGCGTCTTCGGTCGGCGGCTCGCCGGGGCGCATCATGCGATAGATGGCGATACGCGCGGCGGTCTGGTCGGCCGTGTCATCCGTGCGCAGCGTCGCCGACATGTACGGACCTTGATCGAGGTCGTTCGTGTACAGCGTCTGGATTTCCTTCACGTCAGCGTCGCGCAGCTTCTCGAGCACGCCTTCGGTCAGTTCGTCGTTGGCGTTGGCCAGGACTTCACCGGTATCCGGATCGACGATGTTCTTGGCCAGCACGCGGCCCAGCAGATAGTCTTCCGGGACGCTGATCAGCTTGGTGCCGGCGGAATCCAGGTCACGGATGTGCTTGGCGTTGATGCGCTTGTCCTTCTCGACCACGACCTTGCCGTTCTTGTCGGAAATGTCGAAGCGAGCGACTTCACCGCGCAGACGCTCGGGCACGAATTCCATCAGTGCGCCTTCGGTCTTGAGCGTGAAGTTATCGAACACGAAGAAGTGCGCCAGGATCTGCTCCGGCGTCAGGCCGATCGACTTCAGCAGGATCGTCACCGGCATCTTGCGGCGGCGGTCAACGCGGAAGTACAGGATGTCCTTCGGATCGAATTCGAAATCGAGCCACGAGCCGCGGTACGGAATGATCCGCGCCGAGAACAGCAGCTTGCCCGAGCTGTGCGTCTTGCCCTTGTCGTGCTCGAAGAACACGCCCGGCGAACGGTGCAGCTGAGACACGATCACACGTTCCGTACCGTTGATCACGAACGAACCGGTGGAGGTCATGAGCGGAATTTCGCCCATGTAGACTTCCTGCTCCTTGATCTCCTTGACCTTGGTGGGATTCTCGCGGTCGTTGATGATCAAGCGCACTTTTGCGCGCAGCGCCGAGTGGAAGGTCAGACCACGCTGCTGACATTCCTTGACGTCAAACGGCGGGTTGGACAGGTGGTACGACACGAACTCCATGCGTGCCAGACCATTGTGCGACACGATGGGGAAAATGGCGTTGAACGCCGCTTGCAGACCTTCGCTCTTGCGTTGTGCAACAGGAGCGTTCTCCTGCAAGAACTGGGCATACGATTGAATCTGGGTGGCAAGCAGGAAGGGAACCTGATGAACCGTTGCGCGTTTCGCGAAACTCTTGCGAATACGCTTCTTCTCGGTAAAGCTGTACGCCATGGGATCTCCGAATCATCGCAAGTGCGCGCGACGGACTTAAGGCGATAAGGCACGCCTGACACTTGAGGTGTTCAGCGACTGGTGACGGGATTTGGCGGTTGGCCGCTACCAACCTCTGGCTGACGGTACTGCGCGCGCCACCCGCACATGGGCCCATGGAGCTCATGCTACGGACGGGGGAGTACCCGACCAAACTTGCCTTCTGCAGTCGGTTCAGAAGACAAACATCAGCGGACTGCGAACTGCCTAGTGTGCCACTGATGTTTGGCCTCTGCTGGCCTTGTCCTGGCCTGCTGCCGGAAAACCCGGCAAAGAGACGTCAACGATACTTACTGCGTGATTGCGGGATCGCTCAACAATCGACCCTACAAGCGCAAAAAGGCTGGCGCCGGGAAATATCCCTTTGCCAGCCTCTATCGCGTACCGAGTACGGCACGCGAGACCTGCACTTACTTGGCTTCGGCTTCCGCGCCGGCTTCCACCAGCTTCTTCACCAGCTCGTCGGCGGTCTTCCTGTCGACGCCTTCCTTCACGGGCTTCGGTGCGCCATCGACCAGGTCCTTGGCTTCCTTCAGGCCCAGACCGGTGATTTCACGCACGGCCTTGATGACGCCAACCTTGTTCGCGCCGGCGCTCTTCAGCGTCACGGTGAATTCGGTTTGCTCTTCTGCGGCAGCAGCGCCACCAGCAGCAGCCGGACCGGCCACGGCCACAGCAGCAGCCGACACGCCAAACTTCTCTTCGAACGCCTTGACCAGGTCGTTCAGTTCCATCACGGACATCGCGCCAACGGCTTCCAGGATGTCGTCTTTGGTGATTGCCATTTGAATAACTCCAGAATGTGATTCGGTATCGATCGTGCGATCTGTACGCGGTGCAGCAGCCTATTAGGCCGCTGCAGCCTCGCCTTCGCCTTGCTTGGCAGCCAGGGCACCCAGGGCGCGGGCAAAGCCCGACACCGGAGCCTGCATGACGAACAGCAGCTTGCTGAGCAGTTCTTCGCGGCTCGGAATCGTTGCCAGCGCCTTCACGGCGTCGACGTCGAGAACCTTGCCATCGTACGAACCGGCGCGCAGCACCAGCTTGTCATTGCCCTTGGCGAAATCGTTCAGCACCTTGGCCGGGGCCACTGCGTCTTCGGAAATACCGTAGATCAGCGGGCCAGTCAGTTGCTCGGCGAGTTCGGCAAACGGCGTGCCTTCAACAGCGCGGCGTGCCAGCGTGTTCTTCAGAACGCGCAGGTAGACGCCTTGCTGGCGCGCTTGCGCGCGCAGCTTGGTCAGATCGCCAACCGTGATACCGCGATATTCAGCGACGACGATGGTCGAGGCCTTGGCGACTTGCGCCGTTACCTCGGCCACGACGGCCTTCTTATCTTCGAGATTGAGTGCCACGGTTAAGCTCCAAAACGACTTCGGTTTCCGCAGTCACTGCGGTCACCTCGGTCAGTCCAAAAGTACGGCGTCCGATTGGCACAAATCACTTCGGCAATACCAAAGTCACTTATTCCCTTCGGGGGCGCCATCTGCGTTGGCTGAGCATCGCCTCCGTTTCCGGAGGGAGCCGCGATTAAGGCGTTGGCCCCAAGGAGCCTTTCACCGCCAACGGTCTTTGATAACCAGCGGCGTCGGCCTGCTCGCGCAAACGTCCACCACTGCCCAAAGTCTTGTCCCTCAAGCTTCAAGGGTCCGCGTGGCCGGGGCCACGCGAAAGAAAACTGCTAACACCGGGATGGTTATCGGGCCACCTGGTGCGAATGATCGAGAGCGATCAGGCAGCCAGGGTCGCCTGGTCAACGCGCACGCCCACGCCCATCGTCGACGAGACGGCGACCTTGCGCAGGTACACACCCTTGCTCGATGCCGGCTTGGCCTTGGTCAGTGCGTCCAGCAGTGCAGCCAAGTTGCTCTTCAGCGCTGCCGGCTCGAACGAGCGACGGCCGATGGTGGCGTGGATGATACCGGCCTTGTCGACACGGAATTGAACCTGACCAGCCTTGGCGTTCTTCACGGCCGTGGCAACGTCCGGCGTCACGGTGCCGACCTTCGGGTTCGGCATCAGGCCGCGCGGGCCAAGGATCTGACCCAACGTACCGACCACGCGCATCGTGTCCGGCGAAGCGATCACGACGTCAAAGTCCATCTTGCCGGCCTTGATCTGCTCGGCAAGGTCTTCCATGCCGACGATCTCAGCGCCAGCAGCCTTGGCTTGCTCGGCCTTGTCGCCTTGTGCAAACACGGCCACACGCACCGACTTGCCGGTACCAGCAGGCAGCACCACCGAACCACGGACCACTTGGTCCGACTTCTTTGCATCGATGCCAAGTTGCACGGCCACGTCGATGGACTCATCGAACTTGGCGCTGGCGCATTCCTTGACGAGGCTCAGCGCTTCGTCGATCGGATAGAACTTGGTACGCTCGACCTTGGCCTTGTTAGCGGCCGTACGCTTCGAAATCTTTGCCATGATTACAGGCCCTCCACCGTGATACCCATCGAACGGGCGCTACCGGCGATCGTACGCACGGCGGCGTCCAGATCAGCTGCGGTAAGGTCAGCGTTCTTCGCCTTGGCGATTTCTTCTGCCTGAGCGCGGGTGATCTTGCCGACCTTGTCGGTATGCGGCTTGGCGGAACCCTTTTGGATACCGGCAGCCTTCTTGATGAGCACGGTCGCCGGCGGCGACTTCATCACGAAGGTAAAGCTCTTGTCGGCGAAGGCGGTGATCACCACCGGCACCGGCAGACCCGGTTCCATGCCTTGAGTCTGCGCGTTGAACGCCTTGCAGAACTCCATGATGTTCAGACCACGCTGACCCAGGGCCGGGCCGACGGGCGGGGACGGATTTGCTTTACCAGCCGGAATTTGCAGCTTGATAAAGCCAATAATTTTCTTGGCCATCTTGACTCCAATCCGGATTGCCTAGCTCAAACAACCATGGCAATCCTGTTGAGTGGTAACGCATCGGCGCAAGGCCGACGCTCCTCTGTTGGCGCAGGCGGCTTCGCCACCTTTGCCCGCCAAGTCCAGTGGACCGGGCGACTGGCGCGGTAGCTTTCGCCACCACACCGAATTTCTTAAACCTTCTCGACCTGACCGAACTCGAGCTCGACCGGCGTCGCACGTCCGAAGATCGTCACCGAAACGCGCAGGCGCGACTTCTCGTAGTTCACTTCCTCGACGTTGCCGTTGAAGTCGGTAAATGGGCCTTCCTTCACGCGCACCAT
Source organism: Ralstonia sp. Ralssp135 (assembly GCF_047304345.1). Lineage (NCBI taxonomy): Bacteria > Pseudomonadati > Pseudomonadota > Betaproteobacteria > Burkholderiales > Burkholderiaceae > Ralstonia > Ralstonia sp. Ralssp135. The sequence goes on from NZ_JBGLYZ010000006.1 coordinate 171,413, forward strand.
TTCACCCACTTCGAACAGCGTCTTGGGACGCGGCTTCTCGACCCCTTCCTGGATCTGGGCCATGATCTTGTCGACTTCGCTCTTGGAAATCGGCGAGGGGCGATTGCCCGTACCACCAATGAAACCAGTCACCTTGGAAGTGTTCTTCACCAAGTGCCAGGTCTCGTCAGTCATCTCCATTTCGACAAAGACGTAGCCGGGGAAAAGGCGGCGCTCAGTCACGGTCTTGCGACCGCTCTTGCTCTCCATCACCTCTTCCGAGGGCACCAGAATCTGACCGAACAGATGTTGCAGGCCTTCGCGCTCGATGCGCTCCTGCAGCGCGCGTTGCACGCTTTTTTCCATGCCCGAATAGGCATGCACAACATACCAGCGCTTCTTCGAGGCCGGTGCGGACGAATCCGTGGACGTGTCGTTCGCTACGTTATCCGTCATGGCTTTACCCAATTATTTCCAGCCCAGCACGAGCGAGAAGATCACCCACTCGATGAGCTTGTCCGCAGACCACAGGAACAGGGCCATGATCACGACGAACGCAAACACCAGACCGGTCATCTGCCCGGCTTCCTTGCGCGTCGGCCACACCACTTTGCGGACTTCGCGGTACGACTCGCGCGCGAACTCGATGAAGCCCTGCCCAGGTGCGGACACCAGCGCAACGCCAGCGCCCAACACCAGCCCGCCGATCAGCGAGGCAGCACGGACATAGCTCGGCTGTTGCGCCAGCAGGTAAAAACCGATCACCCCAGCAACCAGCAGCAGGAACGCCAAGACCAGCAGCCATTTGCCGCTGGTGGTGTTGACGGTTTCGACGTTCGGATTGGCCATGTTTCCCAAACGAGACTAAGCCGCGTGGCGCGTTTTCCTGCGCGACGCGGCTGATGAATTGGCAGGGGCAGAGGGAATCGAACCCCCAACCTTCGGTTTTGGAGACCGACGCTCTGCCAGTTGAGCTATACCCCTAAAACAGCTTTGGGGTTGCCATTTCGGTCAACCCCACTCTGGCACTTCACATGCGGCCGGTTGGCAGCCGCACGGAAGAGTTACAGCACTTACTCGATGATCTTAGCGACGACGCCGGCGCCGACGGTACGTCCGCCTTCACGGATAGCGAAGCGCAGACCTTCTTCCATGGCGATCGGGGCGATCAGCTTGACGGTGATCGACACGTTGTCGCCCGGCATGACCATTTCCTTGTCGGCCGGCAACTCGATCGAGCCGGTCACGTCCGTCGTACGGAAGTAGAACTGCGGACGGTAGTTGTTGAAGAACGGCGTGTGACGGCCGCCTTCATCCTTCGACAGGATGTAGACCTCGCCCGTGAAGTGCGTGTGCGGCTTGATCGAACCCGGCTTGCACAGCACTTGGCCACGCTCGACGTCTTCGCGCTTCGTGCCGCGCAGCAGGATACCGACGTTGTCGCCCGCCTGACCTTGGTCCAGCAGCTTGCGGAACATTTCCACGCCCGTGCAGGTGGTCTTCTGCGTGGCCTTGATACCGACGATTTCCAGTTCCTCGCCGACCTTGACGACGCCGCGCTCGATACGGCCGGTCACCACGGTGCCGCGACCCGAGATCGAGAACACGTCTTCCACCGGCATCAGGAACGTGCCGTCAACAGCGCGCTCCGGCGTCGGGATGTAGGTGTCCAGTGCGTCGGCCAGGTTCATGATGGCCACTTCGCCCAGTTCGCCCTTGTCGCCTTCCAGCGCCAGCTTGGCCGAACCCTTGATGATCGGGGTGTCGTCGCCCGGGAAGTCGTACTTCGACAGAAGTTCGCGCACTTCCATCTCGACCAGCTCCAGCAGCTCAGCGTCGTCCACCATGTCGCACTTGTTCAGGAACACGACGATGTACGGCACACCAACCTGGCGGGCCAGCAGGATGTGCTCGCGCGTTTGCGGCATCGGGCCGTCAGCGGCCGAGCACACCAGGATTGCGCCGTCCATCTGGGCGGCACCGGTAATCATGTTCTTGACGTAGTCGGCGTGGCCCGGGCAGTCAACGTGCGCGTAGTGACGGTTAGCCGTTTCGTACTCAACGTGCGCGGTGTTGATCGTGATGCCGCGTGCCTTTTCTTCCGGCGCCGCATCGATCTGGTCGTATGCCTTGGCGGCACCACCGAACTTGGTCGCCAGCACGGTCGTGATCGCTGCCGTCAGCGTCGTCTTGCCGTGGTCAACGTGACCAATCGTACCAACGTTCACGTGCGGCTTGGTCCGCTCGAACTTTTCCTTTGCCATGTCGCGACTCCTGTCTCGGTAGCGATTTGCGTTGGTGGATGCGTGGTGCCCATGGGCAGGATCGAACTGCCGACCTCTCCCTTACCAAGGGAGTGCTCTACCACTGAGCCACATGGGCAAAACTTACGAACAGTGAATGGAGCGGGTGAAGGGAATCGAACCCTCGTCGTAAGCTTGGAAGGCTTCTGCTCTACCATTGAGCTACACCCGCCCGGACTACTTCTTCCCTTGCCGCCCGGCCTTGCGACCGAACTCACTGCTTAATTCTGGTGGAGAGGGTTGGATTCGAACCAACGTAGGCGTAAGCCAACAGATTTACAGTCTGCCCCCTTTAGCCACTCGGGCACCTCTCCGAAGAGAACTTGCGATTATGGGACCATCAGGCCACCCTGTCAAGCATTGCTTGATGAAATCGCGAGATTTCGAGCATTCATGCTCTCATCCTTATAGAGCAACACAGTTAAGCGGGGTCCGCGTCACCGTGCCCACTCCATTGCTCGCGCGAAAGCGCCGACAAAAAGGCCTGCAGAGCATCCCCAGGCAGTCGCAAATGAAGCAGATCGGCATCGAGCCAAGAGGTGCAGAACAGGACACTTTGAGTCCAAGTCGCGCAGCTACAGGGGCACGATTCGGAACAAGCAGGCGGGCTGAGGACCATCAGGCGCCCGTTCACGAGCAAATAGAGGCCTCCGTTGTGAGGCCTTTTGTTTTTGTGCGATGGAGGTGGGATGTTGCCGGGAGCTGGCTGGCGGATCGATGCGGCAGGTCAGCGGAGAAGCGTTCGCGCAAAGACAAACACCCCAGCTCTTTGATGGAGCTGGGGTGTTGATGGGAGAGCCTGGCGATGACCTACTTTCACAC